>NZ_JXTH01000159.1 GCF_000836725.1 Anoxybacillus thermarum | reverse complement strand
TCTTTTTCAAAGGCTGCTTGAAGCACTGGATCGCCTTTGACGAGCTTATAGGTCGGGCGTGTCCATGACAAACGAAGACGATGCAATAACTTGCGAATGCCTTCTCGTGACATCGAAACGCCATAGGTTTGTTGGATGTAAGATTGCAATATACGTGTGTTCCATGACGAAGAAATGCCCCAGCCGACATCCACAGGGGTGGTAGTTAATATCAGTTGTCTGATCTCCTGTTGTTGTTCTTCCGTAAGAAATGGCAAGCGACCAGGTGGCAAGCGGCGATCGAGTAAATGATCGAGCCCTCCTTCATTAAACCGTTCGACGTAGAAGGAAACCGATTGGCGGCATAGATTAACCATTTTTGCGACATCTTTTCCAAGAAACCCTTCCATGACGAGGCGAACGGCAGTCACCCGAGCGCGAAGCGAAGCATCTTTGATTTTCCGTTCTTGTTTCCGAAGGGTTCGAGGTGTCCAACCGTGATCATTTGTAATTTTAAGACGTTTCATGTCATTTCCGCTCCTTTTGTACGTGGGTATTTAGGAGCAGTATAACCATGGAAAAAGGTGTTCATACAGAAGTTATCATTTTAAGGTGCATGTATATAG
>NZ_JXTH01000158.1 GCF_000836725.1 Anoxybacillus thermarum | reverse complement strand
CTTCGCCACTGGTGTTCCTCCACATCTCTACGCATTTCACCGCTACACGTGGAATTCCGCTCTCCTCTTCTGCACTCAAGTCCCCCAGTTTCCAATGACCCTCCACGGTTGAGCCGTGGGCTTTCACATCAGACTTAAGGAACCGCCTGCGCGCGCTTTACGCCCAATAATTCCGGACAACGCTTGCCACCTACGTATTACCGCGGCTGCTGGCACGTAGTTAGCCGTGGCTTTCTCGTTAGGTACCGTCAAGGTACCGCCAGTGACTGCGGTACTTGTTCTTCCCTAACAACAGAGCTTTACGACCCGAAGGCCTTCCTCGCTCACGCGGCGTTGCTCCGTCAGACTTTCGTCCATTGCGGAAGATTCCCTACTGCTGCCTCCCGTAGGAGTCTGGGCCGTGTCTCAGTCCCAGTGTGGCCGATCACCCTCTCAGGTCGGCTACGCATCGTCGCCTTGGTGAGCCGTTACCTCACCAACTAGCTAATGCGCCGCGGGCCCATCCTGTAGCGACAGCTTGCGCCGCCTTTCAACGAAAGATCATGCGATCTTTCGTGTTATCCGGTATTAGCACCGATTTCTCGGTGTTATCCCCGTCTACAGGGCAGGTT
>NZ_JXTH01000157.1 GCF_000836725.1 Anoxybacillus thermarum | reverse complement strand
CCTCCAAAAGGGCCGCCAACAAGACAGCGAACACCTTTTGAAGAGTTCTGACTAATTGTTCCTCCAGCTCTTTTAATAAAGGCCATTCTGTGGTAAAATGTTTCATGGACTCTCTCCCTCCTGTTTTATTGATGTTGGTCATCACCATCATAGCAGGGAGAGAGTCCTTTTTGCATGACATTTGCTTTTTTCTACCGCGCTTCGCTTGGTGGCCCCGACGAGCGTCGCGAACAAAAGTTCGCAACCCTCGTCGGGGAATCATTCCTGAATGTCACCCACAAATATTTTACTCACACCATGTGCAAAATGACGACTATATACATGCACCTTAAAATGATAACTTCTGTATGAACACCTTTTTCCATGGTTATACTGCTCCTAAATACCCACGTACAAAAGGAGCGGAAATGACATGAAACGTCTTAAAATTACAAATGATCACGGTTGGACACCTCGAACCCTTCGGAAACAAGAACGGAAAATCAAAGATGCTTCGCTTCGCGCTCGGGTGACTGCCGTTCGCCTCGTCATGGAAGGGTTTCTTGGAAAAGATGTCGCAAAAATGGTTAATCTATGCCGCCAATCGGTTTCCTTCTACGTCGAACGGTTTAA
>NZ_JXTH01000156.1 GCF_000836725.1 Anoxybacillus thermarum | reverse complement strand
GGTCGCGAACCCGCGAGGGGGAGCCAATCCCAAAAAGCCGCTCTCAGTTCGGATTGCAGGCTGCAACTCGCCTGCATGAAGCCGGAATCGCTAGTAATCGCGGATCAGCATGCCGCGGTGAATACGTTCCCGGGCCTTGTACACACCGCCCGTCACACCACGAGAGTTTGCAACACCCGAAGTCGGTGAGGTAACCCTTACGGGAGCCAGCCGCCGAAGGTGGGGCAAATGATTGGGGTGAAGTCGTAACAAGGTAGCCGTATCGGAAGGTGCGGCTGGATCACCTCCTTTCTAAGGATGTCATTGATATGATGAAAAAAACGCTTTTTCGCTTCGTTTAGTTTTGAGGGAATATCCCTCAACTTGCGCCTGCGTCTATTAAAAAGGAGACGAGGTTGAAATTGTTCTTTGAAAACTAGATAACAGGCTGAAAAGTGTGTTTAGTTAAGTTAGAAAGGGCGCACGGTGGATGCCTTGGCACTAGGAGCCGATGAAGGACGGGACAAACACCGATATGCTTCGGGGAGCTGTAAGTAAGCGTTGATCCGGAGATTTCCGAATGGGGGAACCCACTGTCCGTAATGGGGCAGTATCCATACGTGAATCCATAGCGT
>NZ_JXTH01000155.1 GCF_000836725.1 Anoxybacillus thermarum | reverse complement strand
TTTCCAGCTGCGGCGGGATTTCACCCGATGCGCAAACCGGCTCATCACGCTCTCGGCGTGGCCCATCGGACGCATGCCGGTCGTCTCCACCCCTTGCTCCGACAGCCACTCCCGATAGTCCCGGATGCATCCCGGCATCGACTCGATCCGACGGATCATGGCAGCCATCTGCTTCTCTTTCGCTTCGTCCTCCAACGTGCCGACCGCGCTGTTCAGCTCCACCAGAAGCCCCTCTTCGTCTTGTTTCGCCAGCTTCTTCCGCACCTCCCGCCAACGCGGATGGCCGGACAGACACTGACTCAGCTCCCGCGCCACATGAAATCGATCCAGCTGAAAGCAGGCTCGCTTTCCAAAATACGCCCGGCAGGCTGTGATCCACGACGCCGCGTCGCCGTTGATGATCAAAAGGTCCCGGCACGGGTCATAGGCATATTCGTTCATCAGCCACTCTTCAAACCGTTCCCACACGTCTCCCGCCCCTTCATGGAGGTAGTGGCGCCGGTTCACGAGCTCGAGCTGCGAACCGTTTCGTTTCCATCCCTCGTGAACCGCCAGGATTTTCTCTTCTTTCGCCCGTTTCCCTTTCCCCTGGCGGGAAATGAACAGCCCATCCG
>NZ_JXTH01000154.1 GCF_000836725.1 Anoxybacillus thermarum | reverse complement strand
AAACGTCACTTCTCCAAACAGCGTTTGGATCGTGGTCGGCCGTTTGTCTTTCAGCTGATACCGGCGCTTGTCCCGCGCTTCCGCCAGTTGTTGATCAATCTCCTCCAAAAGGGCCGCCAACAAGACAGCGAACACCTTTTGAAGAGTTCTGACTAATTGTTCCTCCAGCTCTTTTAATAAAGGCCATTCTGTGGTAAAATGTTTCATGGACTCTCTCCCTCCTGTTTTATTGATGTTGGTCATCACCATCATAGCAGGGAGAGAGTCCTTTTTGCCTGACATTTGCTTTTTTCTACCGCGCTTCGCTTGGTGGCCCCGACGATCGTCGCGAACAAAAGTTCGCAACCCTCGTCGGGGAATCATTCCTGAATGTCACCCACAAATATTTTACTCACACATAATAAAACTTTGCGCTTTTCGACATTTTCCGCTAATATGAGAGTAGCATTTCTTCACACGTATTTCACATTTATTATACAGTTTTTACTAGGCATTTGCTAGATAAAATTTTGCGTTAAGGAAGTGAACACATTGCAACGGCTTTTAAAATGGTTTGCGGTAGCGACGACAATCGGCATGCTTTTCGTTTTAATTGGTGGGGCGCTTGTGACGAAAAC
>NZ_JXTH01000153.1 GCF_000836725.1 Anoxybacillus thermarum | reverse complement strand
CCTCCAAAAGGGCCGCCAACAAGACAGCGAACACCTTTTGAAGAGTTCTGACTAATTGTTCCTCCAGCTCTTTTAATAAAGGCCATTCTGTGGTAAAATGTTTCATGGACTCTCTCCCTCCTGTTTTATTGATGTTGGTCATCACCATCATAGCAGGGAGAGAGTCCTTTTTGCATGACATTTGCTTTTTTCTACCGCGCTTCGCTTGGTGGCCCCGACGAGCGTCGCGAACAAAAGTTCGCAACCCTCGTCGGGGAATCATTCCTGAATGTCACCCACAAATATTTTACTCACACACATGTCGCTGTTCAAACAACGAAATAAAGAGGAGTCAGTCAAGACTTTGTGGAGAACATTTTTTCGGTTCACTACGGGTGTTGTCAATCACTAGTTAGCGAACCATTTTCAGGAATTGATATCGTAAGCGCTTTTGGACTCTCATCCCTCATCTTGAAGTGATGATATTGTATTCCATTTTTTTACACCCAACCAAAATCCCGAAGCGCCGACAACGCTTGATGGATCGGCGTCCCGGATGACCGCTGCAGACACGGTAGATTCTGACGCACCACATCTGCCCACAACCGTCCTGCCTTCCGTTTGGCCTGTTCAACCCGCTTGGAC
>NZ_JXTH01000152.1 GCF_000836725.1 Anoxybacillus thermarum | reverse complement strand
GTTTTCATGTTAGCGTTAAAATGATGTTAACAGTTGTTAAAAAATGATGTAGGAGGTAGGTAGTATGTCTGGCATGGTTCGTATAAATACGCGGATTAGTAAGACGTTAAACGATTGGCTTGACAAGCGTTCAAAAGAGACTGGAGTTCCTAAATCTACGCTTGTTTTTCTTGCTATTGAGCATTACATGCAACAACAGAAGGCAATGGATATGGCTGAAGGTTTGACAAGCGTTGTTGAAGCTGGCAAGGGGTTAGAGAGCAAGATAGACGCGCAACTGCTGAAACAGCGGAGCGAATCGGAATGACGAGCGGAGCAAAGCGAAGCGTCCCTTGATCGCTGGGTGGCTCCCTTTGGTAAGCGTTGCCGAGGTGCGCGGGAGCGTTTTTTCCCCGCGCGCCTCGCCCTTTAGGGTTTCCAAAGGGAGCAGGGCCCCAGTGTCAAGGGCGTCAATGGAGAGTAGCGGAGCGTTGGCAGTGCACTATATATTAACTTGATTTTAAAGAAACATTACGAGAAAAATTGGGGAGGTTAGGACATGGAAAGACTTGCGGAGTATAAGCGTCGGTATTGGGAGGCTATGAACGCGTCACGATCGCGACGTGATTTTCTATTGTCGGACATCATGACGGACATGGAA
>NZ_JXTH01000151.1 GCF_000836725.1 Anoxybacillus thermarum | reverse complement strand
GGTGGATGCCTTGGCACTAGGAGCCGATGAAGGACGGGACAAACACCGATATGCTTCGGGGAGCTGTAAGTAAGCGTTGATCCGGAGATTTCCGAATGGGGGAACCCACTGTCCGTAATGGGGCAGTATCCATACGTGAATCCATAGCGTATGGAGGGCATACCCGGGGAACTGAAACATCTAAGTACCCGGAGGAGAAGAAAGCAAAAGCGATTCCCTGAGTAGCGGCGAGCGAAACGGGAACAGCCCAAACCAAGAGGCTTGCCTCTTGGGGTTGTAGGACACTCAATACGGAGTGATAAAGGAACGGAGTAGATGAAGCGGTCTGGAAAGGCCTGCCGCAGAAGGTAACAGCCCTGTAGTCGAAACTTCGTTCCCTCCTGAGTGGATCCTGAGTACGGCGGGACACGAGGAATCCCGTCGGAAGCAGGGAGGACCATCTCCCAAGGCTAAATACTCCCTAGTGACCGATAGTGAACCAGTACCGTGAGGGAAAGGTGAAAAGCACCCCGGGAGGGGAGTGAAAGAGAACCTGAAACCGTGTGCCTACAAGTAGTCAGAGCCCGTTTATGGGTGATGGCGTGCCTTTTGTAGAATGAACCGGCGAGTTACGATCTCGTGCGAGGTTAAGTCGAAAAGA
>NZ_JXTH01000150.1 GCF_000836725.1 Anoxybacillus thermarum | reverse complement strand
CGGTTCACGAGCTCGAGCTGCGAACCGTTTCGTTTCCATCCCTCGTGAACCGCCAGGATTTTCTCTTCTTTCGCCCGTTTCCCTTTCCCCTGGCGGGAAATGAACAGCCCATCCGCCTCCACAAACAGCACTCGGCCGTGCCGTTGGGAAACAGGGTGGTGCAGCGAGACAGGGGCCTCCAGCACCAGTTGGCGAATCGCCTCGTGGCTTAGGACCGCATACCCCACGATCGACTCCAACGTACGGGCCGCTTTGCGGTAGGAAGAGCACTCTACGGCCAACTCGACCGCCGTTTCCTCGAGGCAAGGGCTGATCGACTGCGCTCCATCAAAGCCCAGTTCGGTATCCAGCAAGAAGGTATACGCCCCCGCCTGCCGATCATAGTAGTAGTTCCGTCGAAACGTCACTTCTCCAAACAGCGTTTGGATCGTGGTCGGCCGTTTGTCTTTCAGCTGATACCGGCGCTTGTCCCGCGCTTCCGCCAGTTGTTGATCAATCTCCTCCAAAAGGGCCGCCAACAAGACAGCGAACACCTTTTGAAGAGTTCTGACTAATTGTTCCTCCAGCTCTTTTAATAAAGGCCATTCTGTGGTAAAATGTTTCATGGACTCTCTCCCTCCTGTTTTATTGATGTTGGTCATCA
>NZ_JXTH01000149.1 GCF_000836725.1 Anoxybacillus thermarum | reverse complement strand
ACATGCAACAACAGAAGGCAATGGATATGGCTGAAGGTTTGACAAGCGTTGTTGAAGCTGTCAAGGGGTTAGAGAGCAAGATAGACGCGCAACTGCTGAAACAGCGGAGCGAATCGGAATGACGAGCGGAGCAAAGCGAAGCGTCCCTTGATCGCTGGGTGGCTCCCTTTGGTAAGCTTTGCCGAGGTGCGCGGGAGCGTTTTTTCCCCGCGCGCCTCGCCCTTTAGGGTTTCCAAAGGGAGCAGGGCCCCAGTGGCAAGGGCGTCAATGGAGAGTAGCGGAGCGTTGGCAGTGCACTATATATTAACTTGATTTTAAAGAAACATTACGAGAAAAATTGGGGAGGTTAGGACATGGAAAGACTTGCGGAGTATAAGCGTCGGTATTGGGAGGCTATGAACGCGTCACGATCGCGACGTGATTTTCTATTGTCGGACATCATGATGGACATGGAACGTGAATTCCGTATTCCGTTTTTGCGTTCGGTAGCTGAACGGGAGGTTGACGCTGAAGTATTGCGTCTGTATCGCTTGATTTCGGGTAGTCGTTCGATATAGCAAAATTGGAAATAGTATTTACCCGCCCCTCTAATTAGCGGGTAAATGTGCACATTTTGTACAAAGGGGAGGGGGAGAAATGGAAATTCGGGTGTAGGG
>NZ_JXTH01000148.1 GCF_000836725.1 Anoxybacillus thermarum | reverse complement strand
AAGCAGGCTCGCTTTCCAAAATACTCCCGGCAGGCAGTGATCCACGACGCCGCGTCGCAGTTGATGATCAAAAGGTCCCGGCACGGGTCATAGGCATATTCGTTCATCAGCCACTCTTCAAACCGTTCCCACACGTCTCCCGCCCCTTCATGGAGGTAGTGGCCCCGGTTCACGAGCTCGAGCTGCGAACCGTTTCGTTTCCATCCCTCGTGACCCGCCAGGATTTTCTCTTCTTTCGCCCGTTTCCCTTTCCCCTGGCGGGAAATGAACAGCCCATCCGCCTCCACAAACAGCACTCGGCCGTGCCGTTGGGAAACAGGATGGTGCAGCGAGACAGGGGCCTCCAGCACCAGTTGGCGAATCGCCTCGTGGCTTAGGACCGCATACCCCACGATCGACTCCAACGTACGGGCCGCTTTGCGGTAGGAAGAGCACTCTACGGCCAACTCGACCGCCGTTTCCTCGAGGCAAGGGCTGATCGACTGCGCTCCATCAAAGCCCAGTTCGGCATCCAGCAAGAAGGTATACGCCCCCGCCTGCCGATCATAGTAGTAGTTCCGTCGAAACGTCACTTCTCCAAACAGCGTTTGGATCGTGGTCGGCCGTTTGTCTTTCAGCTGATACCGGCGCTTGTCCCGCGCTTCCGCCAGTTGTTGATCAATCTCC
>NZ_JXTH01000147.1 GCF_000836725.1 Anoxybacillus thermarum | reverse complement strand
TCTCCTCCGGGTACTTAGATGTTTCAGTTCCCCGGGTATGCCCTCCATACGCTATGGATTCACGTATGGATACTGCCCCATTACGGACAGTGGGTTCCCCCATTCGGAAATCTCCGGATCAACGCTTACTTACAGCTCCCCGAAGCATATCGGTGTTTGTCCCGTCCTTCATCGGCTCCTAGTGCCAAGGCATCCACCGTGCGCCCTTTCTAACTTAACTAAACACACTTTTCAGCCTGTTATCTAGTTTTCAAAGAACAATTTCAACCTCGTCTCCTTTTTAATAGACGCAGGCGTAAGTTGAGGGATATTCCCTCAAAACTAAACGAAGCGAAAAAGCGTTTTTTATTATACGATGTTTAGCACCGTTCTACGCTTTTCTTCCTTAGAAAGGAGGTGATCCAGCCGCACCTTCCGATACGGCTACCTTGTTACGACTTCACCCCAATCATTTGCCCCACCTTCGGCGGCTGGCTCCCGTAAGGGTTACCTCACCGACTTCGGGTGTTGCAAACTCTCGTGGTGTGACGGGCGGTGTGTACAAGGCCCGGGAACGTATTCACCGCGGCATGCTGATCCGCGATTACTAGCGATTCCGGCTTCATGCAGGCGAGTTGCAGCCTGCAATCCGAACTGAGAGCGGCTTTTTGGGATTGGCTCCCCCTCGCGGGTTCGCGACCC
>NZ_JXTH01000146.1 GCF_000836725.1 Anoxybacillus thermarum | reverse complement strand
TCTCCAAACAGCGTTTGGATCGTGGTCGGCCGTTTGTCTTTCAGCTGATACCGGCGCTTGTCCCGCGCTTCCGCCAGTTGTTGATCAATCTCCTCCAAAAGGGCCGCCAACAAGACAGCGAACACCTTTTGAAGAGTTCTGACTAATTGTTCCTCCAGCTCTTTTAATAAAGGCCATTCTGTGGTAAAATGTTTCATGGACTCTCTCCCTCCTGTTTTATTGATGTTGGTCATCTCCATCATAGCAGGGAGAGAGTCCTTTTTGCATGACATTTGCTTTTTTCTACCGCGCTTCGCTTGGTGGCCCCGACGAGCGTCGCGAACAAAAGTTCGCAACCCTCGTCGGGGAATCATTCCTGAATGTCACCCACAAATATTTTACTCACACTTTTTTGTTTTTCTTCCATACTAAGTGAAAAAAGTATGGAGGGTGCGTATGTTTTTATCCTTATTATTATCAGTTATGACGGTCGTTTCGGCTCAAGGGGACGTGTGTACGAAAAAATTGGATGAAGCGAATGTGCAGCTATGTGGAAAAGAAGATGGAGATTGGGTGCGTCATTTTACGCTTCACGTCGGGAAAGCGACGTATGCGTTTCCGGAATGGGAACATGTAAACGATCCGAAAGCACTTCCGCAATTGTATTCGATGGACGTCACGGAAGATGGAAAAGAAGATATTGTTGT
>NZ_JXTH01000145.1 GCF_000836725.1 Anoxybacillus thermarum | reverse complement strand
TTTGAAAACTAGATAACAGGCTGAAAAGTGTGTTTAGTTAAGTTAGAAAGGGCGCACGGTGGATGCCTTGGCACTAGGAGCCGATGAAGGACGGGACAAACACCGATATGCTTCGGGGAGCTGTAAGTAAGCGTTGATCCGGAGATTTCCGAATGGGGGAACCCACTGTCCGTAATGGGGCAGTATCCATACGTGAATCCATAGCGTATGGAGGGCATACCCGGGGAACTGAAACATCTAAGTACCCGGAGGAGAAGAAAGCAAAAGCGATTCCCTGAGTAGCGGCGAGCGAAACGGGAGCAGCCCAAACCAAGAGGCTTGCCTCTTGGGGTTGTAGGACACTCAATACGGAGTGATAAAGGAACGGAGTAGATGAAGTGGTCTGGAAAGGCCTGCCACAGAAGGTAACAGCCCTGTAGTCGAAACTTCGTTCCCTCCTGAGTGGATCCTGAGTACGGCGGGACACGAGGAATCCCGTCGGAAGCAGGGAGGACCATCTCCCAAGGCTAAATACTCCCTAGTGACCGATAGTGAACCAGTACCGTGAGGGAAAGGTGAAAAGCACCCCGGGAGGGGAGTGAAAGAGAACCTGAAACCGTGTGCCTACAAGTAGTCAGAGCCCGTTTATGGGTGATGGCGTGCCTTTTGTAGAATGAACCGGCGAGTTACGATCTCGTGCGAGGTTAAGTC
>NZ_JXTH01000144.1 GCF_000836725.1 Anoxybacillus thermarum | reverse complement strand
ACGCTATGGATTCACGTATGGATACTGCCCCATTACGGACAGTGGGTTCCCCCATTCGGAAATCTCCGGATCAACGCTTACTTACAGCTCCCCGAAGCATATCGGTGTTTGTCCCGTCCTTCATCGGCTCCTAGTGCCAAGGCATCCACCGTGCGCCCTTTCTAACTTAACTAAACACACTTTTCAGCCTGTTATCTAGTTTTCAAAGAACAATTTCAACCTCGTCTCCTTTTTAATAGACGCAGGCGCAAGTTGAGGGATATTCCCTCAAAACTAAACGAAGCGAAAAAGCGTTTTTTATTATACGATGTCTAGCTCCAAACTAACATCCTCCTCCGCGTCCGCTTTCTCCGTCGACGTGCAAGCACGTCTCGTCAAAAGCTTGCGCTTCCGTCGGATGTTTCCTTGGCTACGCCAAGGACCGTTCTACGCTTTTCTTCCTTAGAAAGGAGGTGATCCAGCCGCACCTTCCGATACGGCTACCTTGTTACGACTTCACCCCAATCATTTGCCCCACCTTCGGCGGCTGGCTCCCGTAAGGGTTACCTCACCGACTTCGGGTGTTGCAAACTCTCGTGGTGTGACGGGCGGTGTGTACAAGGCCCGGGAACGTATTCACCGCGGCATGCTGATCCGCGATTACTAGCGATTCCGGCTTCATGCAGGCGAGTTGCAGCCTGCAATCCGAACTGAGAGCGGCTTTTT
>NZ_JXTH01000143.1 GCF_000836725.1 Anoxybacillus thermarum | reverse complement strand
GAAATACTCACCTGGCGCCCCACGTCGATTGACCCCTGAGCAGGAAAAAGAGCTGGCTTTGATCATTGAACATCAGCTCCCCGTAGATGTGGGATTCGAAGCAAAATATAATTGGACGCTTGCGATAATCGCTGAACTCATTCAACAAAAGTGGGGGCCAACATACACGCTTCGCGGAACAAGTGACATTCTGCATCGGTTAGGGCTAAGCTATACGAAACCGACCTATACACTAGCCAATGCCGATGAAGAGAAACAAAAAGAATTCGTCGAAATCACCTTCCCTGAAGTAAAAAAAACTGGTAGATGGGAACATCGCCCATGTCCTCTTTCAAGATGAGTCGATGATTCGTGATTACCAAGCGATTCAAAAAACATGGTTTGTCAAAGGAAAACAACGAATCATTCCGACGTTTGGAAAACATCAAGGGCTGAAGCTGATTGGCACGTTGAACTACGAAACAGGGGAAGTGTTTTGCATCGAAGAAGAACGCTATGACGCGGAAACATTTCTTCGATTTCTTCAACTTGTGTTAGAACGCTATCCCACAGGCAAAATAGTGATGATTTTAGATAACGCTCGAATTCACCATGCCAAACTCATTCAGCCATTTTTAAAAGAACACGAAGATCGGTTAGAGCTCGTCTTTTTGCCACCATACAGTCCGCAATTGAACTTGATTGAAGGGCTATGGAAATGGCTGAAATCAGACGTGATTTACAACGTGTT
>NZ_JXTH01000142.1 GCF_000836725.1 Anoxybacillus thermarum | reverse complement strand
TATGATGGTGATGACCAACATCAATAAAACAGGAGGGAGAGAGTCCATGAAACATTTTACCACAGAATGGCCTTTATTAAAAGAGCTGGAGGAACAATTAGTCAGAACTCTTCAAAAGGTGTTCGCTGTCTTGTTGGCGGCCCTTTTGGAGGAGATTGATCAACAACTGGCGGAAGCGCGGGACAAGCGCCGGTATCAGCTGAAAGACAAACGGCCGACCACGATCCAAACGCTGTTTGGAGAAGTGACGTTTCGACGGAACTACTACTATGATCGGCAGGCGGGGGCGTATACCTTCTGGCTGGATGCCGAACTGGGCTTTGATGGAGCGCAGTCGATCAGCCCTTGCCTCGAGGAAACGGCGGTCGAGTTGGCCGTAGAGTGCTCTTCCTACCGCAAAGCGGCCCGTACGTTGGAGTCGATCGTGGGGTATGCGGTCCTAAGCCACGAGGCGATTCGCCAACTGGGGCTGGAGGCCCCTGTCTCGCTGCACCACCCTGTTTCCCAACGGCACGGCCGAGTGCTGTTGGTGGAGGCGGATGGGCTGTTCATTTCCCGCCAGGGGAAAGGGAAACGGGCGAAAGAAGAGGAAATCCTGGCGGTTCACGAGGGATGGAAACGAAACGGTTCGCAGCTCGAGCTCGTGAACCGGCGCCACTACCTCCATGAAGGGGCGGGAGACGTGTGGGAACGGTTTGAAGAGTGGCTGATGAACGAATATGCCTATGAC
>NZ_JXTH01000141.1 GCF_000836725.1 Anoxybacillus thermarum | reverse complement strand
AATCCCAAAAAGCCGCTCTCAGTTCGGATTGCAGGCTGCAACTCGCCTGCATGAAGCCGGAATCGCTAGTAATCGCGGATCAGCATGCCGCGGTGAATACGTTCCCGGGCCTTGTACACACCGCCCGTCACACCACGAGAGTTTGCAACACCCGAAGTCGGTGAGGTAACCCTTACGGGAGCCAGCCGCCGAAGGTGGGGCAAATGATTGGGGTGAAGTCGTAACAAGGTAGCCGTATCGGAAGGTGCGGCTGGATCACCTCCTTTCTAAGGAAAAAAAGCGCAGAACGGTCCTTGGCGTAGCCAAGGAAACATCCGACGGAAGCGCAAGCTTTTGACGAGACGTGCTTGCACGTCGACGGAGAAAGCGGACGCGGAGGAGGATGTTAGTTTGGAGCTAGACATCGTATAATAAAAAACGCTTTTTCGCTTCGTTTAGTTTTGAGGGAATATCCCTCAACTTGCGCCTTCGTCTATTAAAAAGGAGACGAGGTTGAAATTGTTCTTTGAAAACTAGATAACAGGCTGAAAAGTGTGTTTAGTTAAGTTAGAAAGGGCGCACGGTGGATGCCTTGGCACTAGGAGCCGATGAAGGACGGGACAAACACCGATATGCTTCGGGGAGCTGTAAGTAAGCGTTGATCCGGAGATTTCCGAATGGGGGAACCCACTGTCCGTAATGGGGCAGTATCCATACGTGAATCCATAGCGTATGGAGGGCATACCCGGGGAACTGAAA
>NZ_JXTH01000140.1 GCF_000836725.1 Anoxybacillus thermarum | reverse complement strand
TTCTTCTCCTCCGGGTACTTAGATGTTTCAGTTCCCCGGGTATGCCCTCCATACGCTATGGATTCACGTATGGATACTGCCCCATTACGGACAGTGGGTTCCCCCATTCGGAAATCTCCGGATCAACGCTTACTTACAGCTCCCCGAAGCATATCGGTGTTTGTCCCGTCCTTCATCGGCTCCTAGTGCCAAGGCATCCACCGTGCGCCCTTTCTAACTTAACTAAACACACTTTTCAGCCTGTTATCTAGTTTTCAAAGAACAATTTCAACCTCGTCTCCTTTTTAATAGACGAAGGCGTAAGTTGAGGGATATTCCCTCAAAACTAAACGAAGCGAAAAAGCGTTTTTTATTATACGATGTCTAGCTCCAAACTAACATCCTCCTCCGCGTCCGCTTTCTCCGTCGACGTGCAAGCACGTCTCGTCAAAAGCTTGCGCTTCCGTCGGATGTTTCCTTGGCTACGCCAAGGACCGTTCTGCGCTTTTCTTCCTTAGAAAGGAGGTGATCCAGCCGCACCTTCCGATACGGCTACCTTGTTACGACTTCACCCCAATCATTTGCCCCACCTTCGGCGGCTGGCTCCCGTAAGGGTTACCTCACCGACTTCGGGTGTTGCAAACTCTCGTGGTGTGACGGGCGGTGTGTACAAGGCCCGGGAACGTATTCACCGCGGCATGCTGATCCGCGATTACTAGCGATTCCGGCTTCATGCAGGCGAGTTGCAGCCTGCAATCCGAACTGAGAGCGGCTTTTTGGGATTGGCTCCCCCTCG
>NZ_JXTH01000139.1 GCF_000836725.1 Anoxybacillus thermarum | reverse complement strand
CTCCAAAAGGGCCGCCAACAAGACAGCGAACACCTTTTGAAGAGTTCTGACTAATTGTTCCTCCAGCTCTTTTAATAAAGGCCATTCTGTGGTAAAATGTTTCATGGACTCTCTCCCTCCTGTTTTATTGATGTTGGTCATCACCATCATAGCAGGGAGAGAGTCCTTTTTGCATGACATTTGCTTTTTTCTACCGCGCTTCGCTTGGTGGCCCCGACGAGCGTCGCGAACAAAAGTTCGCAACCCTCGTCGGGGAATCATTCCTGAATGTCACCCACAAATATTTTACTCACACTTTCGGATGAAGAGATTCAACGGATTGCCGAAGCGGTTGGGGATCGTGATTCGTCTCGAACCTTTCCGTTGCGCGAGTGGATTCACTTCTTCCTGCTGGCCGCCATGCATCAATGGAAAAGCTTTCGCCACGGAGCCGATGTGGGGCCTCTGTATGGATTGCCGCGATTCCATTATTCCACAGTATCCAAGAAAGCGAAAGAAGTTCCCTATGACATCATGAAACGCTTGTTGGCGTTGATCATTTCCAAGTGCAACCGCCAAACCCGCCGTTCGCTTCGGTTTCCCAAACCGCTTCGGGTGGTGGATTCGACGACCGTCACGGTCGGGAAAAACCGCCTGCCATGGGCGCCGTATCACGGCGAACGCGCCGGAGTGAAGCTGCACGTCGCGTATTCGCCGGAATCCTCGTTGCCGGCAGACGTGGTGGAAACCATCGGACTGCGTCATGATGGCCCGGTGGGAGAACAGTTGACGAACGC
>NZ_JXTH01000138.1 GCF_000836725.1 Anoxybacillus thermarum | reverse complement strand
ACATATAAGCTTTATGGTGTTGAGATTTTATGGCCTCTGGTCCTGGTTCAGTCCTCAATACTCAGAAACTCAATGGGTTATATTCAGACAGACAAAAACCAGCTGTCTGTCATGTATGCCTTTGAATACCTGATAGAATCAGCATTAACAGAGTCTGAGAGAACAACGTCGAATGATATTATGCTAACAGTAAAATATGCATCAGACTCTGATTTTAATTTCATTGAGGATAATATTGACAGCAGGTGCTGCTATTTTATCAGCCTATCTCCGGAGCAAAGAAAAAAGCAGTTAATCAGTATTGTTCGTTCTTTTCATTCATTATGGGGTAAGTATGCCCGTGAAAAGCAGGACATAAAGATGCTGAACGAAATGAATAATACATCATGGGTCTGGCCGGACAATATCAACTGGTGAGCAACCACTGTCCGGCCAGTGAGTACCATCAGCGGGCTCTTTTACCAAAAATGTCCTCTGAACGTGACTGAAGCTGTTTGAGTGCTTCGAGCATGTCATCATTATCCAGTGAGCGCTGGGATTTCTTCCCTTCCTGCTTTGGCCGTCGTCGGGAAGGGCCATCTCCAGCGGGAATTGACTGAGAGCGCGGGTTATCCCGCTTGCTCTGCACCAGACTGATAAACTCCAGGGTTCGGCCAAGACGCTTGTTATCGACAATCGCGCCCTGGTCGATTTCTGACAGTCGGTCGTAGGTAGAGTAGGGAAGTAGCGTACCGTTCAGGCGCAGCTCTTTTCTGCCATCAGGATAGTGATACACATCGATAT
>NZ_JXTH01000137.1 GCF_000836725.1 Anoxybacillus thermarum | reverse complement strand
ATGGATACTGCCCCATTACGGACAGTGGGTTCCCCCATTCGGAAATCTCCGGATCAACGCTTACTTACAGCTCCCCGAAGCATATCGGTGTTTGTCCCGTCCTTCATCGGCTCCTAGTGCCAAGGCATCCACCGTGCGCCCTTTCTAACTTAACTAAACACACTTTTCAGCCTGTTATCTAGTTTTCAAAGAACAATTTCAACCTCGTCTCCTTTTTAATAGACGCAGGCGTAAGTTGAGGGATATTCCCTCAAAACTAAACGAAGCGAAAAAGCGTTTTTTATTATACGATGTCTAGCCCCAAACTAACATCCTCCTCCGCGTCCGCTTTCTCCGTCGACGTGCAAGCACGTCTCGTCAAAAGCTTGCGCTTCCGTCGGATGTTTCCTTGGCTACGCCAAGGACCGTTCTGCGCTTTTCTTCCTTAGAAAGGAGGTGATCCAGCCGCACCTTCCGATACGGCTACCTTGTTACGACTTCACCCCAATCATTTGCCCCACCTTCGGCGGCTGGCTCCCATAAGGGTTACCTCACCGACTTCGGGTGTTGCAAACTCTCGTGGTGTGACGGGCGGTGTGTACAAGGCCCGGGAACGTATTCACCGCGGCATGCTGATCCGCGATTACTAGCGATTCCGGCTTCATGCAGGCGAGTTGCAGCCTGCAATCCGAACTGAGAGCGGCTTTTTGGGATTGGCTCCCCCTCGCGGGTTCGCGACCCTTTGTACCGCCCATTGTAGCACGTGTGTAGCCCAGGTCATAAGGGGCATGATGATTTGACGTCATCCCCACCT
>NZ_JXTH01000136.1 GCF_000836725.1 Anoxybacillus thermarum | reverse complement strand
TTCCGTTTGGCCTGTTCAACCCGCTTGGACTTCGTCGAGGCCGAGGCTGCCGTTCGGGTCTCTTCTTCCTCCACCAACTGCCCATTTCTCCGCCAAATCCCGTCGATTCGGGCTGCCATCGCCCTCAGAAACGCCCGAAGCCCTTGGTCTTTCCAGCTGCGGCGGGATTTCACCCGATGCGCAAACCGGCTCATCACGCTCTCGGCGTGGCCCATCGGACGCATGCCGGTCGTCTCCACCCCTTGCTCCGACAGCCACTCCCGATAGTCCCGGATGCATCCCGGCATCGACTCGATCCGCCGGATCATGGCAGCCATCTGCTTCTCTTTCGCTTCGTCCTCCAACGTGCCGACCGCGCTGTTCAGCTCCACCAGAAGCCCCTCTTCGTCTTGTTTCGCCAGCTTCTTCCGCACCTCCCGCCAACGCGGATGGCCGGACAGACACTGACGCAGCTCCCGCGCCACATGAAATCGATCCAGCTGAAAGCAGGCTCGCTTTCCAAAATACTCCCGGCAGGCTGTGATCCACGACGCCGCGTCGCCGTTGATGAGCAAAAGGTCCCGGCACGGGTCATAGGCATATTCGTTCATCAGCCACTCTTCAAACCGTTCCCACACGTCTCCCGCCCCTTCATGGAGGTAGTGGCGCCGGTTCACGAGCTCGAGCTGCGAACCGTTTCGTTTCCATCCCTCGTGAACCGCCAGGATTTTCTCTTCTTTCGCCCGTTTCCCTTTCCCCTGGCGGGAAATGAACAGCCCATCCGCCTCCACAAACAGCACTCGGCCGTGCCGTTGGGAAACAGGGTGGTGC
>NZ_JXTH01000135.1 GCF_000836725.1 Anoxybacillus thermarum | reverse complement strand
GGAGATTGATCAACAACTGGCGGAAGCGCGGGACAAGCGCCGGTATCAGCTGAAAGACAAACGGCCGACCACGATCCAAACGCTGTTTGGAGAAGTGACGTTTCGACGGAACTACTACTATGATCGGCAGGCGGGGGCGTATACCTTCTTGCTGGATGCCGAACTGGGCTTTGATGGAGCGCAGTCGATCAGCCCTTGCCTCGAGGAAACGGCGGTCGAGTTGGCCGTAGAGTGCTCTTCCTACCGCAAAGCGGCCCGTACGTTGGAGTCGATCGTGGGGTATGCGGTCCTAAGCCACGGGGCGATTCGCCAACTGGTGCTGGAGGCCCCTGTCTCGCTGCACCACCCTGTTTCCCAACGGCACGGCCGAGTGCTGTTTGTGGAGGCGGATGGGTTGTTCATTTCCCGCCAGGGGAAAGGGAAACGGGCGAAAGAAGAGAAAATCCTGGCGGTTCACGAGGGATGGAAACGAAACGGTTCGCAGCTCGAGCTCGTGAACCGGCGCCACTACCTCCATGAAGGGGCGGGAGACGTGTGGGAACGGTTTGAAGAGTGGCTGATGAACGATTTGCCGTCTGATGTAACACAAGTGGCAAGATTATTTAATCCTAAATCAATCGCCAGTGCTTTTTGGTCATTTAATTCTCTTTGATCTTCAGGCATTTCATATTTGTACTGAATCTCAAAGAACCTGGCATGATGTTTAGGAATGATTTCAATCTGCTTAATCTTTTTGTCCAGTAACACAGGCGGAATCGTTATCGTGATAGGCTTATGAGTCTTTTTATACAGATTCGAATACGGTATCGTGAATTTGTTGCCGTCTATACGAATCTGGCCAATGATCAGTG
>NZ_JXTH01000134.1 GCF_000836725.1 Anoxybacillus thermarum | reverse complement strand
CCACCTGGTCGCTTGCCATTTCTTACGGAAGAACAACAACAGGAGATCAGACAACTGATATTAACTACCACCCCTGTGGATGTCGGCTGGGGCATTTCTTCGTCATGGAACACACGTATATTGCAATCTTACATCCAACAAACCTATGGCGTTTCGATGTCACGAGAAGGCATTCGCAAGTTATTGCATCGTCTTCGTTTGTCATGGACACGCCCGACCTATAAGCTCGTCAAAGGCGATCCAGTGCTTCAAGCAGCCTTTGAAAAAGAACTCGAGTTTATAAAAAAAAACTAATCACGGAAGAAATCGTTCTTCTTCATGTCGATGAGACGCATGTTCGCGCCTATCAGGCGCTTCGTACGACATGGGCAGAAGTAGGGAATCAAAAACAAGTGCCAAGCTACGGTCACCACGCCCATGTTTCCATTTTTGGTGCAGTCGACGTGCAACAAGGCGATGTCTTGTTTCATCGCGCATCATCCGCCAATGCTGAAACGTTCCTTGACTTTTTGCGCCTGTTGAAAGAAAAATATTCCGATCGATTTATCGTGCTTGTGTTGGACAATGCGCGTATTCATCATGCCAGGATGGTGCAGGCTTTCCTTCAAAGCGAAGAAGGCGATGCCTTTCATTTTATTTTTCTACCGCCGTATTCGCCTCATTTGAATTCGATTGAACGGTTGTGGAAGTGGCTGAAAGACGAAGTCATCGCCAACGTCCTGCATAAAGATCAAAAGGACATCGCCCAGTCGATTACTCGGTTTGAACAACATGTCTTACAGCACCCAGATGAGGTATTACGCCGCATCGGGTGTGCTGCGTGAACCAGAGGTTAAAATGTCAATTTGGATGTATATA
>NZ_JXTH01000133.1 GCF_000836725.1 Anoxybacillus thermarum | reverse complement strand
TGATGACCAACATCAATAAAACAGGAGGGAGAGAGTCCATGAAACATTTTACCACAGAATGGCCTTTATTAAAAGAGCTGGAGGAACAATTAGTCAGAACTCTTCAAAAGGTGTTCGCTGTCTTGTTGGCGGCCCTTTTGGAGGAGATTGATCAACAACTGGCGGAAGCGCGGGACAAGCGCCGGTATCAGCTGAAAGACAAACGGCCGACCACGATCCAAACGCTGTTTGGAGAAGTGACGTTTCGACGGAACTACTACTATGATCGGCAGGCGGGGGCGTATACCTTCTTGCTGGATGCCGAACTGGGCTTTGATGGAGCGCAGTCGATCAGCCCTTGCCTCGAGGAAACGGCGGTCGAGTTGGCCGTAGAGGGCTCTTCCTACCGCAAAGCGGCCCGTACGTTGGAGTCGATCGTGGGGTATGCGGTCCTAAGCCACGAGGCGATTCGCCAACTGGTGCTGGAGGCCCCTGTCTCGCTGCACCACCCTGTTTCCCAACGGCACGGCCGAGTGCTGTTTGTGGAGGCGGATGGGCTGTTCATTTCCCGCCAGGGGAAAGGGAAACGGGCGAAAGAAGAGAAAATCCTGGCGGTTCACGAGCTCGAGCTGCGAACCGTTTCGTTTCCATCCCTCGTGAACCGCCAGGATTTTCTCTTCTTTCGCCCGTTTCCCTTTCCCCTGGCGGGAAATGAACAGCCCATCCGCCTCCACAAACAGCACTCGGCCGTGCCGTTGGGAAACAGGGTGGTGCAGCGAGACAGGGGCCTCCAGCACCAGTTGGCGAATCGCCTCGTGGCTTAGGACCGCATACCCCACGATCGACTCCAACGTACGGGCCGCTTTGCGGTAGGAAGAGCACTCTACGGCCAACTCGACCGCCGTTTCCTC
>NZ_JXTH01000132.1 GCF_000836725.1 Anoxybacillus thermarum | reverse complement strand
GGATAGATGAGGACATGAAGGCGACGCGTGAGAAGAATAGGGCGGACGCGTTGCAAAGGGCGCGAAAAAATTTAAGAAGGCTTATAAATGCGAATGTGGACGCGTGGGCCGAAAGAGTGAAGTTTTTTACTTTGACTTTTAAGGAGAATGTGCAAGATATAAAAATGGCAAACTATGAGTTTAAAAAGTTTAGGCAAAGGCTTGAGTATCATTTGGAATTGAAACTGAAGTATGTGGCGGTCATAGAGTGTCAGAAGCGAGGGGCGATTCATTATCATATGGTCACGTTCAATATGCCGTATGTTCCGCATGCTGATCTGGAAAGGATATGGGGTCATGGTTTCGTTAAAGTAAATGCTATTGATGAAGTAGATAACGTTGGCGCGTATGTGACAAAGTATATGACTAAAGATAACGATGATGAGAGATTAAAAGGGGAAAAGTGCTATTTTAGTAGTCGGGGGCTTATTAAGCCAGCGGAGGAGATTATAAAAAAAGAGGACTTAAACGCTATGAGGGAAGCATTAAGTCCAAATAAGGTTTATGAAAATACATTCGATAGTGAACATCTAGGTTTAATTAACTATCAGCAGTATAACTTAAAACGTAAATACATGTAAACACACAAAAATGGAATGTTGAGGGTAACGAGGCTAGGCGTCTGGGTGTCGCGGTTCTGCTGGTGTACCTTCCGCGTCCGCGGTAGCGGGCGGAAGGTACACAGGCGCGACACAGGCGAAGCCTCGTTTTATTTTTGTGAAAAATGTTGACATAGTTTTCATGTTAGCGTTAAAATGATGTTAACAGTTGATAAAAAATGATGTAGGAGGTAGGTAGTATGTCTGGCATGGTTCGTATAAATACGCGGATTAGTAAGACGTTAAACGATTGGCTTGACAAGCGTTCAAAAG
>NZ_JXTH01000131.1 GCF_000836725.1 Anoxybacillus thermarum | reverse complement strand
AGTGGCGAAGCACTTTATGGGGATATGCTTGCATTAATTGCATGTGCTATGGTCACGGGCTATTGGTTAGTCGGTCAACATTTACGAAAGCAATTTTCTCTAATTACATATACGTACATTGTCTATGGCATTGCGTCGCTCGTATTAAGTGTATATGTATCGTTGTTTCGTTATTCATTTTTGTCGTATAGTGCGAATGACTGGTGGTGCTTCGTTTTGCTGGCGGTTATCCCGACATTATTCGGGCATTCTCTTTTTAATTGGGCGATGAAATGGGTAAATGCAGCAATGGTATCCATGGCTATTTTATTTGAACCGATTGGAGCAATTATATTAGCTTATATATGGTTGGATGAAAAAGTTTATTTGTCACAAGGAATAGGCTCGTTTTTTATCATCATTGGGATTGGAGCGTATATGTTCGGAAAACATATAAAAAACAATAAAAAAATAGTTGCATTTCAAAAAAGAACATGATATATTTTAAATCGTCGCTGTTGCGATGCGATAATAAAAAATAAAAAATCGTTCTTGACACTAAAAAGGCGATGTGTTAAATTAAAAAAGTCGCAAAAAACGATAAGATGTTCCTTGAAAACTGAACGAAGCGAAAAGCGTGCAAAAGCTAAGGATAACTTTTCTATGGAGAGTTTGATCCTGGCTCAGGACGAACGCTGGCGGCGTGCCTAATACATGCAAGTCGAGCGGACGATTCAAAAGCTTGCTTTTGAATCGTTAGCGGCGGACGGGTGAGTAACACGTGGGCAACCTGCCCTGTAGACGGGGATAACACCGAGAAATCGGTGCTAATACCGGATAACACGAAAGATCGCATGATCTTTCGTTGAAAGGCGGCGCAAGCTGTCGCTACAGGATGGGCCCGCGGCGCATTAGCTAGTTGGTGAGGTAACGG
>NZ_JXTH01000130.1 GCF_000836725.1 Anoxybacillus thermarum | reverse complement strand
GGACAATGCGCGTATTCATCATGCCAGGATGGTGCAGGCTTTCCTTCAAAGCGAAGAAGGCGATGCCTTTCATTTTATTTTTCTACCGCCGTATTCGCCTCATTTGAATTCGATTGAACGGTTGTGGAAGTGGCTGAAAGACGAAGTCATCGCCAACGTCCTGCATAAAGATCAAAAGGACATCGCCCAGTCGATTACTCGGTTTGAACAACATGTCTTACAGCACCCAGATGAGGTATTACGCCGCATCGGGTGTGCTGCGTGAACCAGAGGTTAAAATGTCAATTTGGATGTATATATATACAATATTTCGATATCTTCACTAATGAAATATTAGATATAAAAAACTTTAGCAATCAATTTGAAAAACTTTCTGTTCTATATACTATTAACAGTGGAATATATGGAATCGTTAATAAAGAATGGAAAATTATTGGGAAATTGTCTAAAGAGAAATTCAACCCTGAAGAATATGAGTTACCTGATTTTGTGTTTTACAATGGCAAGGAATATTTTGTTAGTCGAGGGGATGCGAATACACCAATAGCAGAATTAGAGCCTATTTCTAAAGAGGAAGGGGAAAAAATAAAAAATCCAATTGGCTTGGTTGGTAGTAGTAATATAGTGGAGATGCTTATTAATTGTAACTATTCACTCCGATAGTAGTATGTAAAGATGCGCAACACAAATAGGGCATCCCCGTAATAGAAAATGCCCTAAGTGGTAGAAAGAACATGATCAAGCGTGTCACCCGTCAACAGAAGACATAACGAATCCCACACGTTTTTTTCGTGTTTCGTCAGTGTGGAAACGATGCTTCTTGTGATACAAAAAGACTGGGCGAATGTTTCTTCGCGAAACGTACCCGAAATGTTCTCTTTGACTTTGACCATGCGAAGATCGCGTTCGGCTTGGTTGTTGTCAAAGGGAACATGTACTT
>NZ_JXTH01000129.1 GCF_000836725.1 Anoxybacillus thermarum | reverse complement strand
CCGGCACGGTAGTCACCTACCGCAGGATTTTAAGTCCTGTGCGTCTGCCAATTCCGCCACCCCGGCATAGGCATGTTGGAGCGGAAGACGGGACTCGAACCCGCGACCCCCACCTTGGCAAGGTGGTGTTCTACCACTGAACTACTTCCGCATTATGCGGGTGGAGGGACTTGAACCCCCACGCCAGAGGCGCCAGATCCTAAGTCTGGTGCGTCTGCCAATTCCGCCACACCCGCATCATGGTGAGCCATGGAGGACTCGAACCTCCGACCCTCTGATTAAAAGTCAGATGCTCTACCTACTGAGCTAATGGCTCATTTTTTTCTCTTTGCCCGGCAACGTCCTACTCTCGCAGGCGGTGTCCCGCCAACTACCATCGGCGCTGGAGAGCTTAACTTCCGTGTTCGGGATGGGAACGGGTGTGACCTCTCCGCCATCGTCACCGAGCAAACATACTTTTTCATCGCGCCATGTGAGGCGTGAAGGATTATTCCTTCAAAACTAGATAACAGGACTAAACAGTCGCCTACGCTTTTCATATTGTCTAGCTTCGAACTAACATCCTCCTACGCCTTCGCTTTTTCCGTTCGACGTGCACGCACGTCTTCGTCAAAAGCTTTTGGCTCCGTCGGACGTTTCCTTGGCTTCGCCAAGGACCGTTCTCAGCTTTTCTTGTTGTCTAGCTTCGGCTCCTAGCCCCTCGAACCGCTTCAGTCCTGCTGTGGCGGCAACAGCCTCCTCGCAGGCCTTTCGCGTTCTTCGTGGCTGAACAGTCGCCTACGCTTTTCTTGTGTGTTTAGTTAAGTCCTCGATCGATTAGTATCCGTCAGCTGCACGTGTCGCCACGCTTCCACCTCGGACCTATCTACCTTGTCATCTTCAAGGGATCTTACTCGCTTGACGCGATGGGAAATCTCATCTTGAGGGGGGCTTCACGCTTAGATGCTTTCAGCGCTTATCCCTT
>NZ_JXTH01000128.1 GCF_000836725.1 Anoxybacillus thermarum | reverse complement strand
GCCTTCCTCGCTCACGCGGCGTTGCTCCGTCAGACTTTCGTCCATTGCGGAAGATTCCCTACTGCTGCCTCCCGTAGGAGTCTGGGCCGTGTCTCAGTCCCAGTGTGGCCGATCACCCTCTCAGGTCGGCTACGCATCGTCGCCTTGGTGAGCCGTTACCTCACCAACTAGCTAATGCGCCGCGGGCCCATCCTGTAGCGACAGCTTGCGCCGCCTTTCAACGAAAGATCATGCGATCTTTCGTGTTATCCGGTATTAGCACCGATTTCTCGGTGTTATCCCCGTCTACAGGGCAGGTTACCCACGTGTTACTCACCCGTCCGCCGCTAACGATTCAAAAGCAAGCTTTTGAATCGTCCGCTCGACTTGCATGTATTAGGCACGCCGCCAGCGTTCGTCCTGAGCCAGGATCAAACTCTCCATAGAAAAGTTATCCTTAGCTTTTGTACGCTTTTCGCTTCGTTCAGTTTTCAAGGAACATCTCGTCGCTTTTGAAGCGACCTTTTTAATATAACATTTACTGTTTTTCTTGTCAACATTTTTTGGTGGAGCCTATCGGGATCGAACCGATGACCTCCTGCGTGCAAAGCAGGCGCTCTCCCAGCTGAGCTAAGGCCCCTTGAAAATGGTCGGGAAGACAGGATTCGAACCTGCGACCCCATGGTCCCAAACCATGTGCTCTACCAAGCTGAGCTACTTCCCGTCCTCACTACGATATAAACATGGCGCGCCCGAGAGGATTCGAACCCCTAACCTTCTGATCCGTAGTCAGATGCTCTATCCAATTGAGCTACGGGCGCATATAAAGTGCCGAGGGCCGGACTCGAACCGGCACGGTAGTCACCTACCGCAGGATTTTAAGTCCTGTGCGTCTGCCAATTCCGCCACCCCGGCATAGGCATGTTGGAGCGGAAGACGGGACTCGAACCCGCGACCCCCACCTTGGCAAGGTGGTGTTCTACCACTGAACTACTTCCGCATTATGCGGGTGGAGGGACTTGAACCCCCA
>NZ_JXTH01000127.1 GCF_000836725.1 Anoxybacillus thermarum | reverse complement strand
GATTCGGGCTGCCATCGCCCTCAGAAACGCCCGAAGCCCTTGGTCTTTCCAGCTGCGGCGGGATTTCACCCGATGCGCAAACCGGCTCATCACGCTCTCGGCGTGGCCCATCGGACGCATGCCGGTCGTCTCCACCCCTTGCTCCGACAGCCACTCCCGATAGTCCCGGATGCATCCCGGCATCGACTCGATCCGACGGATCATGGCAGCCATCTGCTTCTCTTTCGCTTCGTCCTCCAACGTGCCGACCGCGCTGTTCAGCTCCACCAGAAGCCCCCCTTCGTCTTGTTTCGCCAGCTTCTTCCGCACCTCCCGCCAACGCGGATGGCCGGACAGACACTGACGCAGCTCCCGCGCCACATGAAATCGATCCAGCTGAAAGCAGGCTCGCTTTCCAAAATGCTCCCGGCAGGCTGTGATCCACGACGCCGCGTCGCCGTTGATGATCAAAAGGTCCCGGCACGGGTCATAGGCATATTCGTTCATCAGCCACTCTTCAAAAGGTGTTCGCTGTCTTGTTGGCGGCCCTTTTGGAGGAGATTGATCAACAACTGGCGGAAGCGCGGGACAAGCGCCGGTATCAGCTGAAAGACAAACGGCCGACCACGATCCAAACGCTGTTTGGAGAAGTGACGTTTCGACGGAACTACTACTATGATCGGCAGGCGGGGGCGTATACCTTCTTGCTGGATGCCGAACTGGGCTTTGATGGAGCGCAGTCGATCAGCCCTTGCCTCGAGGAAACGGCGGTCGAGTTGGCCGTAGAGTGCCCTTCCTACCGCAAAGCGGCCCGTACGTTGGAGTCGATCGTGGGGTATGCGGTCCTAAGCCACGAGGCGATTCGCCAACTGGTGCTGGAGGCCCCTGTCTCGCTGCACCACCCTGTTTCCCAACGGCACGGCCGAGTGCTGTTTGTGGAGGCGGATGGGCTGTTCATTTCCCGCCAGGGGAAAGGGAAACGGGCGAAAGAAGAGAAAATCCTGGCGGTTCACGAGGGATGGAAACGAAACGGTTCGCAG
>NZ_JXTH01000126.1 GCF_000836725.1 Anoxybacillus thermarum | reverse complement strand
CCTCCAAAAGGGCCGCCAACAAGACAGCGAACACCTTTTGAAGAGTTCTGACTAATTGTTCCTCCAGCTCTTTTAATAAAGGCCATTCTGTGGTAAAATGTTTCATGGACTCTCTCCCTCCTGTTTTATTGATGTTGGTCATCACCATCATAGCAGGGAGAGAGTCCTTTTTGCATGACATTTGCTTTTTTCTACCGCGCTTCGCTTGGTGGCCCCGACGAGCGTCGCGAACAAAAGTTCGCAACCCTCGTCGGGGAATCATTCCTGAATGTCACCCACAAATATTTTACTCACACAAAGAAAAATGATGTGTCCAAACACGAACAAGTTTTCTAATGCATATACATACATAAGCAACAAAAGACCACCTGCGAGGTGAACGATGATGGGTACCATTTTTTCTGCGCTTGCTTTGTTTGTAAAGGAGCTTATCTTTTTCGTATCTTATGTAAAAAACAACGCCTTTCCACAACCGCTTGATGCAAAAGAAGAAGCGATGTATTTAAAACAAATGGCAAAAGGGGATGAAAACGCTCGCAACAAGCTCATCGAGCACAATCTACGCCTCGTTGCGCACATTGTAAAAAAGTTCGAAAACACCGGAGAAGATCCAGAAGATTTAATTTCAATTGGCACAATCGGCTTAATTAAAGCGATCGAAAGCTATTCAACAGGAAAAGGGACAAAACTGGCGACATATGCTGCTCGTTGTATTGAGAATGAAATACTTATTACAATAGTATGCGTTAATAAATGTAAAAAAATCCTTAGCACATTCAATGATAATCTATCTCACTGTTCATGACGCTAGGCAACATATTATGAGTGTATTCACCTTGTCACACTAATAGCAGTTGAGGTTAAACCCCAACCGCTATTAAAGGCTCTTCTCGCCCGTTAATTATTTGTAGACACGCTTCAAGTAAAGAAGAATTTTTATAAATCACAATATGTAGAGACTCTCGTGCCCTTGTAACATTTTGATACAACATTTTTAATAAACTGTAAGGGGATCCGTT
>NZ_JXTH01000124.1 GCF_000836725.1 Anoxybacillus thermarum | reverse complement strand
AATACATAGGTCATTCGGCAAAATCGTGTGCTGGGCATGATAGGCAAAACGGGCGTCCGAGTCATTGGCCGATTGAACGCATAGTTGAAGACAGGCACCAGACAACAAGTCATATTCAAACTGAATTTTCGCTCCTGATGAGACGGAACCTCGGTAGTCCTCCCCGTAGTCGGCAGGAACCAAAAAACTGGTCGAATCCAAAATCCGCAAGCGAGTAAAACACGTCCGGTAGGTTTGGATGGTGGACCAAAGCAATGGGCGTTGTCGTTGGAGGAGAAGGAAAAACACTTCTCGCAAAAACGCCACGGCTCGCTCGGTAAAGCGCTGATTCAATCCTTCGCTGGACAGGGAACAGTCATGGCGGAGCGTGAGAGACGTACATAACCGTTGGAGTGATTGTTGTGCCAGTGAGCCATCTCCCCATGCACAAAGAGTCAAAAATGCTTCTGCCGTTAATGCTCGTTTTCGTTGGATAAATCCTGTTTCTTGAGCAAGATGAGTCAATGTCTCAGGCGAGAAAAGTTGGCGGATGGTTTTCATCCATGCTTGCATTTGATTTTCCATAGAAAAAATCCTTTCTAACGAAGAGTATTCGCTAGAAAGGATACCATGTTTTTAACGGTGTACAAAGGCCCAAATTCTTAACTTGATGGCTATGCGGTTCATCCCTCTTTTATTAATTATTCATTGATTGCATGTAATAATCTGATCTTGTAATTCCTTGATGGGATGATGATTAACATATTTATTTTAATAATCCGTTGACAGGTACGAAAAATAAAAGAGCACCCAAAGCTGAATTTTTAGAAGCTTGGGTGCAAATAGAAGACAGGCAACGAAAATCAGTCAAATTAGATTAATAGCGACAGCTTGTCTTTTCTATATATATTGTCTTTTCTATATATATTTGTAAAATCGTATTTCTTTTCCATGTATACTTGATGCCAAATCATAAAAGCAAGGACGGTCCAGATTTTTCGGCTATGGTCTGCGTGTGAGTAAAATATTTGTGGGTGACATTCAGGAATGATTCCCCGACGAGGGTTGCGAACTTTTGTTCGCGACGCTCGTCGGGGCCACCAAGCGAAGCGCGGTAGAAAAAAGCAAATGTCATGCAAAAAGGACTCTCTCCCTGCTATGATGGTGATGACCAACATCAATAAAACAGGAGGGAGAGAGTCCATGAAACATTTTACCACAGAATGGCCTTTATTAAAAGAGCTGGAGGAACAATTAGTCAGAACTCTTCAAAAGGTGTTCGCTGTCTTGTTGGCGGCCCTTTTGGAGGAG
>NZ_JXTH01000123.1 GCF_000836725.1 Anoxybacillus thermarum | reverse complement strand
CTCCTTTCTTTTGTATATGATAGAATAAGAATGTGGAGAAAACCGTTGAATCAAGGCACTCCAATCCCCGTTACTCGATGTAGGGAGTTGGTTGCAGGAAACGTTGCAACCGTAAAACATCGAGCGTACATCCGTCTGTTGTGCGTGGAAGTCAAGTACTGCCTACAGACATGCCGAGCCACTCGGTAGCGATATAGGCATGACCTATGTCGTTGGGTAGTCGTCAACCTGCCCCTGATGCAACCCCAAGTCAAGGAAGGAGGACGAAGTCCGTTCGCACTTCTGGGGAGTTGCAAGCCCCCGCTTCAAGCGTTAGCTAAGTGGGGGTAGTTGACTACGCAGCCCTGTTTTGATCGCTAATTGTGCCTGTCTCCGTTTTAAATCCTTTAAAATGCTTAATGTGTGCTCGTCAATCGTAATCGTCCGTTTCGAAGCATAGTTCTTTGTGTTATCGAACCCTTTTTTATACTTGTGATCCCAAGTCTTGTTGATCGTGACGGTCTTGTTTTCAAAATCAACGCAATCTACAATAAAGTCGGAAATAAGCGACCTGTACAAACTGCAGCGAAAGAAAAGTATCAAGTGTATACATTGGAAAAAGGAGATACTTTGAGTGGGATTGCGACTAAGTTTGGAACAACTGTCAATGAACTTTCTAAAATAAATAAAATCAAGAACCCTAATTTGATTCTGGAGGGACAAGTATTTTAAAACAGAAAAAGTTGAGCATTACATTGTGAAGAAGGGTGATGCCCCATAGCCATCAAGTTAAGAATTTGGGCCTTTGTACACCGTTAAAAACATGGTATCCTTTCTAGCGAATACTCTTCGTTAGAAAGGATTTTTTCTATGGAAAATCAAATGCAAGCATGGATGAAAACCATCCGCCAACTTTTCTCGCCTGAGACATTGACTCATCTTGCTCAAGAAACAGGATTTATCCAACGAAAACGAGCATTAACGGCAGAAGCATTTTTGACTCTTTGTGCATGGGGAGATGGCTCACTGGCACAACAATCACTCCAACGGTTATGTACATCTCTCACGCTCCGCCATGACTGTTCCCTGTCCAGCGAAAGATTGAATCAGCGCTTTACCGAGCGAGCCGTGGCGCTTTTGCGAGAAGTGTTTTTCCTTCTCCTCCAACGACAACGCCCATTGCTTTGGTCCACCATCCAAACCTACCGGACGTGTTTTACTCGCTTGCGGATTTTGGATTCGACCAGTTTTTTGGTTCCTGCCGACTACGGGGAGGACTACCGAGGTTCCGTCTCATCAGGAGCGAAAATTCAGTTTGAATATGACTTGTTGTCTGGTGCCTGTCTTCAACTATGCGTTCAATCGGCCAATGACTCGGACGCCCGTTTTGCCTATCATGCCCAGCACACGATTTTGCCGAATGACCTATGTATT
>NZ_JXTH01000122.1 GCF_000836725.1 Anoxybacillus thermarum | reverse complement strand
GTCATAGGAATACTCGATGTTCGTACCATCTGGAAGTTGTTCTTCCACTAATTGGTCTAACTCATCATAACGATAGACCACTGTTTCCCCAGTTGGGTATTCGATCTTTGTACGATTTCCATTTTCATCATAATGATACGTTTCGGATAAAATTTCTTTTCCGTCCGCCGTACCGATCGAAACGCTTTCCACTAAGCCGCGGTCATCATACGTAAAGGTCGAACCGGCCCCATTTCCTGTCGTGAAGGTGCGAACGTTTCCTCTCTCGTCATAGTCAAAGCGGTACGTATACGTTCCATATTGGACGACCGTATTTTGATCCAATGCATTGTATTGGTAATTGATCGTTTGACTAAAGGACCCATGAGAGAACATGAACTGCTGTAATTTATCCGATGTCGTCGGATAGGTCCACTTTTGTACCCCTCCACGGTCAGATTGTTCGATGACCCGATTTGCTTTATCAAAGGTTCTTGTCTTGGTCATGCCGTCCTTTAAGTATTTTACAGAAAGTTCATTTCCGTTTTTATCGTAACTAAATTCGTAATACGGAACGTTGTTGTAAGAAATCGTTTTGACCCGTTCCGTTCCGTCATACGTCCATTGAATCGTGTTTCCTTTCGGCAAAACCGTTTTGATTTTATTTCCGTTGGCATCATATTCATTCGTTGTCACATCATTCAACGGACCGACGGTTTTAATGAGTTTACCGGTCGCATCATAAGAATAGGCAAATGTTTGAGACTGGCCGTCGCTGGTTCGAATGACTTTTGAAGTCATATTGCCATTTAAGTCATAATCGTAGTTGACGGAAGTACCGTTCGCTAACAACAGCTGTTTTAAGCGATCCGATAAATCATACGTGTACTCTTTCTTGTTTCCTTTCTTATCGTACTCGCTTAACAGGTTTCCTACAGCATCATAATTCTTTTTCGCCACATAGCCTTCTTCATCCACTTCTTCCGTGACATAATTTCCGCTTGCATCATACTTGTTTTTCGTCACCACGTTTCCTTCCATTAAACGGATCGCGTCAAACCATACCGTTCCCGTGTAATTGTCACGGAAGACAGCGGATATGTCGATTTTATCAATTGGCTTGGAAGGTTGGATCGAAACCGCCGCCCGATTCCAATCTTGCGTGCCAGTAGGGGAATCCGCGCTATACGTTTGGGTTGTTCCTCATATTTCGCACCTTGGTAGGGCGGAACAAAAGGATTTTTTATTCAGTTTTTTAGAATAACTTTTAAACCAACACCAAAAGCGATGGTATCCTTTTTTTACCATCGTTGGTCGTTCTTTATCCCATTAGACGTAAATGCTCTCGTCCATCCCTAATCCTTGCAGAATCCTTCGCTGCTCGTACGTGAGCGGTTGACCTAACGCGCGTTGAATTCGTCCATCCGGCAGTTCCAACAGGACGACTCTGACATACCAAAACAATTGAAAAATCGCTTGTCCGGTCGGTCGGGTCAGTTTC
>NZ_JXTH01000121.1 GCF_000836725.1 Anoxybacillus thermarum | reverse complement strand
ACAGAAGACGGTAAGACTGGACGGTTAGATGTCATCGTTCGCACAAACCGCGGCGAGCGCATTCACGTTGAAATTCAAATCATCCCACAATACGGTATGCCCGAACGGCTATTGTATTACTGGGCAAGGTTGTTTTCATCTTCACTATCGAAAGGAGAACGGTACGACATCCTCCCTCCAACGATTATGATCGCCATCTTAAATTATCCCCTTTTCCCACATGAAACAGATCGCTTCCATACCGTTTTTCACATTCGTGAAGACGAAGAACAGTTTCTTTGGAGCCATCACCTTGAATTTCATGTACTCGACTTGTCACAATTTATGGTAAAATGGAAGAAATATCGGAGAGAAGTGAAACAGTCACCGGAATGGCCATGGCTAACGATGTTGTCGGCTGTCGATGGACGAACGAAAAAAATGGATGAAGAGATGTTTCGTGAATTGGAGGGAATAGCCATGACAGAACAAGACATTTTAGAAGCGCTAGAAGAATGGCAAAACTTAAGCGTCGACCCCGAAAACCGCTACGCGTACGAAATGCGGCTGAAATGGCTCCTTGATCAACTCTCAAACATTCGCGGCAGTCGGGAAGAAGGATTGAAAGAAGGATTGAAAAAAGGCTTAGAACAAGGTCGAGAAGAAGGAAAAAATGAAACGATTCGAAAAATGGTCGAAAAAGGAATGAGTATAACAGACGTTGCCCATATTCTCGACATGACAGAGGAGGAAGTACGGGAGAGGTTGGGGGATTAGCGAACGGTGTCGGGTGCTGTTCAACTATGTTGTGTCCCTCTTTGTCCCACGTCAATGATGTTGCACAGGTGATTGGAGAGCGATCAGAAAATCGATTCGCTGTTCAAATACGTCCTGGATTAAACCATCGAGAAGAAGTATTAAAATAAAAACCGCAGCGTTGCCTCATTGGCAGCACTGCGGTTTTTCTCTTACTAGCGATGCTCATTTCCTCCTCCCCAAAGGGAACGGCCGCCTGTATGTCCAGTTTGTTCATGAATGTCTTCATCGACTAACTGTAAAAGGCCAGGTTCTTCGTTATGATGCCAAGTATAGCCTTCTGGGTTTTGTCCATTGGCAAGAGCTTGTACATCAGTTTGCGATAATTCTAATTGGTGGGCAAGGCTTGGATTCTCTTGAATCGCTTGATACAATGTATCGTTCGCCAGTTTAAAATGAACCTTATCGCTTTCTAAATACAAATCTTCGGCAATAATTAGCGAACGGTGCCAGGCACTGTTGTTCATGTCGCGTGCACATCGAAATATACATACTTGGCTCCTCACGCTTCTCGTGGAAAAAAAGCGACCGATGATATCGGGATTCTTCCCCGATATGAAGGGACGATGATGCACGATGCGTTCGGTACGTATCCGAAATACACACATGCCACCCATGCCCTTTGTCATGCCCATCATTTGCGTGAGTTAAAAGGATTCATCGAACAAGGGCATACGTGGGCGATGCGCATGACCACGTTTCTGTTAGCCGCCAAGCAAGCCGTCGAAGC
>NZ_JXTH01000120.1 GCF_000836725.1 Anoxybacillus thermarum | reverse complement strand
CAGCTTGTCGACAAAGTCGACAAGCTGTTTTAATATATAGGTATAAGGGTATTTATAGGAGGGGGAAATCGGATGCTTCAACGTCATCAAGAAGATCGTAGACATATGGAAACAACGGTAAAGATTGATGACCTTGTTCCTGAGGATCACCTTGTGCGTAAGCTAGAAAAAGCGATTGACTTCTCTTTTATTTACGACATTGTCAAAGACCTATACTCACCCGATCATGGACGACCAAGTATTGATCCGGTTGTGTTGTTCAAAATGTACTTGATCCGTTATATCTTTGGCATTCGTTCGATGCGTGAAACGGTGGAACAAATTCGAACAAACGTGGCATATCGGTGGTTTTTAGGGTTGAGTCTTCATGATCCTGTCCCACATCATTCGACTCCAAGCAAAAATTACGCACGACGTTTTGCAGGCACAGACGTTTTTCAAAAGATTTTTTCAAGAATTCTCGAAGAAGCCTTTCAACACGGGCTGGTGGATCCAAGTGTCGTATTTGTTGACTCTACCCATGTGAAGGCGAGTGCAAACAAAAGAAAATTCAACACCGAAGTGGCAGAAGTCGAAGCGAAAGCGTATCAAGAGGAATTGGAAAAAGAGATTGAACGAGATCGGATCGCACACGGAAAATCTCCATTACCGCCAGAAACAGATAAAAAAAAACGAGAAGTGAAGATCAGTAAGACAGATCCTGAGAGTGGGATGTTTGTGAAAAATGAACGCGAACGAGTATTTGCTTACTCTTATCACACGGCTTGCGATCGCCATGGCTGGATCCTCCAATCCTATGTCACAGCGGCAAACGTGCATGATAGTCAAGCCTTTTTTGAGCTGTTTGAACGAGTCAAAAAGGAAGTGAAGCAACGCCCCAAAGACGTGTGCATCGATGCAGGATACAAGACGCCAGCCATTGCGAAATACCTATTAGAACAAGGGATTGATCCGATTTGGCCATATACGCGTCCAAAGACGAAAGAGGGGTTTTTTCGGAAATCTGAATTTGCATATGACGAACATTTTGACTGTTACGTTTGTCCAAATAACCAAGTGTTATCTTATTCAACAACGAATCGGGAAGGATATCGGGAATATAAATCAAATCCATCTGTGTGCAAGACGTGTCCTTATCTAGAGAAATGCACAGAAAGCAAAAGCCACACGAAAGTGGTCACACGCCATGTTTGGCAAGATTACTACGAAGAGGCCGAGCACTTACGGTATGTGCCGGAGCATCGAGAATTGTATGAGCAGAGAAAAGAGACAATCGAACGAAATTTTGCAGATTTGAAAGAGAAGCATGGTCTGCGCTGGACGAATTACCGTGGATTGGAAAGAAACCAGATGCAGGCGATGCTTGTTTGTGCTGCGATGAATTTAAAGAAATTAGCAAACTGCCTATGGAGAATGGGCATCTCCCCTCTTTTTCACTTATGTATGTCGTTATTTTCGTCAGTTCATCGAGGAAAACAAATATCAAAATGGAACAAAATGGTTGTAAGAAAATTGTCTTACAACCATTTTGTCAACAGTCTGA
>NZ_JXTH01000119.1 GCF_000836725.1 Anoxybacillus thermarum | reverse complement strand
GTAACTATTCAGCCACATCATAAAGTGAGCTGAATATTTTTTGCTTTTCCTGTCCATGATGTGAATATTGATAGACAAGGAGGTGAATCGCATGTTGACGGTACAACAAGCTGTATTTACAGTTGAAAGCTTAATCAGCAAAGTCCAACAACAAAAGCAGCTCATTACTCACCAACAACAAGTCATTGAGCAACTGTTGAAAGAAAACAAACAGCTACGCAAAGAAAATGAACAACTCAAGTATCGCGTTCAAGAGCTGGAAGCACGCACGAAAAAAAACAGCTCCAATAGCCATTTGCCCCCATCTTCTGACCGTTTTGCCAACACGCGTTCTTCTCGTCAACCATCTGGCAACAAGCCAGGCGGACAAGAAGGACATCAAGGAACGACGCTCCGTCAAGTGGAACATCCACATCATCGTGTCGTCCACCGTGTGCATACGTGTCAAGGATGTGGGGCTTCTTTGCGCGAAGTCAAACCGTTCAAAGTCGATGTCCGTCAAGTGTTTGATGTCCCTCCTGTGGCGATCGAGGTGACACAACATGAACGTGAAGTGAAATCGTGTCCACATTGTCGATGTGTTCAACAAGCCGAATTCCCATCCCATGTCACGAATCATGTGCAATACGGTCCACGGCTCACGGCGCTCATTGTTTATTTACATCATATCCAATTGATCCCGTACAAGCGTTTAAGTGATACAATCGAAGCGTTATATCAACACTCGATTAGTACAGGAACCCTTGCCAATATGGTGAAACGAGGACGCGAATCGTTGGAATCAAATATGGACATCATCGAAGACGCCTTACTTGAATCCAACATCCTGCATGTCGATGAAACGAGTTTGCGCATCAATGGGAAACTCGCATGGGTGCATGTCGCGTGTACATCGGGATATACATACTTGACTTCTCACGCTTCTCGTGGAAAGAAAGCAACGGATGAGATCGGGATTCTTCCACAATACAAAGGGACGATGATGCATGATGCATTCGGTACGTATCCGAGATACACGAAAGCCACACATGCTCTTTGCCATGCCCACCATTTACGTGAGTTAAAAGGATTCATCGAACAAGGGCATACGTGGGCGATGCGCATGACCACGTTTCTGTTAGCCGCCAAGCAAGCCGTCGAAGCCCATCACGGTGCACTTTCCGAAGAAGAAGCGAAACGGTGGGAACGAGCGTATGATCGCATCCTAGAAAGAGCACAACATCGATTGGAAGCGAAGACGCCTCTTCCGAAAAAAGCACTCGCTTTTGTTCGACGCCTTCAAAAACGAAAGGAAGAAGCGTTGCGTTTCTTACGTGAAGTACATGTTCCCTTTGACAACAACCAAGCCGAACGCGATCTTCGCATGGTCAAAGTCAAAGAGAACATTTCGGGTACGTTTCGCGAAGAAACATTCGCCCAGTCTTTTTGTATCACAAGAAGCATCGTTTCCACACTGACGAAACACGAAAAAAACGTGTGGGATTCGTTATGTCTTCTGTTGACGGGTGACACGCTTGATCATGTTCTTTCTACCACTTAGGGCATTTTCTATTACGGGGATGCCCTATTTGTGTTGCGCATCTTTACATACTACTATCGGAGTGAATAGTTACAA
>NZ_JXTH01000118.1 GCF_000836725.1 Anoxybacillus thermarum | reverse complement strand
GTCCAAGCGGGTTGAACAGGCCAAACGGAAGGCAGGACGGTTGTGGGCAGATGTGGTGCGTCAGAATCTACCGTGTCTGCAGCGGTCATCCGGGACGCCGATCCATCAAGCGTTGTCGGCGCTTCGGGATTTTGGTTGGGTGTAAAAAAATGGAATACAATATCATCACTTCAAGATGAGGGATGAGAGTCCAAAAGCGCTTACGATATCAATTCCTGAAAATGGTTCGCTAACTAGTGATTGACAACACCCGTAGTGAACCGAAAAAATGTTCTCCACAAAGTCTTGACTGACTCCATTATGTCTTTCCTTTCGAAATTCATACAAAAAATATGGTAAAATGAAAAAGTACTCATTTTGTCAGAAGGGGTTGAACACGTGAAAAAGCAATACTGGTATGTCATTATTACATACATCGCCATGCAGTTATCTAGTTTAATTGGCGTTCCTTTGCTTGCACATAGCGGGTTTGTTGACACATCCAATAAAGAAATCGCCCTATCAACTGCCTCAGGTTATTGGGCTGTCATTAGCTTCTCGATCGCTTTTCTTTTCGTTCTTTATTTCATGAGAGAAGATATGAAATACTCATATGACCGCCATCAAGCATCTATCGGAACGTCAATTTTTTGGGGAATTGGAGGGTTCTTTCTTGCCCTTTTCGCTCAAGGCATCGCAGCAAATATTGAGATGCACGTATTTGGCGTCGAGATGGGGTCTGAAAATACGAGACGCATCGTTGAGATGGTGAAGCTAACACCAGCGCTTATGCTCGTCACTTCGATCGTCGGACCTATTTTAGAAGAAATCATTTTTCGAAAAATTATTTTTGGAACGCTGTATCAAAAATATAACTTCTTCTTGTCAGCAACTGTCAGTTCCCTTTTATTTGCTGTCGTTCATCTAGAGTTTGAACATTTGCTTCTTTATGCAACGATGGGATTCGTATTTGCTTTCTTATATGTCAAAACAAAGCGTATTCTCGTACCTATTGCAGCACATGTACTGATGAACACATTTGTCGTTGTCATTCAAACGTTATTTGCTGAGGAAATTGAAAAAATAATGAAGGAAGCAGAACAAATGCAATTCGTGATTTGGAGGCTGTTTTCATGAAGTCTGAGCCGTTGTTTTACTTTTTGATGGGCATTTTATTCACTTATTTTGCTGTCGACAGCGCTGACGATGGCATTTGGGACGTCACAACGATGTTATTTATCCTTATTGCTACATTAGATTTTGGCACAGCTATTCGTTCTTTATTGAAAAAAACCTCCCGCTCATGAACGGGAGGTTCATTCATTTCCATAATGTTTTAAAACCTGAATCCGTGACAAAACATCTTTACAATGGTCGCAAACCGTTGATACGATAAGGGAAAACGACGTGAACGACTTTTCATCAAGTAGGTGAATATCATGAAAGATTTCCCGATTCGGTTTGTGTTGACAGATGAAGCGATTACGCCAAGTGCTGGACTTGCTCTCGTTGGTTACTTACTACATCAAACGAAACTGGATAAACGAGTAAACGCCCTTCGGCTCCCAACGGTTCGTCGAGATGTGCACATTTCCCATAGCGACGTCATTCGCTCGATGATCGGCTTGCTTGCCACAGGAA
>NZ_JXTH01000117.1 GCF_000836725.1 Anoxybacillus thermarum | reverse complement strand
CCTGAATCCGTGACAAAACATCTTTACAATGGTCGCAAACCGTTGATACGATAAGGGAAAACGACGTGAACGACTTTTCATCAAGTAGGTGAATATCATGAAAGATTTCCCGATTCGGTTTGTGTTGACAGATGAAGCGATTACGCCAAGTGCTGGACTTGCTCTCGTTGGTTACTTACTACATCAAACGAAACTGGATAAACGAGTAAACGCCCTTCGGCTCCCAACGGTTCGTCGAGATGTGCACATTTCCCATAGCGACGTCATTCGCTCGATGATCGGCTTGCTTGCCACAGGAAAAACGGATTTTGATCATATCGAAGCGTATCGTCAGGACGATATCTTTGCGACATCGATGGGCATTCGGCACGTGCCTTCCTCCCCGACATTGCGACAGCGGCTCGATCAGCTCGCTTGTCTTCCGATGACCGAAGCCATCATTTGGGAGGAATCGATGCGTCTGTTGGTTGGACAACACGCCACCTTGTCCCCTTGTTGGACGAAAGGGAAGACGACATGGCTTCCCCTTGATTTAGATGGCTCCCCGTTTGACAACTCCGATACGAAAAAAGAAGGAGTGAGTCGAACGTATAAAGGATTTGACGGTTTTACGCCGTTGTTTGCGTACGCAGGGAAGGAAGGGTATATCGTTCATGCCGAGTTGCGTCCAGGGAGGCAACATGTACAAGACCACATGCCTTCGTTTTTAGCTACCGCCATCCGTCGAGCTCGTCCACTGACCTCGTCTCGTCTGCTTGTGCGCATGGATGCAGGAAACGATGCGGAAGCGAATGTGCACGTATGTCTAAAGGAAGACGTGGACTTTGTCATTAAGCGAAACTTACGCCGAGAATCGAAAGCACTTTGGTTCCAGATCGCTTCGCAAAAGGGCAGACGCGTCGATGATGGACAAACTGAAGGAGTCCAAACGTATGAGATATGCCTTCCACAGACAGCAGCAATCGATGGACACACGTATACGTACGTTCAAGTCACCCAAGTGACGGAACGAACGATGGAACGAAATGGACAGCTGATGCTCGTTCCTGATTACGAAGTCGAAAGCTACTGGGTGCGCCTCGAAGGATACGAGCATGTTCGGATGAGTGATGTGCTCGCATTGTATCACGATCATGCGACATGCGAACAGTTTCATAGCGAACTGAAAAGCGACTTAGATTTAGAGCGACTTCCATCTGGGAAGATGAAAACGAATGCGCTCGTGTTAGTCATAGGAGCATTCGTGTACAACCTTCTTCGCCTGATTGGACAAGATCTATTAAGCGATCCGAGACATCCATTGCATCACAAAGTGAAACGCCGCCGCATCAAGACGATCATTCAGACGGTGATCACGATGGCAGGACGACTCGTCCGCCGATCGCGACAGATCTGGATGAAACTGACGCGAAGGAGTGGGTATAGCGAATTCCTGCTGAATGTCTATCAGAAATGGAGAGAGGTAAGGTAAAGAACAAATGTTCGAATATTGATGTCCAACGTCACTCCCTGTGCTTTTTTGTCTATTTTTTTGGTTTGCACACCCAAAAAAGAGATTTGTTTCATTTTCAGAAATAGAGATGACATAGGTCATAAGCACAAAAAGGGTTTTATGGATTATACATCCATAAAAATTACAACAAAATCAAAGTCAATTTCAATTCATCACGGATTCAGGT
>NZ_JXTH01000116.1 GCF_000836725.1 Anoxybacillus thermarum | reverse complement strand
GCGTTCGTCAACTGTTCTCCCACCGGGCCATCATGACGCAGTCCGATGGTTTCCACCACGTCTGCCGGCAACGAGGATTCCGGCGAATACGCGACGTGCAGCTTCACTCCGGCGCGTTCGCCGTGATACGGCGCCCATGGCAGGCGGTTTTTCCCGACCGTGACGGTCGTCGAATCCACCACCCGAAGCGGTTTGGGAAACCGAAGCGAACGGCGGGTTTGGCGGTTGCACTTGGAAATGATCAACGCCAACAAGCGTTTCATGATGTCATAGGGAACTTCTTTCGCTTTCTTGGATACAGTTGAATAATGGAATCGCGGCAATCCATACAGAGGCCCCACATCGGCTCCGTGGCGAAAGCTTTTCCATTGATGCATGGCGGCCAGCAGGAAGAAGTGAATCAACTCGCGCAACGTAAAGGTTCGAGACGAATCACGATACCCAACCGCTTCGGCAATCAGTTGAATCTCTTCATCCGAAACAAGTTTTTGCATCAAATTCGGGAGTGTGGTATGCTTGTTCATAGAGAGCACCTCCTGGGTTTGTTTGTGTCGCTACTCACATTCTACAGGAAAGGTGCTCTTTTTTCTATACCCTTTGGATTTTATTGGATAATCAACACGCCTGACTTTATGTGGAAAACAAAAAATGGACTAAGTTATTTACCATAGCCCCTAGTCTTCAAAGATTAGGGGTTTTTTGGCCAGAATATGTAGCGATTTATTTTATTTATCGCTATTATTGTATTCGCTAGCGTGTTGTATGTTGTGATACAATCATATTTGTTTCCACGAAAATGACGAGGGGGATGAATATGAGAAACATTGGTAGCTCTAGTCTAATGGCGTCGGAAATCGTGCTAGGGTGCATGAGAATTGCGGATATGTCGGTTTCCGAACTTTCACGTTATGTAGACGAAGCGATTGAAGCAGGAATTACGATGTTTGACCATGCCGATATTTATGGAAAAGGACGTTGTGAGGAGCTGTTTGGCGAAGTGCTCGCTTCTCGCCCGCATTTGCGCGAACGCATCCATATTCAAAGTAAATGTTCGATTCGTGACGGCTATTATGACTTATCAAAAGAACACATTTTAGCATCGGTCGACGGAATATTAAAGCGACTTCAAACCGATTATTTAGACATGCTGCTTTTACATCGGCCGGATACGCTTATGGAACCAGAAGAAGTAGCAGAGGCGTTTGACAGTCTACATGCAAGTGGAAAAGTCCGTCATTTCGGGGTGAGCAACTTCAATAGTATGCAAATCGAGCTATTGCAAGCATACATTAAGCAGCCGATTATCGCAAATCAAATGCAGTTCAGTATGATGCATGCGAATTTAGTGACAAGCGGCATTCAAGCGAATACGCTATTTGACGGGGCAGCTGACCGCGACGGTCATATTTTAGAATATTGTCGATTAAAAAACATTACCATCCAAGCGTGGTCTCCGTTTCAATACGGCTTTTTTGAAGGAGTATTTATTGACAACGAGGTGTGAGTAAAATATTTGTGGGTGACATTCAGGAATGATTCCCCGACGAGGGTTGCGAACTTTTGTTCGCGACGCTCGTCGGGGCCACCAAGCGAAGCGCGGTAGAAAAAAGCAAATGTCATGCAAAAAGGACTCTCTCCCTGCTATGATGGTGATGACCAACATCAATAAAACAGGAGGGAGAGAGTCCATGAAACATTTTACCACAGAATGGCCTTTATTAAAAGAGCTGGAGGAACAATTAGTCAGAACTCTTCAAAAGGTGTTCGCTGTCTTGTTGGCGGCCCTTTTGGAGGA
>NZ_JXTH01000115.1 GCF_000836725.1 Anoxybacillus thermarum | reverse complement strand
ATTGACAACACCCGTAGTGAACCGAAAAAATGTTCTCCACAAAGTCTTGACTGACTCATTGTTCCTCCAGCTCTTTTAATAAAGGCCATTCTGTGGTAAAATGTTTCATGGACTCTCTCCCTCCTGTTTTATTGATGTTGGTCATCACCATCATAGCAGGGAGAGAGTCCTTTTTGCATGACATTTGCTTTTTTCTACCGCGCTTCGCTTGGTGGCCCCGACGAGCGTCGCGAACAAAAGTTCGCAACCCTCGTCGGGGAATCATTCCTGAATGTCACCCACAAATATTTTACTCACACGCTACCATCATCAATAAATACATTGAAAAATTCAAAAGATGCGCCCATAACGGAATATGCCTGTGATATATAATTCTAACCAAAGAAAAAAGTAAAAAACTCCAAATTGCCACAGAAGGGCCAAAATGTAGTGCTGCTGCCAGAAAAATAGCTGAATCCATAGAAAAAGTGTTCTTATTTTCAACTACTTGAATCTCAAAATAAGTTAAAAAAAACGCTGTGATAGCTAAAAAATAGATCCATACCCATTCTTCAACAGTCGGAAGGTGAAAATAAGAATGAAACACCACACTACCTAAAAAAAAGGAAAATAAACTCAAAATATAAATGTATACCTGCGATCGAGTTTTCACCATATATTAGTCACTCACCCTGAATCTATAATCGGATAAAAATGTTAAAAATAAAGGAGGTAAAACCTCCCCAATTTATTTATACCCCAATTATTCTAATCCCTGAAGTCAACGCAACAATAACAGAACCGATAACGACGAGATTAATAAGTACGTTTTTCACACGTGCGTTCATGTTTTTCACCTCCCTTCATGTGTTGGTTGAAGAGAATTTGTTTGTTTTTCCTTCATCATTAAATACTGAATAAACAAAAACACACCAATATTCATGACTACATCGCCTATGCTAATCACTTTTGCACGCGGATAAGGCGGTGCTAAAGGGATAATGTCCCCTAAGAACGGGAAAATGGTGTCATTTGTAATAGCCATATGCTTCCCGTAAAGTCCTGTTTTTAGAAGCTCGACGTATTCTTGTCCTAAAACAGCTTGTGTCGCTTCAAGTGAAACAGGCATTCTACCACCATTCAAAGCAATGACAATGAAATTTAAAAGCACACCAGCAAAAATCGTCTTCATCCCTGGATAATGGCGATTAAGCCATATGAACGTTAATCCAATGACGTAGACAGCGATAAATGTGATGTTACTTATATTCGCTAAAACAGCGATACGGTCCTGCAACAAGAAAAAAATCCATTGCACAAGCAATAAGATTGGAAAAATCCAACCTCCTTTTAACTTCAAAGTTGCGATACCTTTGAAATTACCTCCGCGAAATAAACCAATGAGAATCCCTAAAATAATTCCATCGTATACCATATAGCCCTCACATTTCTTTAAAACCAAAATTTTTTGTCTTTTTACTGATTATATTATCACATTTTTTTTTATGTGAAAACGGTTATATTGATGAAGAGTCAGTCAAGACTTTGTGGAGAACATTTTTTCGGTTCACTACGGGTGTTGTCAATCACTAGTTAGCGAACCATTTTCAGGAATTGATATCGTAAGCGCTTTTGGACTCTCATCCCTCATCTTGAAGTGATGATATTGTATTCCATTTTTTTACACCCAACCAAAATCCCGAAGCGCCGACAACGCTTGATGGATCGGCGTCCCGGATGACCGCTGCAGACACGGTAGATTCTGACGCACCACATCTGCCCACAACCGTCCTGCCTTCCGTTTGGCCTGTTCAACCCGCTTGGAC
>NZ_JXTH01000114.1 GCF_000836725.1 Anoxybacillus thermarum | reverse complement strand
TAGGAGGTAGGTAGTATGTCTGGCATGGTTCGTATAAATACGCGGATTAGTAAGACGTTAAACGATTGGCTTGACAAGCGTTCAAAAGAGACTGGAGTTCCTAAATCTACGCTTGTTTTTCTTGCTATTGAGCATTACATGCAACAACAGAAGGCAATGGATATGGCTGAAGGTTTGACAAGCGTTGTTGAAGCTGTCAAGGGGTTAGAGAGCAAGATAGACGCGCAACTGCTGAAACAGCGGAGCGAATCGGAATGACGAGCGGAGCAAAGCGAAGCGTCCCTTGATCGCTGGGTGGCTCCCTTTGGTAAGCTTTGCCGAGGTGCGCGGGAGCGTTTTTCCCCGCGCGCCTCGCCCTTTAGGGTTTCCAAAGGGAGCAGGGCCCCAGTGTCAAGGGCGTCAATGGAGAGTAGCGGAGCGTTGGCAGTGCACTATATATTAACTTGATTTTAAAGAAACATTACGAGAAAAATTGGGGAGGTTAGGACATGGAAAGACTTGCGGAGTATAAGCGTCGGTATTGGGAGGCTATGAACGCGTCACGATCGCGACGTGATTTTCTATTGTCGGACATCATGACGGACATGGAACGTGAATTCCGTATTCCGTTTTTGCGTTCGGTAGCTGAACGGGAGGTTGACGCTGAAGTATTGCGTCTGTATCGCTTGATTTCGGGTAGTCGTTCGATATAGCAAAATTGGAAATAGTATTTACCCGCCCCTCTAATTAGCGGGTAAATGTGCACATTTTGTACAAAGGGGAGGGGGAGAAATGGAAATTCGGGTGTAGGGTCTATACTTAACTTGATTATTGCGATTAATAAGCAGAAAAATCGGGAGGAGGCAAAAGAGACCGTAAGGAACGGTAGAAGCGTAAATATGATATATAACGCAAAGGTCATAGTCGCAGGTAATGTCATAGAGTTGTACGAGTATGAGAAAGAGATCAGGACAGGCAAGGACAGTTACATGGACAAGCCTGTGGGTCGTAAGGGGAAACGTAAAGAGGGACTGGAATGGATAGATGAGGACATGAAGGCGACGCGTGAGAAGAATAGGGCGGACGCGTTGCAAAGGGCGCGAAAAAATTTAAGAAGGCTTATAAATGCGAATGTGGACGCGTGGGCCGAAAGAGTGAAGTTTTTTACTTTGACTTTTAAGGAGAATGTGCAAGATATAAAAATGGCAAACTATGAGTTTAAAAAGTTTAGGCAAAGGCTTGAGTATCATTTGGAATTGAAACTGAAGTATGTGGCGGTCATAGAGTTTCAGAAGCGAGGGGCGATTCATTATCATATGGTCACGTTCAATATGCCGTATGTTCCGCATGCTGATCTGGAAAGGATATGGGGTCATGGTTTCGTTAAAGTAAATGCTATTGATGAAGTAGATAACGTTGGCGCGTATGTGACAAAGTATATGACTAAAGATAACGATGATGAGAGATTAAAAGGGGAAAAGTGCTATTTTAGTAGTCGGGGGCTTATTAAGCCAGCGGAGGAGATTATAAAAAAAGAGGACTTAAACGCTTTGAGGGAAGCATTAAGTCCAAATAAGGTTTATGAAAATACATTCGATAGTGAACATCTAGGTTTAATTAACTATCAGCAGTATAACTTAAAACGTAAATACATGTAAACACACAAAAATGGAATGTTGAGGGTAACGAGGCTAGGCGTCTGGGTGTCGCGGTTCTGCTGGTGTACCTTCCGCGTCCGCGGTAGCGGGCGGAAGGTACACAGGCGCGACACAGGCGAAGCCTCGTTTTATTTTTGTGAAAAATGTTGACATAGTTTTCATGTTAGCGT
>NZ_JXTH01000113.1 GCF_000836725.1 Anoxybacillus thermarum | reverse complement strand
CTCATATTTCGCACCTTGGTAGGGCGGAACAAAAGGATTTTTTATTCAGTTTTTTAGAATAACTTTTAAACCAACACCAAAAGCGATGGTATCCTTTTTTTACCATCGTTGGTCGTTCTTTATCCCATTAGACGTAAATGCTCTCGTCCATCCCTAATCCTTGCAGAATCCTTCGCTGCTCGTACGTGAGCGGTTGACCTAACGCGCGTTGAATTCGTCCATCCGGCAGTTCCAACAGGACGACTCTGACATACCAAAACAATTGAAAAATCGCTTGTCCGGTCGGTCGGGTCAGTTTCCGGCCTCCCGCGCCCTTTAATGGGTGTTCCGGGGTGATGAACTGACGCACCCGGCGCTGGAAGACGCGGTAAATCGCCAAGGCCAACAGAAACAAATAGCCCAATACCGCGACCCGTTCCGGTTTTTTTACGTAAATCTCATCCGTAAAGAACGGGTCTTTCAAGAAAGAGAAGTTCATTTCCACCGAGATTTGGCCTTTATACAACTTCAAGATCTCTTTCGCATCCATCGGTTGACCTTTCCATTCCTCCGGAACGGTCGTGACAAGGACAAACCGGGACGCTTTCCGTCTCGCCTGTTCCCACGCATCTTGGTCGAATTCCACGTTCAAGCGAAGGGCGTACAGCGTTTCCATGTCCGGTTCCGCCCCTTTTTTCGGACGTCCGCGCCGTTTTTTCGGACGCACGATCGCTTCGACCGACGCCTCGACGCGATGGAACCGGAGACGAAGGGACGCCTTTAGAGACGCTAGGGCTTGTTCGGCGTCTTCCCGGCACGAAAACAGACGGCTTTCCCACTGGGTTTGTTTCTGCCGAAGAAGCTCTGCTTCTTGGTTTCGCTCTTTTTCGAGCGTCTTTCCTTTTCGTTGGTCGAGCGCGCTGGATTCAACGACGATCAACCGGACCGAATGACCTTCGTACGTCGATGTCGTTTCCCACACCCGATAGGTGGCTCCGTTTTTCTCCGCTAAGGAAAACGGATCGCTCCACGGCGTGTCTTGGGCATCAGCTTTAGCCAGCGCGGTTTTGACGATCCGGAGCGAAGAAGGGCCTCTTGTGATCAAAAAGGCGTTGGCGGCCTTCGTTTGCGCCAGTGTGTCTTTCGTCATGGCGGCAGAATCGGCAACATAAATCCATTCATCTTCGATCTTCGCCTGCTTCAGCTGTTTCTGCACACGGGACAACACCTCGGGATTCCACGTCTTATCCGGCAGGTTGCCGTCGTGTACATCGCCATAAAACGGGATGCCATCCTCGTTGCCAATCAGCCCAAATCCGATCTGCTTTTGCCAACGATGATGCCGGTTGTAGCCATGCGTAATCTGCAAGGCATCCGGCGAGGCCGATTCATACGTACCGTAAACCGATACATCGGTCGTATCGGCATGGAACACCCGAAGAGGGATTCCTTCTTTCTTGTAAATTTGCACAAGACAGGCGGAAAGAACCGCGTGGATATTGGCGTCGTACAGTCGATCGAGATGGCGCGCGATGGCATCGTCGTTGAACCAAGAGGGGGAAAGCCCTGGTCGGATCAGCTTAGGCAAATCGATGTCATGCGCCCATCGTTCCAAATGAACGAGTGCTTGCCGACCGCTCAAGATATCCAAGGTAAGCAGCCAGACAACGTCGCTGGCTCGAGTTTGGCATTGAGGGTCCACGGGAACGAGACGATCAATCAACCGAGGGAGGCCAAGATCCTTGAAAATGGTGCTTATTATATTCAAATAAGAACTTTCATAAATGGCACGGATTTGAACGCTCATGATGTAGAAACTCCTTTGCTTTCCTTGTGTTTCAAAGATTCATTCGACATGAAGATAAAAAAATCCTCCCGATTTTTGTCGAGAGGGCGCGAAATGTGAGTTGT
>NZ_JXTH01000112.1 GCF_000836725.1 Anoxybacillus thermarum | reverse complement strand
AGCAAGGGGTGGAGACGACCGGCATGCGTCCGATGGGCCACGCCGAGAGCGTGATGAGCCGGTTTGCGCATCGGGTGAAATCCCGCCGCAGCTGGAAAGACCAAGGGCTTCGGGCGTTTCTGAGGGCGATGGCAGCCCGAATCGACGGGATTTGGCGGAGAAATGGGCAGTTGGTGGAGGAAGAAGAGACCCGAACGGCAGCCTCGGCCTCGACGAAGTCCAAGCGGGTTGAACAGGCCAAACGGAAGGCAGGACGGTTGTGGGCAGATGTGGTTCGTCAGAATCTACCGTGTCTGCAGCGGTCATCCGGGACGCCGATCCATCAAGCGTTGTCGGCGCTTCGGGATTTTGGTTGGGTGTAAAAAAATGGAATACAATATCATCACTTCAAGATGAGGGATGAGAGTCCAAAAGCGCTTACGATATCAATTCCTGAAAATGGTTCGCTAACTAGTGATTGACAACACCCGTAGTGAACCGAAAAAATGTTCTCCACAAAGTCTTGACTGACTCCTGGTTCATTGACCATTTGAAAAAGTTTTTGTTTTAGCTCTTCATTAAAAAACATCGTTCCTTGGGCAGGACGCAAGATCGGAATGCCCCCTTGTTTAACGATAAGCGTACTCATTTCTTCTATTTTACGTGAGGCACATAGTGCAATTTTTTTATTCGTTAACGCTTTCTCAATCATTCTCTCATCTCCCTTTCTTCCCATCATATCACATAAAGATGCGAGATGGCGCAAAATTTGTAGAAACGTGACATAAAACATCGAACGATTATGTATTCACAACATGATGAACTTTTCTTACAATATAGAAGAAATTTCGACAAAAATATTTTAATAATTCAAACAAATGATTCTTCGAAAGGAGCGGCTTTATATGCCCTCGTTAATTAAAGAAATATTGCTAAATTTATTTTTTATTATATTAGCGTTACTAATTGTTCCCATCTTGCTTGAAGAACGGCGCATATCCGATCACGCAAAAACGATTTTAAAAACGATGGCGATCGGGATATGTATTATATTTTGTATGACGTTTCCTATACATATAACAGGCGGTTTTATTTTTGATTTACGTCAAGTCGCCATCTGGATTGGCGGTTTATACGGAGGAGCATTGTCAGCCCTTTTTCTTTCGAGCATTGCTGTTATTTATCGCATGATTATCAGTGGGCCAGAAGGTATTATTGTGACGATGATCATTACAACCATCCAAGTCACTATTTGCTTCTTTCTTTACCGAAATTTTCAAACATCTTTATCTTCGAAACAACGAATTACTTCGATTACTCTTTTATCGATCGGAACAGCTATATTAACAATGATACTCTCTAACATATGGATTGTTGATGACTATCAAATTTTACATATCATTTCGACATATTTTCCAGCACAACCAGTTGCAGCGTTTTTAGGTGCCTATATTACTGAAACGATCCAAAAACATAGCGACCTTCGTCGGCGCATTATTCGTGCCGAAAAGATGGAAGTGGTCGGACATTTAGCCGCTTCCATTTCACACGAAGTGCGCAATCCATTAACTGTATCTAGAGGATTTATGCAATTGTTACTGCAAAGTGAACGAATGAATTATAAAGATAAACAATACATTCAAATCGCAATTGAAGAAATTGATCGCGCAGAAGCAATTATTACAGATTATTTAACGTTCGCCAAACCAGCTCCAGAACATGTCGAAAAATTAAATGTAAAAACCGAAATCGAGCGAGTCATTGACATTTTACGTCCCCTCGCTAACATGAACAGTATCGAAATTCAAACGTCCCTCTTGCCATTTGCGGTAAAAGGAGAACGCCAAAAATTTCAACAATGTTTGTTGAACGTCATGAAAAATGCTATTGAAGCGATGCCAAATGGAGGTACATTGCGTATTAACGTATCCATCGATAAAGATTACGTACTTATTCATATTGGTGATACAGGAGTTGGCATGACAAAAGAACAAATTGAACGTTTAGGAGAACCTTATTTTACAACGAAAGGAACAAAAGGGACAGGTCTTGGGATGATGGTTGTTTATCGCATTGTTGAGACGATGAGAGGAGATTTATTTATTCATAGTGAAGTTGGTCAAGGGACAGACGTATATATGTATTTCCCGTCCTATTATAAAACAGATGTCGAGAAATTTTCACGAAAAAACGAAAAAGCGAGTCAGTCAAGACTTTGTGGAGAACATTTTTTCGGTTCACTACGGGTGTTGTCAATCACTAGTTAGCGAACCATTTTCAGGAATTGATATCGTAAGCGCTTTTGGACTCTCATCCCTCATCTTGAAGTGATGATATTGTATTCCATTTTTTTACACCCAACCAAAATCCCGAAGCGCCGACAACGCTTGATGGATCGGCGTCCCGGATGACCGCTGCAGACACGGTAGATTCTGACGCACCACATCTGCCCACAACCGTCCTGCCTTCCGTTTGGCCTGTTCAACCCGCTTGGACT
>NZ_JXTH01000111.1 GCF_000836725.1 Anoxybacillus thermarum | reverse complement strand
CAGAAGGTAACAGCCCTGTAGTCGAAACTTCGTTCCCTCCTGAGTGGATCCTGAGTACGGCGGGACACGAGGAATCCCGTCGGAAGCAGGGAGGACCATCTCCCAAGGCTAAATACTCCCTAGTGACCGATAGTGAACCAGTACCGTGAGGGAAAGGTGAAAAGCACCCCGGGAGGGGAGTGAAAGAGAACCTGAAACCGTGTGCCTACAAGTAGTCAGAGCCCGTTTATGGGTGATGGCGTGCCTTTTGTAGAATGAACCGGCGAGTTACGATCTCGTGCGAGGTTAAGTCGAAAAGACGGAGCCGTAGCGAAAGCGAGTCTGAATAGGGCGTATAGTACGAGGTCGTAGACCCGAAACCAGGTGATCTACCCATGTCCAGGGTGAAGGTAGGGTAATACCTACTGGAGGCCCGAACCCACGCACGTTGAAAAGTGCGGGGATGAGGTGTGGGTAGGGGTGAAATGCCAATCGAACTTGGAGATAGCTGGTTCTCCCCGAAATAGCTTTAGGGCTAGCCTCGAGTGAAGAGTCTTGGAGGTAGAGCACTGATTGGGCTAGGGGCCCTCATCGGGTTACCGAACTCAGTCAAACTCCGAATGCCAATGACTTATACTCGGGAGTCAGACTACGAGTGATAAGATCCGTGGTCAAGAGGGAAACAGCCCAGATCACCAGCTAAGGTCCCAAAGTATACGTTAAGTGGAAAAGGATGTGGAGTTGCTTAGACAACCAGGATGTTGGCTTAGAAGCAGCCACCATTTAAAGAGTGCGTAATAGCTCACTGGTCGAGTGACTCTGCGCCGAAAATGTACCGGGGCTAAACGTATCACCGAAGCTGTGGGACGACTTGCGTCGTCGGTAGGGGAGCGTTCTAAGGGCGTCGAAGCTAGACCGGAAGGACTAGTGGAGCGCTTAGAAGTGAGAATGCCGGTGTGAGTAGCGAAAACAGAGGTGAGAATCCTCTGCACCGAAAGCCTAAGGTTTCCTGAGGAAGGCTCGTCCGCTCAGGGTTAGTCGGGACCTAAGCCGAGGCCGAAAGGCGTAGGCGATGGACAACAGGTTGATATTCCTGTACCACCTCCTCACCGTTTGAGCAATGGGGGGACGCAGGAGGATAGGGTCAGCGCGCGACTGGTTGTGCGCGTCCAAGCAGTTAGGCGCCTCAAGTAGGCAAATCCGCTTGAGTAGGCTGAGCTGTGATGGCGAGGGAAAAAAAGTACCGAAGTGCCTGATTCCACACTGCCAAGAAAAGCCTCTAGCGAGGTGAGAGGTGCCCGTACCGCAAACCGACACAGGTAGGCGAGGAGAGAATCCTAAGGTGCGCGGGAGAACTCTCGTTAAGGAACTCGGCAAAATGACCCCGTAACTTCGGGAGAAGGGGTGCTCCCTCGGGTGAATAGCCCAGGGGAGCCGCAGTGAAAAGGCCCAAGCGACTGTTTATCAAAAACACAGGTCTCTGCGAAGCCGTAAGGCGAAGTATAGGGGCTGACACCTGCCCGGTGCTGGAAGGTTAAGGGGAGCGCTTAGCGCAAGCGAAGGTGCGAACCGAAGCCCCAGTAAACGGCGGCCGTAACTATAACGGTCCTAAGGTAGCGAAATTCCTTGTCGGGTAAGTTCCGACCCGCACGAAAGGTGTAACGACTTGGGCACTGTCTCAACGAGAGACCCGGTGAAATCATAGTACCTGTGAAGATGCAGGTTACCCGCGACAGGACGGAAAGACCCCGTGGAGCTTTACTGCAGCCTGATATTGAATGTTGGTGCGACATGTACAGCATAGGTGGGAGACTGAGAAGCCTGGACGCCAGTCTAGGTGGAGTCGCCGTTGGGATACCACCCTTGTCGTACTGAGATTCTAACCCGCACCCCTGATCGGGGTGGGAGACAGTGTCAGGTGGGCAGTTTGACTGGGGCGGTCGCCTCCCAAAGCGTAACGGAGGCGCCCAAAGGTTCCCTCAGAATGGTTGGAAATCATTCGTAGAGTGTAAAGGCAGAAGGGAGCTTGACTGCGAGACCTACAAGTCGAGCAGGGACGAAAGTCGGGCTTAGTGATCCGGTGGTTCCGAATGGAAGGGCCATCGCTCAACGGATGGGCGTAGGAAATTTGAGAGGAGCTGTCCTTAGTACGAGAGGACCGGGATGGACGCACCGCTGGTGTACCAGTTGTTCCGCCAGGAGCACAGCTGGGTAGCTATGTGCGGAAGGGATAAGCGCTGAAAGCATCTAAGCGTGAAGCCCCCCTCAAGATGAGATTTCCCATCGCGTCAAGCGAGTAAGATCCCTTGAAGATGACAAGGTAGATAGGTCCGAGGTGGAAGCGTGGCGACACGTGCAGCTGACGGATACTAATCGATCGAGGACTTAACTAAACACATGAGAAAAGCGTAGGCCACTACGCAAGCCCTGTTATCTAGTTTTGAAGGAATAAAAAAAGCTTGACAACAAAAAATATTCCTTTATAATAACATTTGTCTAAAGCATTATTGCTCGGTGACGATGGCGGAGAGGTCACACCCGTTCCCATCCCGAACACGGAAGTTAAGCTCTCCAGCGCCGATGGTAGTTGGCGGGACACCGCCTGCGAGAGTAGGACGTTGCCGGGCAAGATGTAACGGAGGATTAGCTCAGCTGGGAGAGCACTTGCCTTACAAGCAAGGGGTCGGCGGTTCGATCCCGTCATCCTCCACCATATGTTATAAAGTGTATTGGAGCATTTTTCTCCATTCATTTCATCGTCGCGGGGTGGAGCAGCCAGGTAGCTCGTCGGGCTCATAACCCGAAGGTCGCAGGTTCAAATCCTGCCCCCGCAACCAATATTGGTCCCGTAGTGTAGTGGTTAACATGCCTGCCTGTCACGCAGGAGATCGCGGGTTCGAGTCCCGTCGGGACCGCCATTGTATGGTTTGGTAGCGCTCAGTCGGTAGAGCACGTTTGAGTTGACTTCTTTGGTAAGGCTACAGCGTACCGCTCGAGCTACATCTTAAGTAAGCAAACTGAGAGCGGGACGAAGGACGTTGTGCTTCTGAATAATTTAACGATAAAGCTACTATCTATATGGCTCGGTAGCTCAGTCGGTAGAGCAAAGGACTGAAAATCCTTGTGTCGGCGGTTCGATTCCGTCCCGAGCCACCATTTTGAATGATGTTGTCTTAGTTTGCTTCATCTAAAATTTTTATGCACTTCATATTATGCCGGCTTAGCTCAATTGGTAGAGCAACTGACTTGTAATCAGTAGGTTGCGGGTTCAAGTCCTGCAGCCGGCACCAGATCGTTTTGAGCCATTAGCTCAGTCGGTAGAGCATCTGACTTTTAATCAGAGGGTCGGAGGTTCGAGTCCTCCATGGCTCACCATGATGCGGGTGTGGCGGAATTGGCAGACGCACCAGACTTAGGATCTGGCGCCTCTGGCGTGGGGGTTCAAGTCCCTCCACCCGCATAATGCGGAAGTAGTTCAGTGGTAGAACACCACCTTGCCAAGGTGGGGGTCGCGGGTTCGAGTCCCGTCTTCCGCTCCAACATGCCTATGCCGGGGTGGCGGAATTGGCAGACGCACAGGACTTAAAATCCTGCGGTAGGTGACTACCGTGCCGG
>NZ_JXTH01000110.1 GCF_000836725.1 Anoxybacillus thermarum | reverse complement strand
AGTCCAAGCGGGTTGAACAGGCCAAACGGAAGGCAGGACGGTTGTGGGCAGATGTGGTGCGTCAGAATCTACCGTGTCTGCAGCGGTCATCCGGGACGCCGATCCATCAAGCGTTGTCGGCGCTTCGGGATTTTGGTTGGGTGTAAAAAAATGGAATACAATATCATCACTTCAAGATGAGGGATGAGAGTCCAAAAGCGCTTACGATATCAATTCCTGAAAATGGTTCGCTAACTAGTGATTGACAACACCCGTAGTGAACCGAAAAAATGTTCTCCACAAAGTCTTGACTGACTCGAGCTGCGAACACCTCTTGATTTTCCAAAAAAATATGCTTATAATGACATACATAATGAATAAAGCAAAAAGTGATGATGAGGACATGGGTGTATTTTTACGGTTCACAGAGAGGGAAGGCATAGGCTGAAACCTTCCTAACACGAAAAATGCACTTACCACCTCTAAACTTCAGCAGTGAACAATGGGACGATCGCCCGTTTAGTAATTGCTGACGGTTTGCGCCGTTATCGAAATGAAGCCGTTTATACGCTCGGTTTATATTCGTATAGACGGGAAGAAGGGTGGAACCACGAAACCAACTCGTCCCTCGTTTTTGGGACGAGTTTTTTTTATTTCTAAAAAAGGAGTGAACAGCTTTGGCGGATGTAGTAAAAATTACATTTCCAGATGGAGCAGTGAAGGAGTTTCCGAAAGGAGTGACGACGGAAGACATTGCAGCGTCCATTAGTCCAGGATTGAAGAAAAAAGCAATTGCAGGAAAGCTAAACGATCGCATGATCGATTTGCGAACACCGATTGAAGAAGATGGCGCCATTTCGATTATTACGCAAGATATGCCGGAGGCGCTTGACATTTTACGTCATAGCACAGCGCATTTAATGGCACAAGCGATTAAACGATTGTACAAAGATGTGAAGCTTGGTGTTGGCCCTGTCATCGAAAACGGCTTTTACTATGATATTGATGTCGATGTACCAATTACAGCAGAAGACTTACCGAAAATTGAACAAGAAATGAAAAAAATTGTGAAAGAAAACTTAGATATCGTTCGTCGAGAAGTTAGTCGCGAAGAGGCGATTCGTCGTTATACAGAAATTGGCGATCATTTAAAAATTGAGCTTATTCACGACATTCCAGAAGGAGAAATCGTCTCCATTTACGAACAAGGCGAATTTTTCGACCTTTGCCGCGGAGTGCACGTCCCATCAACAGGAAAAATTAAAGAGTTTAAACTGTTAAGCGTGGCAGGTGCATACTGGCGTGGTGACAGTAAAAATAAAATGTTGCAACGCATTTACGGTACAGCCTTTTTCAAAAAAGAAGATTTAGATGAATATTTACGTCTTTTACAAGAAGCGAAAGAGCGCGATCATCGCAAGCTCGGAAAAGAGCTCGACTTATTTATGACATCGCAAAAAGTAGGACAAGGATTGCCGCTTTGGCTTCCAAAAGGTGCAACTATTCGCCGAACAATTGAGCGTTATATCGTCGATAAAGAGCTGTCGCTTGGCTATCAACACGTATATACACCAGTGCTAGGTAGCGTCGAGTTATATAAAACGTCTGGTCATTGGGATCACTATAAGGATGGAATGTTTCCGCCAATGGAAATGGATAATGAACAGCTCGTCTTACGTCCGATGAACTGCCCACATCATATGATGGTGTATAAACATAAAATTCATAGCTATCGCGAGTTGCCAATTCGTATCGCAGAGCTCGGTACGATGCATCGTTACGAAATGTCAGGTGCGCTTACAGGATTGCAACGCGTTCGTGGAATGACATTGAATGATGCGCATATTTTCGTTCGCCCAGATCAAATTAAAGACGAGTTTAAGCGCGTCGTTAATTTAATTTTAGATGTATATAAAGATTTTGGTTTAACAGACTATTCGTTCCGTCTGTCGTATCGCGATCCGCAAGATAAAGAAAAATATTATGATGACGATGCGATGTGGGAAAAAGCACAAAGCATGTTAAAAGAGGCGATGGACGAGCTTGGACTTGACTATTACGAAGCAGAAGGAGAAGCTGCGTTTTACGGTCCAAAACTAGACGTTCAAGTACGAACAGCGCTCGGAAAAGATGAAACGTTATCTACGGTTCAACTTGATTTCTTGTTACCGGAACGTTTTGACTTAACATATATCGGTGAAGACGGAAAACCGCATCGTCCGGTTGTCATCCATCGCGGTGTCGTATCAACGATGGAACGTTTCGTTGCCTTTTTAATTGAGGAGTATAAAGGAGCGTTCCCGACATGGTTAGCGCCTGTACAAGTACAAGTTATTCCTGTTTCCCCAGCTGTTCATATGGATTATGCGTATGAAGTAAAACATGCGTTACAAGCGGCAGGCATTCGTGTTGAAGTCGATGAGCGTGAAGAAAAAATCGGTTATAAAATTCGCGAAGCACAAATGCAAAAAATTCCGTACATGCTCGTTGTCGGCGATAATGAAGTAAATGAACGGGCAGTGAACGTGCGAAAATATGGCGAACAAAAAAGCGAAACGATGCCGCTTGATGCGTTCGTTGACTCTATCGTAAAAGAAGTGCGTAAAGTGTGAGTAAAATATTTGTGGGTGACATTCAGGAATGATTCCCCGACGAGGGTTGCGAACTTTTGTTCGCGACGCTCGTCGGGGCCACCAAGCGAAGCGCGGTAGAAAAAAGCAAATGTCATGCAAAAAGGACTCTCTCCCTGCTATGATGGTGATGACCAACATCAATAAAACAGGAGGGAGAGAGTCCATGAAACATTTTACCACAGAATGGCCTTTATTAAAAGAGCTGGAGGAACAATTAGTCAGAACTCTTCAAAAGGTGTTCGCTGTCTTGTTGGCGGCCCTTTTGGAG
>NZ_JXTH01000109.1 GCF_000836725.1 Anoxybacillus thermarum | reverse complement strand
TCCTCCAAAAGGGCCGCCAACAAGACAGCGAACACCTTTTGAAGAGTTCTGACTAATTGTTCCTCCAGCTCTTTTAATAAAGGCCATTCTGTGGTAAAATGTTTCATGGACTCTCTCCCTCCTGTTTTATTGATGTTGGTCATCACCATCATAGCAGGGAGAGAGTCCTTTTTGCATGACATTTGCTTTTTTCTACCGCGCTTCGCTTGGTGGCCCCGACGAGCGTCGCGAACAAAAGTTCGCAACCCTCGTCGGGGAATCATTCCTGAATGTCACCCACAAATATTTTACTCACACTCTATGTACGATTACTTTCTCAAAGCAGGGGAAGTAGTATAAAGTCGTTTAATCTCTGTTAAAATTTTATCCATGTCTTTATTTGAGACTGTTGCAAAATCTCCTCTTTTACGCAATGGGCGATCGATTCGATCTTTTGAAATGACACAGAAATGTTCCACTAAAGCGGTGTTGTTTAACCCTTCTAAATCAATATGATACCAAAATCCATCATTCAGCCTTTGCGTCGTTAAAGGAGCGACCGCACATAACGGAGAATTTTTTTCTGAGCGAATAATTAAAACAGGACGATGCTTGTCTTCTTCATGTCCAACATTGACTCCTAAGTGCGCCCAGTAAATTCGACGATATAGAACGGGGAAATGATGCTTTTTGTTTTTTTCTTTATAGCGCAATTGAGCTTTTTTCAACATCCATTCCACATATTGCAAAGCCTCTTCTTCTTGCTGGTCGTTATTTATCCCATCTAACATCTCGAAAAGTTGGATAAAGAAACCATCAATTTTCTTTTTTAATTCCTCTTTCATTCACACCCTCCCCCCTACTCATTCGGCAATTTTCCTGTTGCTTTATATCGTTCAATCGCTTTTGTTATTTTTTGTCGGAACAGTTTGTCGACAAGCGGGCTAAACGTTCCGAGTTCGACGACACCATCTTGAAAATCGACATATGTCGTTCCAGACGTTAATTTTCCATCGATAAATTTTTTTGCCACAAGTTCATATAGCGCATCGACATGCTGGACGGTGCTCGTTAGCACAGTTCGTTCTCCTAAATCTGCTTGATCCGTTACGTAACCAATCGCATAAAGACCGTGTTCTTTCATTTTTTCAATCACTGGTACGCTAAATTTATCGCCGGCTGGATATATGACATCCACCCCTTCAGCAATCATTCGCTCGGCAATGGCCATGGCCGTATCGACGTCATCCCAACGTTGTACGTATTGTACGTCGACGTGAGCATTTCCGTTCTCATATAACACCCCTTCAAAAAAACCGTCCACTTCCGGCTGCCATTCAAATGCGGCAATGACGCCAATTTTGTTCGTTTTCGTCATATGTCCCGCTACCATACCGCCAAAAAAGCCCATCGCATGGCCAGAAAAATTAAAACTTGTCACATTTTTCTTTTTCGCTTCTCCGTTAAAAAACACAAAATGAATGTTCGGATATCGATCTGCGATGTCATCAAAATACTCCCCGTACTCACTCCCATGACCAAAAATTAAATGGACTCCTTTTTGGTGAAATTGTTTTACCGCTTGTGCCGTCGCTGCTTTTGAGTTTACCCCTTCGCGATAAAACACTTCCGCATCAAATTTCGCTTGAATACGAAGCAATCCTTTATACCCTTTCGTTCCCCACACTTGATCATCAATTGTATCTGAAACGAGCAAACCAACTTTTTGTACATTTCCCGATGATAATTTTGTAGGAGCGCAAGAAGATAAAATAAAAATAAAAAGTAATGCAAAAATAAAATACGTATATCGCCTCATCAACATGCAACACTCCTTTTTCGGTCTCATTTTTTATTTTACTTGCTTCTTTTTCTATTGGTAAAGAAAAAATCCCCACGGGTATGGGGACTATACATCGCTATATTGTTCATAAAACGCATGAATGGCTTGCGCAAACGTATATGTTTTTTCAGGCAAATGATATGAAACAGGCACGCCAAACGCTTGCGCGTACACTCTTGCATGAATCGTTGGAGGATATGGATTCACTCCTGACACTTGCCAAATTTTTATCGGCACAACCGGTGCGGAAAGCGGAGGGAGGTTCAATTCCTCTTCCGTTGTTTCATACGCTTGTTTTAATTGACGTAACATCCGCTTATAAAAAAATTTATGCTCTTTTTCATGTTGGAGCTGCGCCTGTAAATGCAAACAAGGATTTAATAGCGCAATCGCCCGTATTTGCTCGCGTAAATCGTTCATCAACTGCAAGGCGACAATGGCCCCCATTCCTTCTGCTAACACGTAAATGCGCTCATTTAAAATTTCCGTTTTCAGCACATAATAAATGAGCTGTTTCGCTAGTTTGACCGCTTTTGGACTTCCCCAATTCGCCCCGTACAAATGCGAGTAAAAAATCGTATATCCATGTTGTAACAAATCGTTTAACAGCTTGTTTTTTCCAACATGTTGCATCCATAAACTCGTTTTGTCATCGACGAAGTGAGAGACGTCTCCTAAAAGAAGTAAACCAAATCCGTTTGGCCGGTCTGGAACATGAATGGCGCACCATTGCTCGCTAAATTGGAAAAATCGTTGCTTCTCTGTCATCATCGTCCACCTTACGCACATCATTGTACAATATATCGTATGCGATTTTCTTTTGCGTGTACTAGGCGTTGCAATGTGTGAGTAAAATATTTGTGGGTGACATTCAGGAATGATTCCCCGACGAGGGTTGCGAACTTTTGTTCGCGACGCTCGTCGGGGCCACCAAGCGAAGCGCGGTAGAAAAAAGCAAATGTCATGCAAAAAGGACTCTCTCCCTGCTATGATGGTGATGACCAACATCAATAAAACAGGAGGGAGAGAGTCCATGAAACATTTTACCACAGAATGGCCTTTATTAAAAGAGCTGGAGGAACAATTAGTCAGAACTCTTCAAAAGGTGTTCGCTGTCTTGTTGGCGGCCCTTTTGGAG
>NZ_JXTH01000108.1 GCF_000836725.1 Anoxybacillus thermarum | reverse complement strand
CCTCCAAAAGGGCCGCCAACAAGACAGCGAACACCTTTTGAAGAGTTCTGACTAATTGTTCCTCCAGCTCTTTTAATAAAGGCCATTCTGTGGTAAAATGTTTCATGGACTCTCTCCCTCCTGTTTTATTGATGTTGGTCATCACCATCATAGCAGGGAGAGAGTCCTTTTTGCATGACATTTGCTTTTTTCTACCGCGCTTCGCTTGGTGGCCCCGACGAGCGTCGCGAACAAAAGTTCGCAACCCTCGTCGGGGAATCATTCCTGAATGTCACCCACAAATATTTTACTCACACAGGTTTCGCAAAATGGGTCAGCGCACCGAGCTTTTTCGTTTCATGAATCATATCGAGTTCACCGTAAGCCGTCATCACGATGACTTTTACATGCTCATTCATTTCTTTCATCTTCTTTAAAATTTCTACCCCGTCCATGCCCGGAATTTTCATATCTAACAACACTAAATCCGGGGAGTGCTTTGCAAATAAATCGAGCGCTTGAACACCGTTTGCTGCTTGATACGTTTCATATCCTTCTTTTTGAAACACTTCGTTTAATAAAATGCGAATGCCAAACTGATCGTCTACAATCAAAATCTTCCCCGCCATATGAACACCTCTATTTTCTCTTTTTCATATGTAAAACTCCTATTTTTATTATCGTATCATTATTTCGAAATTTTTACCATTTATCCTGCTTGATGTTTTAATTTTGATCATTTTTTTATTTTTTAATATAATGAGCAACAAAGCGAAAGTCGCATGAGAAGGAGATGGATCATGTTAAAAATATTATCGACGCAGCTTGCAGGTGTGTTTCAGCGAATAAGCGCGCAGGAAGAGGAGCAGTTCGAAGATGCTGCCCGTTTATTTGCCCAAGCCATCATTAGCAACGGCACCATTTTTGTTTACGGCATTGACGAAATGGAAGCTGTCTTTGCTGAAGCGCTACATGGATCTGAAAAATTGCCGAACGTTAAACCGCTAAGCATGAACGAAGTAACAACCGCTGACCGCGTGCTTATCGTTTCGCGCTTTTGTACAGATGAAGAAGCGATTCGCATCGCCAAACAGCTTCACGAACAAAACATATGGACGATCGGTATGTCATCTATCGCAGAGGAAACGAAACCGTCGCTCGTTGACTACGTCGATGTACATATTGATTTATGTTTGAAACAGCCGCTCGTTCCAACAGAAGATGGCACACGTATCGGCTTCCCTTCGGCTGTCGCCGCTTTGTTCGCTTATCATAGTTTAGTGCTGATGACAAAAGAAGTTGTTGCCGAATATGAATAAGAGGATGCCCATAGCGGACATCCTCTATTATTTTTCTAGCGATGCGCGAATAAATTCGCGGAAAAGTGGTTGCGGGCGCGTCGGACGAGATGTGAATTCCGGATGGAACTGCGCTGCCACAAACCACGGATGATCTTTCAATTCGATAATTTCTACAAGACGGCCATCTGGGCTTGTCCCTGAAAAAACAAAACCATTTTCTTCCATTAACGTACGATATTCATTGTTGAATTCATAACGATGGCGATGGCGCTCATAAATGACCTCATCTTGGTATGCCTCGTACGCTTTCGTTCCCTCAACGAGCTTGCACGGATACAAGCCGAGACGAAGCGTTCCACCTAAATCTTCAATATCTTTCTGTTCTGGCAATAAGTCGATAATCGGATGTGGTGTGTTTGGATTAATTTCTGCTGAATGGGCATCTTTTAACCCAACGACATGACGAGCAAACTCCACAGATGCTAACTGCATACCTAAACAAATGCCAAGGAACGGAATGCGTTGCTCGCGTGCATAGCGAATCGCCTCAATTTTTCCTTCAATTCCACGATCGCCAAATCCGCCCGGAACGAGAATACCGTTTACTCCTTGAAGCAGCTGTGCCACATTATCGCGATCAACATGCTCAGAGTTAATCCAACGGATGTCTATATCCGCATCAAACGCATATCCTGCATGACGTAACGCTTCTACGACAGAAATGTACGCATCTTGAAGCTCAACGTATTTTCCAACGAGCGCAATCGTTGTTTTGTTTGATAAATTGCGTACTTTTTCAACGAGTGCGATCCATTCTGTCATATCCGCTTCGTTGCAGTTTAGTTTTAAATGCTCACAAACAATTTGGTCTAATTTTTGTTCTTGAAGCATGAGCGGTACAGCGTATAACGTATCGGCATCGCGCGCTTCAATGACCGCTTTCGGATCAATGTCACAGAATAAAGCAATTTTATCTTTCATATCTTGAGACATCGGCATTTCTGTGCGCACGACGATGACGTTTGGCTGAATACCTAAGCTACGCAACTCTTTAACGCTATGTTGCGTCGGTTTCGTCTTCATTTCACCTGCCGCTTTAATGTACGGCACAAGCGTACAATGAATGTACATCACGTTATCGCGACCAACATCGCTTTTAATTTGACGAATCGCTTCTAAAAACGGAAGAGATTCGATGTCACCAACCGTTCCGCCAATTTCCGTAATGACGACGTCAGCATTCGTTTCCCGCCCTGCTCGGAACACACGTTCTTTAATTTCATTTGTAATGTGCGGAATAACTTGTACCGTTCCACCTAAATAGTCACCGCGCCGTTCCTTTTTCAATACGGTCGAATAAATTTTTCCTGTTGTCACGTTGCTGTATTTGTTTAAGTTAATGTCAATAAAGCGCTCATAATGACCTAAATCTAAGTCTGTTTCTGCCCCGTCATCTGTGACGAACACTTCTCCGTGTTGATACGGACTCATCGTTCCTGGGTCAACATTAATGTACGGATCAAATTTTTGAATCGTTACTTTCAAACCGCGATTTTTTAATAATCGACCGAGTGAAGCAGCCGTAATTCCTTTCCCAAGCGATGAAACGACGCCGCCTGTCACAAAAATATATTTCGTCATCAAACCTTCCCCCTCAACTCATTTGGAATAGTTACAGTGTGTGCGAATTCGGGGAAAAATAAAAACGCTCCGCTTACAAATATGTAAGGGAGCGAACGTATCTCTATGAAAAGAGCCCAAACAGAATTCTACATATATCGATGTAAAAAGTCAAGGTTATAATTCCTCATGTGTGAGTAAAATATTTGTGGGTGACATTCAGGAATGATTCCCCGACGAGGGTTGCGAACTTTTGTTCGCGACGCTCGTCGGGGCCACCAAGCGAAGCGCGGTAGAAAAAAGCAAATGTCATGCAAAAAGGACTCTCTCCCTGCTATGATGGTGATGACCAACATCAATAAAACAGGAGGGAGAGAGTCCATGAAACATTTTACCACAGAATGGCCTTTATTAAAAGAGCTGGAGGAACAATTAGTCAGAACTCTTCAAAAGGTGTTCGCTGTCTTGTTGGCGGCCCTTTTGGAG
>NZ_JXTH01000107.1 GCF_000836725.1 Anoxybacillus thermarum | reverse complement strand
CGACGACGACCAATGCCGATTATAACGCTGCCAATCAGCTCATTCGTTTTGGAAACGAATCGATCACATATGATGCCAACGGCAACCGTCTCGAAGATGGAAAATATCAATACGAATGGAACGAAGCGGACCAATTGGTTTCTATTACGAGAAAAGGAGAAAGCACTCCTTTTGTGACGTACAAATATGATGAAGACGGCCGGCGCATCCAAAAGAATGTAAATGGCGTCATTACGAACTACCATTACCAAGGGGATAGCCTAAACGTTCTGTATGAAACCGATGCGGATGGAAATGTGATACAATCGTATGTATACGGAGAAAACGGCCAGCTGTTGGCGATGAAAAAGGGCGGGGCGACGTACTTCTACCACTATAACGCCCATGGCGATGTCATCGCCCTGACGGATGAACAAGGAAACATCGTTGCCCGTTATCAATATGATGCATGGGGGAACATTCTTTCCCAATCTGGCGACTTGGCTGACGAAAACTCATATCGATACGCAGGATACCAATATGACCAAGAAACGGGTCTCTATTACCTAATTGCCCGGTACTACCGCCCAGAACAAGGAGTGTTCCTTTCTTTAGACCCAGACCCAGGGGATGCGGACGATATCCTCACACAAAACGGATATACGTATGCAAACAACAATCCGGTGATGATGGTGGATCCGGATGGGCACTGGGCTTGGTTGGCGATTAATGCGGCGTTTGCGGCTTATGATGGGTATAAGGCTTTTAAAAGAGGTGGTTGGAAGGCTGCGGCGATTGCGGTAGGTGTGGGGCTTGTTGGAGGAGCTGCATTTAAAGCATTTCGAGCAGCACAAGTAGCAAAGGGTCCCGCACGGTATTGGTATAAAGGTACCTTTAAAAATAGTATAGAATCGCTAGCATATCATCATAACAAACATGTGATTAGAAAAGGACGCTCCTATAGTCCAGAAAGATACACAAAACTAGCGAGAGCATTCTATCGTTCAAATAAACATTTGCGAGAAGAAGTGACACTATCTACAGGCAAAAAAGGATATAGGATTAAGAAAGGAAAGGTTGGAGGTTATTATACCAAAAGAGGGAAAATAGTGACATTTTGGCATAACGGTTGGAAACTCAAGAAATAGTAGAAATGAATATTATCATTTTTAACATAGTTAAAGAGAGAAAGAGGTGAACAATTTATGAAGGTTAATCACGATGTAATATTAGAGCTTGAAAAAATGAGTATATTATTAAACAATGATTTTCCCTCAGAAGATATAGAAAGAATTGAAAATACCATTCTTAAAGATAATGATAAATACTGTTTGACAGGGGACTTTGACAGCTTTTGTTCATTAATAAGTGGAAGTTTAAGTTATGTCCTTGCTCATAAAAAGATACCTAGGTATCAAAGAAAATTGTTGTATAAAGATTTTTTTGCTTTGTATCCTTATTACGAACCTTTAAGGAAACATTTAGAAAAATTCCCCCATTTTTCTGAAGAATTAAAAGTTCATGAAAGGGTTCGGGAATTACTTTTAGAAGTCGTTAAATCATACTAAGGTTTAATATTTCTATACTTTAATTTTTTCATTAATATTTGTTGAAATTTAAAGAATTTGAAAGAGGGTGTCCCAAAAATGATCATTTTTGGGACACCCTGTTTATTACCTGATCGCCCGTTATTACCACCCAGCCCATGGCGTGTTCTTATCCTTGGATCCAGATCCGGGGGATGCGGACGATATCCTCACACAAAACGGATATACGTATGCGAACAACAACCCAGTGATGTTGGTGGATCCGGATGGGCATTTTGTTTGGATGGCCATTAATGCGGGATTTGCGGCGTATGATGGGTATAAGGCGTACAAGTCAGGAAAAGGATGGAAAGGTGTCACGGTTGCCGCAGCGTTTGGTTTTGTTGGTGGAGGAAGATTAAAAGCAGCTAGAGCAGCTGGATTTGCTGCTGAGAAATATCTTGCTAGAAGATTAGGGCTAAACCAGCCCATCTTCAAAGAATATTTAGTGTTGGAAAAACAACAAGACGAGCTGATATTGTAAAAAATGGTACATTACATGAAGTGAAAGTGGGAAGGGTTTCAGCTCCTGCTTTCACGAGAGCACAGATTGCAAAGGATGTATGGTTATTAAAACATAGAAAAATAAAAAGGGTGCACTGGAACTTCTACGTAAGCTCAAGAACAGGTAAAGTAGGACCAAGTAGAAATCTTAGAAAACTTTTAAAGAAACATAGTATATCATATAGTATACATCGTGAAAGCTTTTAAAGAGTAAAGGAGGGATCTTTATGTTATTTAATAAGGATAAAATGGTTAGTTCTTTAAAAAAATAGTTGTCCCAGAATTAAGAAACAGGGGATTTAAAGGGGTTCTTCCTCATTTTAGGAAGCAAGAAGGTCAGTTAGGTTATTTGCTATCGTTTCAATTTGATAAATGGGGAGGAGGATTTATAATAGAAGTTGGAGTAGCAAGGGTTAATGAGGAAGGAAACGTGATAGTTGATGGTATAGTTCGACCATTTCAAAAGATGAATGCTTTTCACTTAAACAATCGTTTTAGAATAATGAATAATAAAAATGGAGATAAAGATTGGTTTAAATTCGATAACGAAAACCAAAATTTAGAGGAAGCAGAATTTATTCGAATAGCTAAGAATGTTTTACCATATTTGGATGTTGCAGAAAATTGGTTTGAAAAAATAAAGCAAAAGCAAACAGTACGATAGAACCAATCTAGGCGACCTGCTTGCTTTATAGCAGTGTCGTCTTTTTTATAACAATTTAGATAAGCTATTGACTCAAGAAAAAGTAGTAATAAGATGGTATGGTTGGTGATACAATGTCATTTTGGGAAAGCATAAAGAACAAGGAAACAGTTGTTTTAAGTGATGATGCAATCGATTTGTTAAGTGATACGCTCTTAGAAATCAAAAAAATTTATGAAGAAGATTTAGAAAGAATGCCAACGGTAGCTGAATTGGAAGCATTAATCTTGGAGGCTTTACAACTTGATTCAAATATTAATGAACAATTAGGGGAAATGGAAATCGTCGATGTAAATTTTAAATTGAAAAAGAAAAGAAAGACGCCTAATATTGAACCAGGTATTGTATTCGCAATCCCGCTTAAAGAAATTGAAAAATATGCTTATGGTTTAGTAGTAAAAGGAAAAGGATTAAAGGATGACATCTATATACATGCACCTTAAAATGATAACTTCTGTATGAACACCTTTTTCCATGGTTATACTGCTCCTAAATACCCACGTACAAAAGGAGCGGAAATGACATGAAACGTCTTAAAATTACAAATGATCACGGTTGGACACCTCGAACCCTTCGGAAACAAGAACGGAAAATCAAAGATGCTTCGCTTCGCGCTCGGGTGACTGCCGTTCGCCTCGTCATGGAAGGGTTTCTTGGAAAAGATGTCGCAAAAATGGTTAATCTATGCCGCCAATCGGTTTCCTTCTACGTCGAACGGTTTAA
>NZ_JXTH01000106.1 GCF_000836725.1 Anoxybacillus thermarum | reverse complement strand
CCAAGCGGGTTGAACAGGCCAAACGGAAGGCAGGACGGTTGTGGGCAGATGTGGTGCGTCAGAATCTACCGTGTCTGCAGCGGTCATCCGGGACGCCGATCCATCAAGCGTTGTCGGCGCTTCGGGATTTTGGTTGGGTGTAAAAAAATGGAATACAATATCATCACTTCAAGATGAGGGATGAGAGTCCAAAAGCGCTTACGATATCAATTCCTGAAAATGGTTCGCTAACTAGTGATTGACAACACCCGTAGTGAACCGAAAAAATGTTCTCCACAAAGTCTTGACTGACTCCGTTGCAATTTTTCATTTTCGTCTATTCACCATTTATGTTAAGATAAAAAAAGAGCGTAAAGGAGGGAGTTACATGCGTATTTTTTGGACGTTTTTCTGGACGTTTTTATTAGTAAATATGGTGACATACGTCGTCAGCTCGATGATCGGCGTTGCGTACCATTTCGAAACAGGCACGACGCTCGCTGTCGTTGCAACCGTTCTCATTTTATTGATCGCCCAACTCATTCCGAACGACCCTGTGCATCATTAAAAAAGGATAAACGGCATACGTCCGTTTATCCTTTTTTTACGACGAATTCGTCGCCTTCGATATCGATCGTAACGGTGCTGTAATCTCCAATACGTCCTGCAATGATTTCACGCGCAAGCTTCGTTTCAATATGTTTTTGGATAAACCGTTTGAGCGGACGAGCGCCATACACATGGTCAAATCCATGTGTCGCAATATACGTTTTTGCTTCGTCCGTTAACGTGATCGTCATATGTCGCTCTGCTAGTCGCTCCTCTAATTGTGTCATAAACTTATCCACAATACTTTTCACTTCGCGTGCGGTTAACGGTTTAAATAGTACAATGTCGTCCACTCGGTTTAAAAACTCTGGTCTAAAATGTGCTCGCAATTGTTTCAACACTTGTTCACGCGCTTCTTCGTTTATGTCACCATGCGCATCGACCGCTTCTAACAACGTATGCGAGCCAATATTTGACGTCATAATGACGACCGTATTTTTAAAATCGACCGTTCTTCCTTGCGAATCCGTCATGCGACCGTCATCTAACATTTGCAGTAAAATGTTAAACACTTCCGGATGCGCTTTTTCGATTTCATCAAGCAAAATGACAGCGTACGGCTTTCTGCGCACCGCTTCCGTCAGCTGTCCACCTTCTTCATAGCCAACATATCCTGGAGGCGCCCCGATTAAACGAGAAACTGCGTGTTTCTCCATATACTCCGACATATCGATGCGAATAATCTGTTCTTCGCTATCGAAAAGCGCTTCCGCTAACGCCTTCGCCAATTCTGTTTTTCCGACACCTGTCGGACCGAGGAAAAGAAATGAACCGATCGGACGATTCGGATCTTTCATGCCTGCGCGTGCGCGCAACACGGCATCACTCACTAATTGTACCGCCTCGTCTTGCCCGATGACGCGCTCATGTAAAATGTCGGTTAACCGCAACAGCTTTTCGCGTTCGCCTTCAACAAGTTTTGTGACCGGAATGCCCGTCCATTTTGACACGATTGTGGCGATTTCTTCCTCCGTCACTTCCTCGCGCAACAATCGTCTCTCTTTTTCCGTTTCTTCTAGCTGTTTTAATTGTTTTTCGAGTTGCGGAATGCGTCCGTGGCGCAATTCTGCCGCTTTATTTAAATCGTAATTGTTTTCCGCCTCTTCTAACTCGCGCTTCGCTTTTTCTAACTGCTCACGCAACGCGCGCACGTGTTGAATCGCTTCTTTTTCTTTTTCCCATTGCGCTTTCATCGCATTTGCTTTTTCGCGCAAATTCGCAAGCTCTTGCGACAACGCTTGCAAGCGCTGTTTGCTCGCTTCATCTTGCTCTTTTTTCAACGCCGCTTCTTCAATTTCAAGCTGCATCATTTTTCTCATCACTTCATCTAACTCTGTCGGCATCGAATCGATTTCCGTTCGAATCATCGCGCACGCTTCATCAACAAGGTCAATCGCTTTATCAGGCAAAAAGCGATCAGAAATGTAACGATCGGACAGCGTCGCCGCCGCAACGAGCGCACCGTCATGGATGTTCACGCCGTGATGAATTTCAAACCGCTCTTTTAAGCCGCGCAAAATCGAAATCGTATCTTCGACCGTCGGCTCTTCTACGAGCACTTGTTGGAAACGGCGTTCGAGCGCGGGGTCTTTTTCAATATATTGACGATATTCATCAAGCGTCGTTGCCCCAATGCAATGCAATTCTCCGCGCGCAAGCATCGGCTTCAACATATTCCCTGCATCAAGCGCCCCATCCGTCCGTCCCGCACCGACGATCGTATGCAGTTCATCAATAAATAAAATGATGCGCCCCTCGCTTTTCTTTACCTCATTTAATACCGCTTTTAACCGCTCCTCAAACTCTCCCCGAAACTTTGCTCCTGCAATAAGCGCACTCATATCTAGCGCAAAAATCGTTTTATCTTTTAATCCTTCTGGCACGTCTTTGCGCACGATACGTTGGGCGAGCCCTTCAACAATCGCCGTTTTTCCAACGCCCGGCTCTCCAATTAAAACAGGATTGTTTTTCGTTTTGCGCGATAAAATGCGAATGACGCGGCGAATTTCGCTATCGCGGCCGATGACTGGATCAATTTTTCCAGCTTTCACTTCCGCCACTAAATCGCGGCCGTATTTTTGCAATGCTTCATATGTCGCTTCCGGATTTGGACTAACCACTCGTTGATTCCCCCTTATTTCCATAATCGTTTGCAATAGCTTTTCTCGCTCGATTCCATAGCGTGATAATGTATGTTTCGCTTCTTTATCGTCAACGAGCGCAAGCAACAAGTGCTCAACCGATATATATTCATCTTTCATTTGTTTCGCTTCTTGTTCCGCCCGAACAAGCCATTGCTGCAAACGGCTCGTGACATATATTTTTCCGGCTTCCGAACTGGAAATGATTTGGGGTTTTTTGTTGAGCTGTTTGTTCCACTCATCTAACAAACTTGAAACGGAAACAGACATTTTTTCATAAATGCGACGTGCAAGCCCATCTTCTTGTTCGAAAAGCGCCACACAAACGTGTTCAACGTCCACTTCTTGATGTTGTTTTTCTGTTGCTAACGATTGCGCTCGCATGAACGCCTCTTGCACTTTTTCCGTCATTTGTTGCATATTCATCGCACTCACCCCTTTGACTTTGACTTTTTTTGACCTTTATCTATTACGTATTATAACGAGAAAGCCACCCTTATGCAAGGATGGCTTACGGTTTGAGTCAGTCAAGACTTTGTGGAGAACATTTTTTCGGTTCACTACGGGTGTTGTCAATCACTAGTTAGCGAACCATTTTCAGGAATTGATATCGTAAGCGCTTTTGGACTCTCATCCCTCATCTTGAAGTGATGATATTGTATTCCATTTTTTTACACCCAACCAAAATCCCGAAGCGCCGACAACGCTTGATGGATCGGCGTCCCGGATGACCGCTGCAGACACGGTAGATTCTGACGCACCACATCTGCCCACAACCGTCCTGCCTTCCGTTTGGCCTGTTCAACCCGCTTGGAC
>NZ_JXTH01000105.1 GCF_000836725.1 Anoxybacillus thermarum | reverse complement strand
GTCCAAGCGGGTTGAACAGGCCAAACGGAAGGCAGGACGGTTGTGGGCAGATGTGGTGCGTCAGAATCTACCGTGTCTGCAGCGGTCATCCGGGACGCCGATCCATCAAGCGTTGTCGGCGCTTCGGGATTTTGGTTGGGTGTAAAAAAATGGAATACAATATCATCACTTCAAGATGAGGGATGAGAGTCCAAAAGCGCTTACGATATCAATTCCTGAAAATGGTTCGCTAACTAGTGATTGACAACACCCGTAGTGAACCGAAAAAATGTTCTCCACAAAGTCTTGACTGACTCTTGGATGTTTTTTCTACTATGCATATGCATCGAAGGCATGTTATCATTCTTATAGAACAAGCGAGCAAGCCTCGCAAAATTTATCCATTCGTCCGGTGTGGCTCACCGGACTTTATTTTTTATACAAAAAAACCCCGCTCGCATAGCAAGCAGGGTGTCGCTAACGCCCTCGGCAGGATAATAACCATATACCTAAAAGTATTGATATTTCAATATTTGAGCCACACGTTCTTTTGTATCGTGCAAAATTTGTGCAAAATTATTTTCGGTTGCTATCCCGTGCAAAAAAGGCGGAGCGATCCGCCTTCTTTTCTTCTTCCATTGTTTTCAAACACCGACCTATACTTCCTCCAACTGAACCTGCTTACAAATAATTTTTAGCAATGGCTCTTTATAATCAAAGGTATAGATATGAAAATGATGAAATACGCTTGAATTTGCTTCTACATTTTCGAAGCGAATAATAGTGAACAAGCTATCAAAATGGATATCATCCCTTGACATTTCTAGTATCTCTTTTTTTAGTTTGTACTCCACAGCCAGGCAATCCTTAAAATGCAACGCTAATATTCTGTTTTCTTCCCTATTCTCCTGTGTATCCCAATAATAGTCGATCATTATAGATAAATCTAACGGATTGTTCCATTTCATATCCGTTATAATACTATCCGTGAAATCAAAATGATCTTTGATTTCACTATAATTGTTGGCGACGATCATTTTATTCACCTACTTTCCAAAATAAAAATGCGTCAAATCTCTTAATTCTTTTCTAGTAGCGTTAGAAGGAAAGTTACCATTTTTGTCAAGATAATTCCCTGACTTATTTTGCACTCTGAAGTAAGGTGTTCCTTCCCCCGGGCTTGCATGAATACGTGCTACCATTCCTGTATTGGGATCTATAAATATAGTGGCCGGGCCACTTTTTCTACCACCGGGTTGCACCTCCTTTTTCCATCCTTGCTTTTCAAGATATTTAATTAATTCGGATGGACTGGTATTTTTAGCAAGTTGTTCAAGGTCGGAATATTTCCCGATTATTTTCCCAAAAGAATTTATTTCACTGAAAAATTGTAAGTCCATCTTTAACAATAGTTTTTCTCCTGTCTTACTTACTGTAGATGAGCATTTTTGTTAACAATGATTACCATACGAAAAAGAGACAAACGGGGTACCCCTTATGCCACGTGGAGCTGTTTTTTCACGGCATCAATGGGAATATTTTGTTTTGCTGCACGATAAATGAACTCCACGAGGCTATGTCCTTTTCTCTTGCGCAGGAGATCGAGCCCATCCGAAACATCACTGTTCGACTCGAACATGCTGTACACATACGCAAGTTGCACCACCGCCCAATACCGTTTCACCGCCCGAACGTGGCGAACGCGGTACCCATCGAGCTTCAGCTGGTCTTTTGCCTGCCGGAAAAAGCATTCGATCGTCCAGCGCTGGGCATAGTAACGCAAGATGTCTTCGTCACTCAGCTCCCGGTCGGTGCTCAATATGACATGGAGATGATCCGGCGTCATCGGTTGATCCGCCTTCCAAGCCAGCAGCACCACCGCGTCATCAAGACCGTTGAGCGCGCCTTCGTAGCGGTAGACACGATAGCGCTCGTTCCCCACCGTGACGAGGCGGGTGTCTTTGGACTCGATATAGCGGGCAAACTCCTTCGCTTGGATGGCGATACCTTTCGGGTAGAGAATCCGGTTCGTCTTGAGCATCGCGATGACATGGAATCCCTGTTTCAAGCAGGCTTCAATGAGCTTTTTGGACGGATACCACGAATCCATGAGCACATACACCGGCTGAGCCCGCTTCACCTTGAGCGAGGAAAGCATCTCGATCGCCAGGTCGATCTTGCTTTTTCCCGCTTTCTTGTCATACAGGCGGAACGCAAATGGGAACGCCTGCGTGAAGGTGTGCACCATCAGCCAAACGAGCGAATGCCCCCAGACCGATTGATGATCTTTATGCGAGTAGTGCCAATCACACCCTTGAATGGCGTGTGTTGCCCGTGACGAGGGCTTCGTTTTTTGGCAAATCGTATCATCAATCGAAACAAAAAGGGGTTGATTCTTCCGTTTGGCCAGTCGTTCGACCTAGGAAAGGATCCACTCTTGAAGCTTCCCAAGCAGCCTTTCCTCGTTCCAAGGGCTTTTCGTGAAAAAGTGACGGAGCGTCGTTCGATGATTCGGATGAAAGCTCCAGTAATGAATATCAGTCAATGTTCCCGAGAATCCCTTGGTGGTCAAGGCATCGACAATATGAATGAGATGCTTGATGACCGATTTGGAAAGCTGCAGCGTCAACCCCAGCGTGAAGAAAAACTTGTGGATTCCTTGGTGATGTGCTAATCTATTCATGAGACATGAACCTCCTTGTGGATAGTTGGTGGTACATCTATTCTAACCAAGGAATCGGGTTCATGTCTCCTTTTTTGTTTAGTTTGTAAATTTATGTTAGCAAATTTGCTCATCTACAGTACTGTATTGAAAATCAAATTGGCTATGCGGAAACATGGCAACGCAATATTAATCTAGGAAAAAAGACAAATCAAAACTTTGTCAATATTCCTCTCGGTAACATAAAAGAAAAACTATATAAGTTGAATTAAAGATTTACAACTGAACACACAAACGATCGATCGTTTGTTCTGGTTTCTGGTTGATTCGCTGAATAAAGGCTTGGACATTCTTTCTAATTTCTTGCACACTCGAATAGAACACGTTGTAAATCACGTCTGATTTCAGCCATTTCCATAGCCCTTCAATCAAGTTCAATTGCGGACTGTATGGTGGCAAAAAGACGAGCTCTAACCGATCTTCGTGTTCTTTTAAAAATGGCTGAATGAGTTTGACATGGTGAATTCGAGCGTTATCTAAAATCATCACTATTTTGCCTGTGGGATAGCGTTCTAACACAAGTTGAAGAAATCGAAGAAATGTTTCCGCGTCATAGCGTTCTTCTTCGATGCAAAACACTTCCCCTGTTTCGTAGTTCAACGTGCCAATCAGCTTCAGCCCTTGATGTTTTCCAAACATCGGAATGATTCGTTGTTTTCCTTTGACAAACCATGTTTTTTGAATCGCTTGGTAATCACGAATCATCGACTCATCTTGAAAGAGGACATGGGCGATGTTCCCATCTACCAGTTTTTTTTTACTTCAGGGAAGGTGATTTCGACGAATTCTTTTTGTTTCTCTTCATCGGCATTGGCTAGTGTATAGGTCGGTTTCGTATAGCTTAGCCCTAACCGATGCAGAATGTCACTTGTTCCGCGAAGCGTGTATGTTGGCCCCCACTTTTGTTGAATGAGTTCAGCGATTATCGCAAGCGTCCAATTATATTTTGCTTCGAATCCCACATCTACGGGGAGCTGATGTTCAATGATCAAAGCCAGCTCTTTTTCCTGCTCAGGGGTCAATCGACGTGGGGCGCCAGGTGAGTATTTC
>NZ_JXTH01000104.1 GCF_000836725.1 Anoxybacillus thermarum | reverse complement strand
AAGTACATGTTCCCTTTGACAACAACCAAGCCGAACGCGATCTTCGCATGGTCAAAGTCAAAGAGAACATTTCGGGTACGTTTCGCGAAGAAACATTCGCCCAGTCTTTTTGTATCACAAGAAGCATCGTTTCCACACTGACGAAACACGAAAAAAACGTGTGGGATTCGTTATGTCTTCTGTTGACGGGTGACACGCTTGATCATGTTCTTTCTACCACTTAGGGCATTTTCTATTACGGGGATGCCCTATTTGTGTTGCGCATCTTTACATACTACTATCGGAGTGAATAGTTACAAATGATCAACGCCAACAAGCGTTTCATGATGTCATAGGGAACTTCTTTCGCTTTCTTGGATACTGTGGAATAATGGAATCGCGGCAATCCATACAGAGGCCCCACATCGGCTCCGTGGCGAAAGCTTTTCCATTGATGCATGGCGACCAGCAGGAAGAAGTGAATCAACTCGCGCAACGTAAAGGTTCGAGACGAATCACGATCCCCAACCGCTTCGGCAATCCGTTGAATCTCTTCATCCGAAACAAGTTTTTGCATCAAATTCGGGAGTGTGGTATGCTTGTTCATAGAGAGCACCTCCTAGGTTTGTTTGTGTCGCTACTCACATTCTACAGGAAAGGTGCTCTTTTTTCTATACCCTTTGGATTTTATTGGATAATCAACACGCCTGGTGTGCAATTATAATTTTTTAGCTTCTCATTCACAATTATCTCAACTTTTCACTAAAAGAACGTAATTGTTTTAGAAGTTTAGCGGTGGCTACTCCTTTGAAGAAAAGGGGACACTGGTGATGACAGTTACGGATGCATTAACGTTTGAAGTGATCCCTGTCAAGTAGATAAGAATAAAAAAGCACATTTAAGCAGGAGGCTGACTCAACATCACTCAGAAGCGATGTTCTGATCCAGCTTCTAGACACAGAAGCTGTAAGGCTTCTGTTTTTTACGACAAGTTTCGACAGGATTTTTTATTAAAACTATGTATAGTTTTGGTGAGTGAAAAGGTATCGCTTTGACTGTGAGAGAAGGTATAGGGCTGTTATTAAGGGAGGTAAGGGTAAGTGATTCCTGACAATATAAAAAAGGATCATGTATTCATGGCAATTAAAGAGATTGATGAAAATGGTATACCAGCGAGTAGAAATTCAACGAAATTCCAACTTTTCTATAACAATAAACTGTATCCGCCTAAATATGTTTTATCCCTAGCAAATAAATATGCAAATGGAAAAGAGCTGCAACCTTGGGAATTTAGTGGTGGGGTAGAGACGAATAACTTCCTAGAGAAACTGGGGTTTAAAATTGTAAGTAAAGCGCCGTCTCAAATTAAGACCGGACCCGAAAAAGATAATAAAGATTGTCATGTAGCAAGAAGTAAAGGGGGGATAAAGAACAAGCATAATCATCGATGCAGCGAATGTAAAAATACGATAATTGATATGTTTAGAGTTATTTTCGGAAATGTCAAGATCGAACATAAGATGGAGATCAAAGCCCGGTTGGAGGATTATATCCATGATAGTTATTATAAAGATTTAGCGACTATTTATAATGCATTAAAGAATTACAGAGGTAATGAAAGTTTTGTTAGGAGCAAATTTCTAAAGTCTTGTGACCTATATATACCTCAGCCAGGATTTGTGGTTGAACTTGATGAATCTCAACATTTTTCCGAAGCGAGAAAAATATCGTTAACCCATTATCCAAAAGGGTTAAAAACAGGATTTAACGTTAATAAGTGGATTGAACAATGTGAAAAGATAATGTCTAAGGATAATAACCCTCATGATAGGGATGAACAAAGGGCCTGGTATGATACTCTGAGGGATTTTTTACCTTTGATTAAAGGGTTACAACCTACGGTTCGCATATCTTTGCTGGATTACACTTGGTGCGAACTTGATCCAAACAAGGAAGAGGATGTCGAATTATTCAAGTCACTAGTTTTAAATATTGATACTGAAAAAAAGGAAAATAATAAATCCAGTGAAAAAGTTCGAATTGCTACAGCTTGTTTACAATCGGATGGTCACTATACCAATGAGAGTAGAACTCGGCTGCTTTTCGAACTTATAGATAAATTGGATCAAAAAGCGGACTTGATATTGCTACCTGCCGGTTTTTATCAGACGAGCAATGATCCTAAAACCTTATATGCAAGACTCAATAAAGTTATTGTACAATATTTGGAAAAGTTAAATAGTAATATGGCTATTTGCTTGGGAATAGATGGGCGTTGCGGCTTGGATCAAATGGCCGTGTTGTTTACAAGGAATGGATTACAAGCCATTGGTAGGAAGTTTTATCCAACCGATTTTGAAGAGATTGATGGGGCAGATTCCTATTTATCTTTAGAAGATAGTTATTCAAGAGTGTTTGAATTAAAAGGCAAGAAATTTTATATGGCAGTTTGTTATGATGTATTTGGGATTAAGAAGGAAAGGTTAAAAAATCCTGGTATCGATGTGATCTTAGACTTAGTGCATCAATTTCATCCAATTGGTGAAGACAATTCAGGTGATGTACTTTTTGCAAAACATGGATTTGCAGGTGCTTCTAAGCATTGGGGATGTCCAATTTTTGGTGCCGCTGTTTTCTTTAATAGAGAAATACCTAAAAATTGGCCTACAGGTGTGATATGGGATTGTAATAAAAAAAATACGCGAAATTGGAGATACACAGATAATCCTTTGACTCATTATGAAGAAATATTGATTCGTGGTGATGAAAACGTGCTAATTAGGCTGTTTGAGATTTAACATTATCTTGATGAACAGTACCTGTCGCTCTTCGCCAAAAAACGGAGCCTGTCCCTTTAACCGAGGGGAAGACTCTGTTATAGTATTGAGTTATTCTCTTTCCAATTGCTGCTTTTTCAACAAATCGAAAATTTCCATAAGAAGTTCCTCTTGATTTGTTAAGGCTGGCGGAGCTTCCTTTTTTTCTTCCTGTTTTTTTAAGATGATACCACGAGTGTTGATTATCCAAAATTATACATACGCCTTCCATAAATTTGGGCATACTCAAACAAAGCAGCGGCCATCCCGGATTTCCAATCGAGAGGAAGCTGCCCAGAGAAAAAACGGCGAACAAACGAAATGAAGGAAAGAGAGACGTTCGTCCGTTTTTTGGTTTGATCATACAGCCATCGCAGCAACACATACGCAATGAACGCCCCAAACAGCTGATTGTATACCGCATTTTCCGTCGTGCCAAACAAGGTCGGGACATTCAGATATTGCTTCACCCAACGGAAAAAGACCTCAACAGTCCAACGTTGTTGGTACATGTCGGCAATGGTTTCCGCAGACGCATGGAAGAGGTTCGTCACGACCCGAATGTCGCGGCCATTCGCATCTCGAAAGATCACCACCCGGTGACGCTTGGTGGAGCGGCATTGTTTCGTCCCCAACTGGCACGTGAGGTCGGCTTGAACCGATGAGGATGTGCTGGAAAGGCGTTTCAAGCTTTTTTTCTGACGAAGTTCGATGTTGTCCTTCATCCGAATGACAAAGAGCTGATGCTGCTCCACAAATCGATCGAGGCGTTCGATTTTGAAATACGCCCGGTCTTCCACCAGCACTTGTTGAGCGTTCGTCAACTGTTCTCCCACCGGGCCATCATGACGCAGTCCGATGGTTTCCACCACGTCTGCCGGCAACGAGGATTCCGGCGAATACGCGACGTGCAGCTTCACTCCGGCGCGTTCGCCGTGATACGGCGCCCATGGCAGGCGGTTTTTCCCGACCGTGACGGTCGTCGAATCCACCACCCGAAGC
>NZ_JXTH01000103.1 GCF_000836725.1 Anoxybacillus thermarum | reverse complement strand
CTCCTCCAAAAGGGCCGCCAACAAGACAGCGAACACCTTTTGAAGAGTTCTGACTAATTGTTCCTCCAGCTCTTTTAATAAAGGCCATTCTGTGGTAAAATGTTTCATGGACTCTCTCCCTCCTGTTTTATTGATGTTGGTCATCACCATCATAGCAGGGAGAGAGTCCTTTTTGCATGACATTTGCTTTTTTCTACCGCGCTTCGCTTGGTGGCCCCGACGAGCGTCGCGAACAAAAGTTCGTAACCCTCGTCGGGGAATCATTCCTGAATGTCACCCACAAATATTTTACTCACACAATCTCTAGTTTCAAGAACCCGTTAAATCAAACGACATCGTTTGCTTATGATAAAAACGGGAATCTTACAGGGGTTACGTATGCAAACGGGGATCGCGTATCCTATAGCTACAACGCGCTGAACCGACTCATTGCCGTTGCTTACAACGGGACAACAAAATGGACGTTCAATTACGATGCCAATGGCAACGTGACATCGGTGACGGATGCCAATGGAAATGCAACCACGTACACATACGATAAAAACAACCGTCTGACTCGCATCAGCAAAGGATCATCGAACGCCATTGCCTACGGTTATGACGATAATGGAAATGTTACATCGACATCCATTACGGCTGGTACAACGACTGATACGATTGGATACAGCTATAATCCATTGGACCAGTTAGTCGTCTTGTCAAGAAACAGCGCGAATTTAGCGAGATTTACGTACGATGAGCGCGGAAATATTTCGGCCATCATCCATGCCAATGGAACTTATACCGCTTATGAATATAACGATGCCAATCAGCTAAAATCATTGAAAAATTTCGATGCCAACGGAAATGTTTTAAACTACTTCCTCTACAGTTACGATGCGAATGGCAATATTACAGCTGTAGAAACAAAAGATGGAACGATTACGTATGAGTATGATGCATTGAATCAGCTGACAAAGGAAACACTAGCGGATGGAACAGCGATTACGTACGAATACGACGCGGTTGGCAACCGGACGAAGAAAATCGTCAACAATGGAACAACTACAACGACTACGTACACGTATGACGCCGCCGACCAACTAACAGCCGTTAACGGACAGGCATACACATATGATGTGAACGGGAATTTAACGAACAACGGCAACAAAACGTTTGTGTATGATGACGAAAACCGTCTCATTCAAGTAAAAAACGCATCGGGCACTACGATCGCAACCTATACGTATGACCATCAAGGAAGACGCATCAGCAAAACAACATCAAGCGGTACGACTTACTATCACTACGATGGCGACTCGATTCGTCTGTTGTATGAAACAGACGCCAACAACAACATCACAGCGGAATATACGTGGGACGCATTGGGCCGCCCGGTCACGATGACGAAAGCCGGAGCCACTTACTACTATCATTTGAACGGTCATGGAGATGTCGTTGCATTGACGGATGCAAGCGGAAATGTCGTCGCCCAATACGAGTATGACGCATGGGGTAACATTCTGTCCAAAACCGGTGCGCTGGCAACAGCGAACCCATACCGTTATGCCGGCTATTATTACGATGAGGAAACCGGGCTATACTACCTAATGGCGCGGTATTATGAGGCGAATATGGGGCGGTTCTTGACAAGAGATACGTTCCATGGGGTTGAGAATGAGCCGCAAAGCTTGAATCAGTATGTGTATACGAAAAATAACCCTGTTAATTCTATTGATCCAAATGGTCACTACTCAAAGCGACTTGATTTAGGGTTCAATAGTTATATTAAGGTAAATATAGGTTGGCAAGAAATATCTGTAACAATTAATTTAACTCCTGGATTTTTAATAAGTACAGGTATAGGCTTTGGTGCAGGTTTAGCCGCCAGTTATGTAATAAAACAAGTTTTGACTTGGTATCTATTCCCGGTTCTTTCTAATATCATATTAACTAAGGCAGCAGAAAAAGTTGTTAACTATTTAGCAAAAAAGCTTTCAAAATCTGCATTTAAAAAAATAACCAAAGGATATAACTGGACAAAAAAATCTATATTCTATACGAGCTTGGTAGTTCCAAATCTAATATTTAGGTATTAAATTCGGGTATTATTGTAAATTATCAAGTTAATTCGGAATAGAATGGTCATTTTTTTGCAAATCCAAACGGATTTTTGCACGTTCATCCAGCAAAAATCTGCGGAATTATGCAAATTTCCTCCCTTCTGTTTACAGAAAAAAACATTCGGTTGCTTAATATGGAGCCACTGCGGACATGTGTTCTAGGGAAAGGTGCGAGCACTAATCCTTGTTTTGCTAGGCATTGAACCAAACATGTCCGCTACTCCATGTAAAACGGATACATCTAATTTGGAGGTTAAATTCCAAATTAAAGTGATTGGCTGACGTACAAGGGAAATAATAATCTTTAAATTTATATTGCCATGATTTTGGGAAGGAATGTTTTATACACACTATAATGTGATTTTGTAAAGTGTGAGTAACAAAGAAGCGTTCGGGTATAGTCAGTTTCTCATCCAGCACATGAACTTTTGTAGATCTATCTCTTGATTGAGAAAAAGAAGTGCTTTGAAGGTAAATTGAATTCAGAAAACGGAATATTTAATTTTTAGGAAACACACTTAGTTCGCAAAGTGGAATTTGATTTAATGAACTAATAATTTAATGTGCCATATTATGATTAAGTTAAAAATGGTTGAAATGCCCCTTGATTGAAATTTTTAGATTTAAATAAATTAGCCATAAGGATGGTGTAAAAAATGGAATTAACCTTGATGTCAATCATTTTTATTTTAATAGGGTTGTCTTTAATATGGCTATCTATTTTTGGATCTAATGTAAAAATTAAAGAGTCTTCCTCTGGAACACCAACAGATGTTTCTGACTTTTTTCTTATGATGATTTATAAACTTTTCCCTCCTATAATTAGAAGGATATTTTTATTTTTGTTGGGATTAGGTATTGTAATTGGATTCATATATTTACTGTTTTTGGAATTCTAGCTGATGATACTATATAGATGTAATTAGGGGGGCCAGCAGATTCGCCATCCAGCAGTAGAAATCGAAAAATCGCCTAAAATAACATATTGACTGTAGATGAGTAAATTAGCTAACATAAATTTACAATCAAACAAAAAAGGAGACATGAACCAGACTCCTTGGTTAGAATAGATGTGCCACCAACTACCCACAAGGAGGTTCATGTTTTATGAATAGATTAGCGTATCATCAAGGAATCCACAAGTTTTTCATGATGTTGGGGTTGGCCTTGCATATCTCCAAACCGGTTTGGAAGCATCTCGTTCACCTTGTGTAACCGTCAAGTAAAATTGAACACTTTTCGCTAATTAATTTTGAACAGTTTGATCACCAAAAATGGAAATTCTATTTTTCATTCGATAGCTATCTCCACTTAAGTGAATGACTTCTGATCGGTGAATAATTCTGTCCAAAATGGCTGTAGTAATCGCAGGGTCACCGAGTAATTCTCCCCATTCTGATGGACCTTTGTTAGACGTTAAGATGATAGAAGATTGATTGTATAAGTCATTAATTAAGTGAAAGAAAAGATTCGCTTCCCGTTGATCCATGGCCATAAACATTAAGTCATCAATAATGACCAGATTCGATTCGCGCAAACGTTTCAGCCGAATTTGCGATTTACGAGTGATTTCTTCTGTTTTTAGCGCATGAATTAATTCCCCCATTGGGATAAACGTGACCTTATAACCTTCATAAATGGCTTCTATGCCGATCCCAATAGCTAGTGTGAGTAAAATATTTGTGGGTGACATTCAGGAATGATTCCCCGACGAGGGTTGCGAACTTTTGTTCGCGACGCTCGTCGGGGCCACCAAGCGAAGCGCGGTAGAAAAAAGCAAATGTCATGCAAAAAGGACTCTCTCCCTGCTATGATGGTGATGACCAACATCAATAAAACAGGAGGGAGAGAGTCCATGAAACATTTTACCACAGAATGGCCTTTATTAAAAGAGCTGGAGGAACAATTAGTCAGAACTCTTCAAAAGGTGTTCGCTGTCTTGTTGGCGGCCCTTTTGGAGGA
>NZ_JXTH01000102.1 GCF_000836725.1 Anoxybacillus thermarum | reverse complement strand
GTCCAAGCGGGTTGAACAGGCCAAACGGAAGGCAGGACGGTTGTGGGCAGATGTGGTGCGTCAGAATCTACCGTGTCTGCAGCGGTCATCCGGGACGCCGATCCATCAAGCGTTGTCGGCGCTTCGGGATTTTGGTTGGGTGTAAAAAAATGGAATACAATATCATCACTTCAAGATGAGGGATGAGAGTCCAAAAGCGCTTACGATATCAATTCCTGAAAATGGTTCGCTAACTAGTGATTGACAACACCCGTAGTGAACCGAAAAAATGTTCTCCACAAAGTCTTGACTGACTCTATTTTCAAAATCCCCTTGCATTTTATCGGAAAAACATGTATTCTATTTAATGTATGTTAACCATTGCTGGGCAAGACGAGTCACCGCCGTTTGCTCGGTAACTGGGGTTGAAAAAAGAGGAGGTGAACAAGGATGGCATTAACACAAGAGCGTAAAAACGAGATCATCAACCAGTTCAAAATTCACGAAACTGACACAGGTTCTCCAGAAGTACAAGTTGCTATCCTTACAGAGCAAATTAACAACTTGAACGAACATTTACGTGTTCATCGTAAAGACCATCATTCTCGTCGTGGTCTTTTGAAAATGGTTGGTCGTCGTCGTAACTTACTTACGTATTTACGCAACAAAGACATCAACCGTTATCGTGAATTGATTAACAAACTCGGATTACGCCGATAAGTAAAAAGCGGGAGCATTCCCGCTTTTTATTAGTATTTGCGCCGATATTTGCTTATACTAAAACAAATATGATTTTTTATTTGTACATAGAGAGGGGTACTCGGTTTATATGGAACAAGAAAAACATGTGTTTTCGATCGACTGGGCAGGTCGGCCGTTGACCGTTGAAATTGGCGAATTAGCCAAACAAGCAAACGGCGCTGTATTAGTGCGATACGGCGATACGGTCGTATTAAGTACAGCGACAGCATCGAAAGAACCAAAAAGCGTCGACTTTTTCCCATTAACAGTAAATTATGAAGAACGTTTATACGCTGTTGGTAAAATTCCAGGGGGATTCATTAAGCGTGAAGGACGTCCAAGTGAAAAAGCCATTTTAGCTAGCCGTCTCATCGACCGTCCGATTCGGCCATTATTTGCTGAAGGATTTCGAAATGAAGTGCAAGTTGTCAGCATGGTGATGAGCGTTGATCAAGACTGCTCACCAGAAATGGCGGCAATGTTTGGCTCTTCGCTTGCGTTAACGATTTCTGATATCCCATTTGAAGGACCGATCGCTGGGGTGACAGTTGGTCGTGTGAACGGTGAATTTGTGATTAACCCGTCTGTCGCGCAAATGGAACAAAGCGATATGCATCTTGTCGTTGCTGGAACGAAAGATGCGATTAACATGGTTGAAGCAGGGGCCAATGAAGTGCCAGAAGAAGTTATGCTTGAAGCGATTATGTTTGGACATGAAGAAATTAAGCGGCTCATCGCATTCCAAGAGGACATTGCCACAAAAGTTGGCAAAGAGAAGATGAAAGTCGTTCTGTATGAACTCGATGCCCAGCTTGAAGCGAACATTCGTGCTCGCGTAGAAGGAGAAGTGAAACGTGCGGTTCAAGTACCTGAAAAATTAGCGCGCGAAGCAGCAATTGAACAATTAAAAGCAGAAGTTGTAGCGGCGTACGAACAACAAGAAGCAGATGAAGAAACAATAAAGCAAGTAAAAGAAATTTTACATAAACTTGTGAAAGAAGAAGTGCGTCGCTTGATTACGGAAGAAAAAGTGCGTCCAGATGGACGAAAAGTAGATGAAATTCGTCCGCTTTCATCAGCCGTTGGACTTTTACCACGCACGCACGGATCAGGCTTGTTTACACGAGGACAAACACAAGCGCTTAGCGTATGTACACTCGGTGCACTTGGTGATGTGCAAATTTTAGATGGACTTGGTATTGAAGAAACAAAACGGTTTATGCACCATTATAACTTCCCACCATTTTCAGTCGGAGAAACGGGAGCGATGCGTGGACCAGGACGTCGTGAAATCGGTCACGGAGCGCTTGGCGAGCGCGCACTTGAGCCGGTTATTCCATCTGAAAAAGAGTTTCCGTACACGATTCGCCTCGTATCGGAAGTGTTAGAATCAAACGGTTCGACATCTCAAGCGAGCATTTGTGCGAGCACATTGGCCATGATGGATGCGGGTGTGCCGATTAAAGCGCCAGTGGCTGGTATTGCGATGGGGCTTGTGAAAAGCGGTGAACACTATACGATTTTAACAGATATTCAAGGCATGGAAGATCATCTCGGTGATATGGACTTTAAAGTAGCAGGAACAGAAAAGGGAGTCACTGCTTTACAGATGGATATTAAAATTAAAGGTTTATCGCGTGAAATTTTAGAAGAAGCGTTGCAACAGGCGCGCAAAGGTCGCCTTGAAATTTTAAAACATATGATGCAAACGATTAGCGAACCGCGCAAAGAGCTATCTAAATATGCACCGAAAATTTTAACGATGCAAATTAATCCAGATAAAATTCGTGACGTCATCGGTCCAAGCGGAAAACAAATCAACAAAATTATTGAAGAAACTGGCGTAAAAATTGATATTGAACAAGATGGAACGATCTTCATTTCATCTGTAAACGAAGATATGAATCAAAAAGCGAAAAAGATTATTGAAGATATCGTTCGTGAAGTGGAAGTTGGACAAGTGTACTTAGGAAAAGTGAAACGAATTGAAAAATTTGGTGCATTTGTCGAATTGTTTAGCGGAAAAGACGGTCTCGTACACATTTCAGAATTGGCGGAGGAACGTGTCGGAAAAGTGGAAGATGTCGTTTCTATCGGCGATGAAATTTTAGTGAAAGTAACGGAAATCGATAAACAAGGCCGTGTAAATTTATCGCGAAAAGCGGTATTGCGCGATCAAAAAGAAGCCGAGCAATAAAAACGGAGCCTTGGGTTCACATTCCCTTGGCTTCTTTGCTGTGTGTAAAATTTTTTTGCGCTCGTTCTACCTTGTCCCTCATGCACATACCCTCTTTATTAGAAAAGGAGGGGACGAAGTGTGCAGCGTGCATTCTTTTTAGTCATGATCATATGTATGGCGGCGATCATCGTGCAAAATCCGTGGACGACGACGTATATCCACGAATTACGGCATATAACAGCAGCGAAACAAAGCGATCCGTTATACATTCAAATTATGGAACGGGCAAAACAATACAATATTCCTGCGCAAAACGCGAAAGTCGATCGCGTTTGGAAGGCGATTCCTGGCTACAACGGATTAGAAGTAGACGTTGAGGCATCATATAAACAAATGAAACGGAACGGAACATTTTCAGAAAAACAACTTGTATACAAACAAGTATCACCGACTATTCACTTGCATGATTTGCCTCCATCACCGATTTATCGGGGGCATCCAGATAAGCCGATGGTTTCTTTTTTAATTAATGTTGCATGGGGAAGTGAACATATCCCAAACATGTTACATATTCTTGAAAAATACAACGTTCGTGCCACATTTTTTTTAGAAGGTCGCTGGGTGAAAGAACATCCCCAACTTGCAAAAATGATTGCAGATGCTGGTCATGAAATTGGCAATCATTCATACAACCATCCAGATTTAAAAACGATGAGTAAACAATCGATTCGTGAACAAATCGCCAAAACAAATGATGCCATTGAAGCAGCGACAGGAGTGAAACCCCGCTTATTTGCTCCGCCAAGCGGTAGCTATCGCGACGATGTCGTGCATATCGCCCATGAGCTTGGGATGTACACGATTTTATGGACAGTCGATAGTGTGAGTAAAATATTTGTGGGTGACATTCAGGAATGATTCCCCGACGAGGGTTGCGAACTTTTGTTCGCGACGCTCGTCGGGGCCACCAAGCGAAGCGCGGTAGAAAAAAGCAAATGTCATGCAAAAAGGACTCTCTCCCTGCTATGATGGTGATGACCAACATCAATAAAACAGGAGGGAGAGAGTCCATGAAACATTTTACCACAGAATGGCCTTTATTAAAAGAGCTGGAGGAACAATTAGTCAGAACTCTTCAAAAGGTGTTCGCTGTCTTGTTGGCGGCCCTTTTGGAGG
>NZ_JXTH01000101.1 GCF_000836725.1 Anoxybacillus thermarum | reverse complement strand
GCAAATGGCTATTGGAGCTGTTTTTTTTCGTGCGTGCTTCCAGCTCTTGAACGCGATACTTGAGTTGTTCATTTTCTTTGCGTAGCTGTTTGTTTTCTTTCAACAGTTGCTCAATGACTTGTTGTTGGTGAGTAATGAGCTGCTTTTGTTGTTGGACTTTGCTGATTAAGCTTTCAACTGTAAATACAGCTTGTTGTACCGTCAACATGCGATTCACCTCCTTGTCTATCAATATTCACATCATGGACAGGAAAAGCAAAAAATATTCAGCTCACTTTATGATGTGGCTGAATAGTTACTATTAATTCATACTACGAGAAACAAAATCAGAAATAATATATTTAGCTTTTTTAGGGTTATCCCATGATTTAAGGGATAACCTTTTTATTGTACAGTGAAGACAGTCGGCACATCCAAAAGAATGTCAATGACGTCATTACGAATTACCATTATCAAGGTGACAGCCTCAACGTCTTGTATGAAACCGACGCGAGCGGAAATGTGATAAAATCATATGTATACGGAGAAAACGGGCAGCTGTTGGCGATGAAAAAAGGTGGTGCCACGTACTTCTACCACTATAACGCCCATGGCGATGTCATCGCCCTAACAGATGCGCAAGGAAACGTGGTCGCTCGTTACGAGTACGACACATGGGGCAAGCTTCTCTCAAAATCCGGTGAGATGGCGGACGAAAACCCATATCGCTATGCGGGATACCAATATGATGAGGAGACCGGGCTCTACTACTTGATCGCCCGTTACTACCACCCGACCCATGGCGTGTTCTTGTCCATGGACCCAGACCCAGGCGATGCCGATGATATTCTGACGCAAAACGGCTATACGTATGCGAACAACAACCCGGTGATGATGGTCGATCCGGATGGGCATTTTGTGTGGATGGTCGTTAATGCGGGATTGGCGGCGTATGATGGGTATAAGGCCTTTAAAAAAGGCGGTTGGAAAGCGGCGGCGATTGCCGTTGGCGTGGGACTGGTTGGAGGTGCGGCATTTAAAGGTGCCAAAATTGCGTATAGGGCATATAAAGCGAAAAAAGCTACAAAGTTTTTAGCCTATATAGGTCAAAAATCTAAATACATTAACAAAACAAAAGGTAAAAGTGTTCGTAATATAGGAACTGATGTAAAGGTACTATCTTTTGTTAGAAATTTAAGAAAGAATGGTTGGAATTTTGAGAGAAAGGGAAGTATATTTAGGTTAACTAAAAATGGAGCTGCATACACTGTACGTGCCAAGGCCAAAAACTGGCATGGATGGACGGCAGAGTATTTTCCAAAAGGACATAAAGGCGCCGCACCTTTAAAAATTCGGTTAGGTGATAAAGAATGAACTTGAAAGAACTATTTATTAAAGACGAAAAAGAGTATTTAGAGATAAAAGAAATTTTAAGTACAACATTTCAGCTTCAATGTGAATTGCCAGACCAAGTATTCCAAAAGGGGTATGGTAGTTTTCTTTTTGGAGAATATAACCATCTATTTAAAGAAGAGTTTTGGAATAGCATTCAAGAGTTGTCTAAAGTATCAGGCGATTCATATGTCGTATTAGCAGAACTGGAAAATTGCTATAACGAAAAAATGGGATGGTATGAATGTGTTAAAATTCCAGTTGAACTCACTTATGAACATTATTTAGACATTTTCAACATGGAAGAAAGCGATAATGGAAAATTTGGTTTGGTTCATTATGGTTTTTATTTCGTTTTTACTTCGCCGTCTTTGCAATGGGGAATCTGGGCGGAAAGAGATATTGAAACTTATGTGTTTTCGTGCAAAGAAAATTTTAAATCTAAACTTGCTGAAATTCGATTGCCAGGCGCTTTTCAGTTGAACGAAGTTACCAATCATATCAATTCAGTCTATTATGACGAGGAGGAGGCTAAAAGGTTTTGCGAGAAGTTATTAAGGAACTACAAAAATTAGGAATTTGTAGATAATACCATTTCAAAACTTAAAGGATGAAGACAATTTTTGAAAAGCAGGAGAAATTCTATTCTCTTGCTTTTCTATTTTAATTATGGTGCCAGACATGTGTCGGAAAAAGGCGAAAGCACGCCGTTTGTGACGTACCAATATGATGAAGACGGCCGACGCATCCAAAAGAATGTGAATGGCGCCGTGACGAACTACCATTACCAAGGCGACAGCCTCAACGTCTTATATGAAACCAATGCGAGCGGAAATGTGATACAATCGTATGTATACGGAGAAAACGGTCAGCTCCTTGCCATGAAGAAAGGCACAGCAACGTATTTTTACCACTATAACGCCCATGGCGATGTCATCGCCCTGACGGATGCGCAAGGAAACATCGTCGCCCGTTATCAATACGATGCGTGGGGGAACATTCTTTCCCAATCCGGCGCCTTGGCAGACGAAAACCCATATCGCTATGCGGGATACCAATATGACAACGAAACAGGTCTGTATTATCTGATCGCCTGGTACTATCATCCAACGCATGGCGTGTTCCTATCCCTAGATCCGGATCCGGGGGATGCGGACGATATCTTGACGCACAATGGATACACGTACGCAAATAACAATCTAGTGATGTTGATAGATCCGGATGGGCATTGGGTATGGCTGGCCATCAATGCAGGGTTTGCAGCTTATGATGCGTATAAGGCATACAAGTCGGGAAAGGGATGGAAAGGTGTCACGGCTGCGGCGGCATTAGGATTTATAGGTGGAGGACGGATTAAAGCTGCTAAGAAAATATCACATAGTGTTTATGTATTGACTAAGAACGGGAAGGTTGTATATGTGGGAAGAACAAAAAATATTGTTAGTCGGAGAAACGCACATAAACGGGGGAAACATCGCGATGCAACGTTTAATGTTGTAAAAACGAATCTGACTTATGCAGAAGCTAGAGGATTAGAACACAGGTTATATCTAAAATATGGTGGGAAAAAGAAACTAAGAAATATTATTAGGCCGATAAGCCGTAAGAATAAGAAGTATAAATATTATATGAGTGTATCTAGAAATGCGTATAGGTCATTAAAGTAGATGGGGGTATTACAATGAATGAAAAAATACTTAAATTACATGAATTACTTACTTCTAATTTTAAAGAAATTAACGATGTTTCGTTAAAAGAGATAGAGGAGATATTATTAAATGCTTTAAATTTTGATAAAAGGAAAATACCTGATATAACAATATTAGAAGTAAAAATAAAGTTTAAAAAAAATAACCTAAAATATTTTAAAGAAATTAGTGAAGGGAATATTTTTGAAATTTATTTAAAAGATATTTGTAAATATGCATACGGTGTTGTCGTAGCCGGAGAAATAAATGGAAGTAAAGATGAAGAAATTTTAATTGGTTATCTGAACAAATTCTCTTCTACAGAACTTCCAATAAATGAGATTTTTCAGATAATAAAAGAGAAACAATTTTTATTCATTGCAAACACAGGGATAACTGGAATAAAAAAGCGTAAATGGAGATTTGTTTGCAACTATCCTGATAAAGTATTTAGTGATGAGGAATTACGTCAGATACCATATAAAGTTTATTTTATGGATAAGTATTATAAAAGCGTTGGAGACAGTGTAAAAGAAATTTTAGAATGTGAAATTATTTCTAAAGAAGAAGCAGATGGAATTCCTAACCCTCTTGGAATCGTCGGTGAAGAAGAAATTGAAAATTTGTTAATTGAAAAATTCAAAAATACTATTTAAGCATTTTGACTCTCTACTTTTTAATTAAGTTAAGTAATGGGGGATGGACTTTGTGAACATTATTATGAAAAGAAAAAATCATAGTCCTATTTAAAGGAGAAGCCACTAAGATGGCTTCTTTTTTGTATTTCGGTAGGATGGAACAACTCACATTTCGCGCCCTCTCGACAAAAATCGGGAGGATTTTTTTATCTTCATGTCGAATGAATCTTTGAAACACAAGGAAAGCAAAGGAGTTTCTACATCATGAGCGTTCAAATCCGTGCCATTTATGAAAGTTCTTATTTGAATATAATAAGCACCATTTTCAAGGATCTTGGCCTCCCTCGGTTGATTGATCGTCTCGTTCCCGTGGACCCTCAATGCCAAACTCGAGCCAGCGACGTTGTCTGGCTGCTTACCTTGGATATCTTGAGCGGTCGGCAAGCACTCGTTCATTTG
>NZ_JXTH01000100.1 GCF_000836725.1 Anoxybacillus thermarum | reverse complement strand
AGGTTGACGACTACCCAACGACATAGGTCATGCCTATATCGCTACCGAGTGGCTCGGCATGTCTGTAGGCAGTACTTGACTTCCACGCACAACAGACGGATGTACGCTCGATGTTTTACGGTTGCAACGTTTCCTGCAACCAACTCCCTACATCGAGTAACGGGGATTGGAGTGCCTTGATTCAACGGTTTTCTCCACATTCTTATTCTATCATATACAAAAGAAAGGAGGAAGGGCGATTCCTCCCCGACTTTCGCTCTCGCTTAGAAGTCGGGGTCTCCTCGCCAAAGATGATGAACACAATCTCGTTTTCATCAATAGTAAATTTGAACTGGTAACCAATAACGCAGTCAATAAAACATTTCGTTTGCTGTGTAAAAGGGCAAATATCAAGGAAATCACATGCCACGGACTCCGGCATACCCATGCTTCGATGCTTCTATTCAAAGGCGTAAACATCAAGTATGTTTCCCGACGGCTTGGGCATAAAGATATTGTGACCACCCTTCAAACATATTCTCATATCATGGACGAAATGGAACAAAAAGAGTCGCGTCAGGTGGATGCAACCATGACAGAGCTCTATAATGCCCGATGATACCGTGCAAAATTCGCGCAAAATTTTTTCGAATTCTATGGAATTCTTTCGGATTCTCGAAAAAGTAAAAACGACCGCAAACGCAGTCGTATCAAGGGTTTCACGATTTTTAATCCGAAACGTTCAAATGTTAGAAATGGAGACGGTGGGAGTCGAACCCACGTCCAGAGATATCGCCACTTAAGCATCTACGAGCGTATTCGGTATATTTACGTTTCGCTGCATCTTCCGCCTACCGACAGGCATCCGAGCAGCTAGTCTGATTGTTCTCTTCCCGCGTCCTCAGACGGCGGACTTGGGCGTAGCCCACTTGTTATGAACCCCTAGGCCGCCACATGGGCGATGGCGGTAGGAGCTAGCCGCATAAATTAAGCAGCTAAAGCGTAGTTTTCTTTGCCAGTTATCTTTAAGTGACGTTTTTACGAGGACGATCCCCTCGGCTCGCAGCTTAAGCTCGATCTACCCCTGTCGAATCCGTAACGTCCCCGTAGAGAAACGTACGAAATAGCTTAAGCTTCTACAACTGGCTGACACTTTTTATTATATCACATTTCATGTGCTTTGCAATTGTAACATACTGGGTTTATTTCTGCCGTTCGCGGAAAGCGCGTTCGACTTCACGCTGCGCTTCTTTCTTTTTCATATCTTCGCGCTTGTCGTACTTTTTCTTTCCTTTGCCGACGCCCAATAACAATTTTGCAAAGCCGTCTTTAATGTAAAGCTTTAACGGAACAAGCGTATAGCCTTGTTCTTTCGTATAACCGATGAGTTTATTGATTTCGCGGCGATGAAGCAATAATTTGCGAGTCCGCAACGGATCGTGATTGTAGCGATTGCCTTGTTCATACGGGCTAATATGCATATTATGTAAAAACACTTCGCCTTTTTCCACTTTTGCGAATGAATCTTTTAAGTTCACCTTACCTGCACGAATCGACTTAATTTCTGTTCCTTGCAACACAAGTCCTGCTTCGTACGTTTCTTCGATAAAATAATCGTGGTGCGCTTTTTTATTTTGCGCAATGAGCTTACCTTCCCCTTTTGGCATTTGTTTCCCTCCCTTCAGACAACGAATATTTTAACAAAAATAAGAAGAAAGGAAAAGCCTCTACTGACGAGGCTCTTCTTATCGTTTTTTCTTTTTCTTCTTTTTCATGTTTGGTATATCTTCATAAAACTTTTTCTTTTTCTTCGTTTTTTTCGTTGGCCATTGCTCTTCTTTTTTCTTTTTCCGTTTTCCTTCGATGACGACTGGAGCAGCTTTCGCTTGTTTACGTTTGCTCCCTTTCATGCCGACAATTTCAAAATCGACAATGCGTTCTTCTTTATTGACATTAATGACGCGCACGGTAATTTCGTCACCGATGCGGTACACTTTCCCTGTTCGTTCGCCGATCATCGCATAATGCTGCTCATCGTAATGATAGTAATCGTCCGTTAAATAGCTAACGTGTACAAGCCCTTCGATTGTATTCGGCAGTTCAACAAACAATCCAAAGTTTGTCACCGAGCTAATAATGCCGTCAAACTCCATGCCAATTTTATCTTCCATAAACTCTGTTTTCTTCAAATCATCTGTTTCGCGCTCTGCCTCTACCGCGCGACGCTCCATATTTGATGTATGCTCCGCAATTTCCGGAAGCTTCTCCGCCCATTTTTGTTGCGTTTGTTCATCGATTTGCCCGTTGATTAAATACGTGCGAATGAGGCGGTGCACAATTAAGTCTGGGTAGCGGCGAATCGGCGATGTAAAATGCGTATAAAATTCGGTAGATAATCCGTAGTGCCCGAGGCTTTCGGCGTCATAACGCGCTTGCTTCATCGACCGAAGCATGACGGTTGATACGACCATTTCTTCTGGCTCGCCACGTACCGCTTCCAACACTTCTTGCAAGGCGCGCGGATGAATTTGGTTTCCTGTTCCTTTGACGACATAGCCGAAGTTTGTAATAAACTCTAAAAAACGCTGCAGTTTCTCAGGCTTCGGATCTTCATGCACACGATAAATAAATGGAACGTTCATCCAATGAAAATGTTCTGCAATCGTCTCGTTTGCCGCTAACATAAATTCTTCGATTAATCGTTCAGCAACAGAACGCTCACGTAAAATGACATCATACGGTTTTCCATTTTCATCGACAAGCACTTTCGCTTCTTTAAAATCAAAGTCAATCGCGCCGCGCTTCATTCGTTTATTTCGTAAAATATCCGCTAATTCTGCCATTAATTCAAACATTGGCACAAGCGGAGCATATTTTTCCCGCAGCGTTTCATCACGATCAACGAGAATGCGGTTTACATCAGAATACGTCATACGTTCGGTCGTGCGAATGACGCTTTGGAAAATTTCATGGCTCACGACTTCACCGCGATCGTTTATTTCCATCTCGCACGACAACGTCAAGCGATCAACTTTCGGATTTAATGAACAAATACCGTTTGACAAGCGATGCGGAATCATCGGAATGACGCGGTCAACTAAATAAACGCTCGTTCCGCGCTCATATGCTTCGCGGTCAATCGGCGACCCTTCTGTAACATAATGACTGACATCAGCAATATGAACACCGAGTTTATAGTTTCCGTTTTCTAATTTCGTTACAGTCACCGCATCGTCTAAATCTTTTGCGTCTTCACCGTCGATCGTGACAATCATTTCGTTACGCAAATCACGCCGTCCTTGTAAATCTTCTTCCGAAATCGTATCCGGAATGCTGTTCGCATGTTCAAGGACGTCTTCTGGGAATTGGAGCGGCAATCCATGTTTATGAATGATCGATAAAATATCGACCCCCGGATCGTTTTTATGCCCTAAAATTTTAATAACTTCTCCTTCCGCACTAATACGTCCTTCCGGATACGTCGTTAAACGAACGACAACTTTATGTCCTTCGACGGCACCGTTTGCGGCATGTTTCGGAATAAAAATGTCGTTGACGATTTTTTTATCGTCTGGAATAACAAAGCCGAAGTTTTTGCTTTCTGTATACGTACCGACGACTTCTGTAATGCCCCGCTCAATAATGCGGACGATCGTCCCTTCTTGACGCGCCCCCGTTGCTTGTCCGTTGACACGCACAAGAACGGTGTCGCCATGCATCGCATTCTTCAATTCCGACGGCGGAATGAAAATGTCATCAAGCGTCGGATCTTCTGGAATGACAAACGCAAACCCTTTCGCATGACCGGTCACTTTCCCGCGAATTAAGTTCATTTTCTCCGGCAATCCATACCGATTGCTTCTCGTCCGGACGATTAGTCCTTCTTCTTCTAATGCGACAAGTGTTTTGACAAGTTCTTTAAACTCGGCCGCATCCGTAATATGAAACGCTTCTTCTAACTCTTGAACAGTCAGAGGTTTATACGCTTCATCGCGCATAAACGCTAATAATTTTTCTTTCATTCAATCCCTCCTTTTGAGGATTACCAATCTAATGATTCTAAAAACGTATAAATGTCTTCATGAAGCTGTTCTTTTTCTTTATCAAGCGTAATGACGTGCCCTGACTCCTCATACCATTTCATTTGCTTTACCGGAGATTCGACGCCGTTATAAATAATATTTGCACTATCTGGGTTAATCATGTCATCATGGCGCGCTTGCACGACAAAAACAGGTGCATAAATGAAATCTAAATGATCGCGCACTTCGGCAATAAGTTGTTGCAATGCTTTTAATGTTTTCATCGGCGTTTTGGCAAACTCCATCATTTCCCGCTCGATTTGTTCCTCACTTTTTCCTTCACGTTTTTTATATTCGCGAGCGTATGCTAAAACTCCTTCGTACATCGTCTGTTCACTTTTGATATACATCGGGGCGCACATCGGCACGATGCCGACGACAGGAACAGTATAGCCAAGTTTTAACGAAAACACACCGCCAAGCGATAAGCCAACAACGGCGATTTTTTCATGTTTTTGTTTTAAATGTTCATAAGCGTTTATGACGTCTTGCCACCAATCTTCTGGACCGGTATGAACGAGCTCTTCGGGCGGCACGCCATGCCCTTTGTAAATCGGCGCATGACACGTATATCCTTTTGATTGTAAAAAACGCCCAAGCATGCGCACATCGGCAGAGTTTCCAGTAAATCCATGCAATAATAAAACAGCCCGCTCACCAGCTTCAAACGTAAACGGTTGTGGGGCAACTAGCTTCAAAACGATTCCTCCCTTCTTCCATGAAAAAAGCGATCCGCATCGCTGGACCGCTGTTACAGTTCAAAATAAGTGACAGCTACTGTTAATACGAAAAACAATACCGCAAGCACAACTGTCACACGGTGTAATACCGCATCAATACCGCGCGCTTTCTGCTTGCCAAACAATTGTTCGGCACCGCCTGTAATCGCACCAGAAAGCCCTGCACTTCGACCGGATTGTAATAACACAACAACAATCATCCCAAGCGAAACAATCACTAACAACGTAACAAGAAACGCATGCATACCTCACACCTCCAACGACGCACATCACAATAGTTTTATTTTAACATAACACTATTCATTTGTACAACGGACGAAATGATACGAGTCAGTCAAGACTTTGTGGAGAACATTTTTTCGGTTCACTACGGGTGTTGTCAATCACTAGTTAGCGAACCATTTTCAGGAATTGATATCGTAAGCGCTTTTGGACTCTCATCCCTCATCTTGAAGTGATGATATTGTATTCCATTTTTTTACACCCAACCAAAATCCCGAAGCGCCGACAACGCTTGATGGATCGGCGTCCCGGATGACCGCTGCAGACACGGTAGATTCTGACGCACCACATCTGCCCACAACCGTCCTGCCTTCCGTTTGGCCTGTTCAACCCGCTTGGAC
>NZ_JXTH01000099.1 GCF_000836725.1 Anoxybacillus thermarum | reverse complement strand
CCTCCAAAAGGGCCGCCAACAAGACAGCGAACACCTTTTGAAGAGTTCTGACTAATTGTTCCTCCAGCTCTTTTAATAAAGGCCATTCTGTGGTAAAATGTTTCATGGACTCTCTCCCTCCTGTTTTATTGATGTTGGTCATCACCATCATAGCAGGGAGAGAGTCCTTTTTGCATGACATTTGCTTTTTTCTACCGCGCTTCGCTTGGTGGCCCCGACGAGCGTCGCGAACAAAAGTTCGCAACCCTCGTCGGGGAATCATTCCTGAATGTCACCCACAAATATTTTACTCACACACAGCGACTAAATATTTTTGCTAATATCATGTCTTCAGACACAATAAAGCAAAAGGAGGAAATACTTGATGCGTAAAACGATCATTGCGTTGTTAACCTTATTGACGATGTTTATGTTTGTTTTAGGAGGTTGCGGAGCGAATTCTCAAAAAAACAACACTACTTTAGGTGAAAACAAACAGGCCGCAGCCACCAAAAAAGAGCAAAGAAAAGAAACGAAAAAATATTACTTCATTGCTAATGAAGGCGGAAGTATTTCAAAAATTGATGTAGAAACGAATCAAGTGGTCGCAACAATCAAAGTAGACGGTGCGGTTCATAACGTCCAAGTTTCTCCTGACGGAAAAATTCTCGGCGCTACTTTAGTTCCGGAAATGCAACATGGAAATGATCAATCAATGGATATGAAAGGAATGGCGTTGTTTTATAATACAGAAACAGACGAATTAATAAAGAAAGTGGAAGTGGGGAATCACCCTGCTCATATCGTTTTCACCGAAAATGGAAAGTACGCTCTCGTTACCAATAATGAAGACAATAACGTTTCAGTCATTGATATGGCGAGCTACTCAGTCATCCAAACAATTCCAACTGGAAAAGGTCCGCATGGTTTCCGGATCTCTAAAGATAGCCGTTATGCGTATATTGCCAACATGGGAGAAGATAGCGTCAGTATCCTCAATTTAGAAACGATGAAAGAAGAAAAGAAAATAAAAGTAGGATCTACTCCTGTAACAACCGGTATTACCTCGGACGGTAAAACATTAGCCGTAACGTTAAATGCAGAGAATGCCCTCGCCATTGTTGACTTAGCAAGCGGTAAAGTGGAAAAAGTTCCGGTCGGTCGGGGACCAGCCCAAGTGTACATGGATCCTGACGATACATTTGCTTATGTAGCCAATCAAGGGACGAAAGATGCACCGTCTCATTCCGTAAGCAAAATAAACATAAAAACGAAACAAGTAGTTGCCACAATTGAAACAGGCAAAGGAGCGCACGGAGTTGTCACAAGTCCGAATCAAAAATATGTTTTCGTCACCAATATGTTTGACAACACGGTGAGTGTCATTGATAAAGAGCAAAGCAAAGTAATCAAAACGATTCAAGTAGGTGAAATTCCGAACGGGATCAGCGTCATGCCGTAAATATAAATAAACAGCAGGTTGAGTTTTTAAACCTGCTGTTTTTCTTTTCTATTTGCTGAAATTTACGCATAAAAAAGCACCGTAGTTTTAAGCCTACAGTGCTTAAATATATTTGATTAAACCTTGCTACATCATATGATTGTTCATATGTCCTTGTTTCATCATTTGTTGATTCACTCTGTCATAATTCATCATATGTTTCATCATTTTATTTCCATTACTTCGACACTGTTCGTACATTTTTTGTAATTGTTCCTCTGATAAATTTGGATGCATTTGTTTCATCATTGGCAACATTTCTTTCCAATCATTATTATCATTTTTATTTGCTGCAAAAACAGCTGTAGCTAATACAAAAGCTGAAACAAGGACGAACAAACCTGAAATAAGTTTTTTCATTTTCAACACCTCCATCCTTTTCTGGTTTTAGAATAAAGGAGAATTATGGAGAAAGTGTTCATAAAAATTTACAATTTCTTGTCTTGGATTATTATTTGTTAATTGGATATTTTCGAAAAATGGACTAAACTCCTCCCAAATTTTACATAAAAGAGAAAAAGCCTAATAAAGGCTTTTTCTCGAAGGTTTAGACAATGTTATTTTCGGTTCATTTAACAGCTATTTATCTGCATTCATCAATACAGGATATTAATCTCTTTTCAATGTCTTCCGCTAGTTTTTTCAGTTCTTCATGATTCATCATGCTGATTAACATGGTTGGTTTTGGCATACCAATTTTTGTTGTTTCATTTTCTTTATACACCACGATTTTGCACGGAAGAAAATAACCTGCTAATAAGTTTTCAGAAAGCACACGCGCTGCTTCTTGCGGATTACATACTTCCAAAATCACAAATGGTATTGGAAAATCGAATCCTTTTTCCTGCAGTTTTTCCGTTACACTAAATTTCCACAAAACTCCAAATCCTTCTTTTTTCAAGCTTTCTTCCAACATCTTTATCGTTTCGTTCATTCCCCTTTGTACTTCAATCGTATAATGAAACACCTTCATTCAACCGCCCTTCTCCAACATATTGCATGTTATTTCACTTTAGTTGTATGTAAAACTAAACAATAATATAAATGAAAAAAGCCGAGCATTGTCTCGGCAGCTACTTCACTTTGTTAAGAAACTTCAACGAATCCAACCATACCAGATTCTTTATGTCCAGGAACCGTGCAATAAAAGCGAAAAACACCGCTTTCGACCGGTATGAACCTGATTTCGGCTGTTTTTCCTGGCAAAGAATGAATATGGACTGTTTGATTTTTTGAATGATTCCCATGATGACTTTGTTGTAAAAGGGATACTTTCATATTTTCGAATTCGATATCATGTTCAACTTCACCGCTATTTTTGAGAATTAAGGTTACTGGTTGCCCTACGGTAAGTTTGAAATCTTTAGGGAAGTAAGCAAATTCGGTTGCTTCAATGACTACTTTTTTCGTCTTTGTACTGAAATTCAACGGAGAGCCAGACAGCTTATTATTAGTCATAGAGTGGCTCATATGGGAATTTTTTATGGACACGTTATGACCTTGATCGAGCGTATTATTTAAATGATTATATGTGTAGAAAAACAGCAGAAAGACGATTGATAATAACAATGGATTATGGAATATTTTGTTGATGAAAGATAAACGGTTAAAACCGGTTTCTTGTTGAAGCATGTACAAAACAATACCAATCATCCCAACAAATATGACGAGCATTACACGAATCATTGAATTTTGGTGTTGCGGCGAAATCATTTCTCCTAACATCGCTCCCATCATTCCGCCCATTATTCCTGACAAAACGCCATCTATGATGGCCATGACACTAATCGGCAGCCCGGTCAAAAAACCGGCTAAAAACCCAAAACCCATTCCTAAAACGGTTGAGAAAAAGAGGTTACCGCTATACAAAATCCCGGCCAGCAAGCCATCTGTTAGCCCGACCAACATTCCTAAAGCCATCGCCACCATCATTCCGACCATACATGTGATTTTCTTTCTTTTTATGAATACGAAAACAATAACAATCAAAGATAAAATCGTTACAATGATTCCAGTTAATAAAATCGACAATGAACGATCCCTCCCTGTAAGTTTTTATTTGTACACATATATGTGGGCAAGCGGTTAGTTAGTCCTTTTTAAATTTATTAAATTAATTCATATGGATAAACGTAATGTCTGGAACAATAGCAGGACTTATAATCCTTTATGTAATGAGGTTATTTTTCAAAATTTTCTTAATTATATTTCCGTCAATCTTGGAAATTTATCAAAAATAAACAAGGAGTGCCAACGAATAATTATCAAGACCTAAATTATAAAAAGCCTTAAAAAATAAAGGAGAACACATATTACACATGACTAATATGTGTTCTCCCTTTTTCTTTTTAATTAAACTCAAACACCCGTTAGCTCAATAAGATTATCGTTACATGGAAGTTATGGCTAACATAAGAAACATCAGACCAGCCAAAGAAACACTTAAAAGAATGCTTAAAACAGACGTAATTAAGTTATTTTTAAAATCCCTTATCCCAAAAATAAGACCACTTAAAACTGCCCCCCACCATAAAAGATGAGCGATTACTTTCGGAAAACTTGCTAATACTTCTGTAAAAAATAATGTAAATAAAAGTAATTGAAAAACAAGAGAGATGAGTATACCCCAACTTGGTTTATTGAGAATGTTCTTGTTTTTAATGCTCAAAGTAATACCAACAGTACAAGCAATAAAAACAAGTATCATTACAAATGTCATAATTAAACCCATCATAAGTCCTCTCCAATACTTTTTATATTTATTTTACATTAAAATTACCAACTACCTCCTTTAAAAACCAAAATTTGATATAATGTAGTCCATGTATCTAACAACCTATAAAAATCCCTTTCAGACTTTGTTTCGAAGGAATTTCTTATTCACATAACTTATAGATTATAAAAGATGAAATAGAAGTACGGCAACAATTTATTCTATTTCGGACCACTACGGTAGAATGCCTTGCGTACCAAGCAATTCGGTAAATAAAAGACAGCAGTTTAAGCGTAATTACTGTACCGAAGATTATTTCGGTTAAAATAAATCATCTTATGACCCCATATTTTATGAATCGTTGCTGTACCCCATCTTCATCGTTTCATCTATTGTTTAATAATCAATATCTTCATCATGATTAAATGCAATTCCCGCAGAAAAGAACGCAGAAAAGAATGTAATTTTCCTACTTTGTAATTTATCTCGAGACATCTCATAAATTTAACCTTAAATGTCTAAACATGCAACCAACATCCAACATTCGATCGTATGAAGATCCATGACCTGGAAGAGGCTCAAACACAGTAACATTATGTATGTCGTTATCATGAAAGCTTGTTATTCCATTCCTGTTATTAAGCTTGACTACATCAATACTATAAACATGATGATTCGAACCATATAAATCAATCGTAACTATTCACTCCGATAGTAGTATGTAAAGAAGCGCAACACAAATAGGGCATCCCCGTAATAGAAAATGCCCTAGGTAGCGGAAAGAACTCGATCGATCGTTTCGCCTGTCAACAGAAGACATAACGAATCCCACACGTTTTTTTGGTGTTTCGTCAGTGTGGAAACGATGCTTCTTGTGATACAAAAAGACTGGGCGAATGTTTCGTCACAAAACGTGCCCGAGATGTTCTCTTTCACTTTGACCATGCGAAGATCTCGTTCTGCTTGGTTGTTGTCAAAGGGAACATGCACTTCACGTAAGAAACGCAGCGCTTCTTCCTTTCGTTTTTGAAGGAGTCGAACAAAAGCGAGTGCTTTTTTCGGAAGAGGCGTCTTCGCTTCCAATCGGTGTTGTGCTCTTTCTAGGATGCGATCATACACTCGTTCCCACCGTTTCGCTTCTTCTTCGGAAAGTGCACCGTGATGCGCTTCGACGGCTTGCTTGGCGGCTAACAGAAACGTGGTCATGCGCATCGCCCACGTATGCCCTTGTTCGATGAATCCTTTTAACTCACGCAAATGATGGGCATGACAAAGGGCATGGGTGGCATGTGTGTATTTCGGATACGTACCGAACGCATCGTGCATCATCGTCCCTTCATATCGGGGAAGAATCCCGATATCATCGGTCGCTTTTTTTCCACGAGAAGCGTGAGGAGCCAAGTATGTATATTTCGATGTGCACGCGACATGAACAACAGTGCCTGGCACCGTTCGCTAATTATT
>NZ_JXTH01000098.1 GCF_000836725.1 Anoxybacillus thermarum | reverse complement strand
TTCCTGTGGCAAGCAAGCCGATCATCGAGCGAATGACGTCGCTATGGGAAATGTGCACATCTCGACGAACCGTTGGGAGCCGAAGGGCGTTTACTCGTTTATCCAGTTTCGTTTGATGTAGTAAGTAACCAACGAGAGCAAGTCCAGCACTTGGCGTAATCGCTTCATCTGTCAACACAAACCGAATCGGGAAATCTTTCATGATATTCACCTACTTGATGAAAAGTCGTTCACGTCGTTTTCCCTTATCGTATCAACGGTTTGCGACCATTGTAAAGATGTTTTGTCACGGATTCAGGATTCTATTAAATATGCGATATTTTACCATTTATCTCACTATCCTTTAATGCGATTTTTAAGACGTTCATTTTTATGTATTCTTTTTTCCTGTTTAATCCTGTTTTTTAAGGATCAGAGTAGTCAAGCCTATCAAAACTTCTAATAAAACGACAAACACGATAGACTAAACTCTTATCCTAAATATAAGTGATAGTAGCAACATCGATTCGGATAACGATTAGTCTCGTAAAAAACTTTCCAGAGGATATAAATTAACATAGAGGGCTCACAGACTTATGTGAGCCTTCCTTCTCTGAATTTATCATCTAGTATAATAAGTAGTAACCCCAGGCAACACTGTAAACGTATCTCCATCAAGAGCATATGCTGTACCACTTAACGTTGCTGAGCAATATCCAGAACCTCTAGCATCTACTAATCCATCTTCCAAACCAACCCCTGCACTAGCGACAGGAACTGAACCACTTGCGCCATAACCAAATGTAACATAACCTAGAAATTGATAAGGCCAACTTGTATTCGGTTTAACACTCCAATAAATCTCATCACTACCTCTTAAGTAATCGATTCTGGAAGTCCCACCTGGTCCAGTAACTGATGCTGCTTCAGTTTGATTTCCTGCTATAAAAGATGTTCCTAGCAAAGCAGCCAATGAGAATGCTAACAACCCTTTTTTCATTATAAAACCTCCCGATTTTGGTTTTATTCACCAAATATATTAATACAAAAATAGTCTGTTTTCAACAAATTTTTAGATTTTTTTGTCGTTTTTACAAATAAATAGTTCATATGTACTTTTTTGTGCAGCGTGCCTGTGCATTGCGATCCGAAAAGTAGACAATATAAATTCGGTTTATTCGAAGGAATCAGGGCTACGCAGCTCTGGTTCCTTTCCTTTTCTCGTCTTTTTCCTAGTGTCTCAGAACCCCGTGAAACTGTCAAGGAGAGCACTTGACAGCCCCACGGAGTTCTGAGGAGAGGTTGGTAAGACGAGAAGGAGGAAATATAGCCCACCAGTGCTCGTTGTTAACTAGCCTTTGCATATTGAGTCGGTGTCTGATAACGAAGAACACCTTGTATCCGTTGGTGGTTGTAATAGCGAATGTAATCATGGATAAGCTGTGTTGCCTCTTCCACACTTTTCGTACGTTGCAAATCCTGCTCTATCTCTGTTTTGAGATAGGAGAAAAAGCTTTCTATGCATGCGTTATCAAGCGCATTCGCTTTTCTCGACATACTTGGTGTGATTGAAAATGTATCCATCAGCGTTTTCCATCTTGTTGATCGATATGGCATTCCTTGATCTGAATGAAGGATTAAAGAGTCCTTGATGTGTCTGATTTCTAATGCATACAATAGGGAATCTTCCACAAGTTGAACATCGTGTGTTGATGAAATCTGATGCCCGATAATTTCATTGTTGTGTAAATCCATAACGGCAGAAACAAATAGCTTTTTATCTTCCACGGCAATTTCCGTGACATCTGTGACCCATTTTTCATTCAAACGTGTCGTGGAAAAGTTTCTTTTTAATAGATTTTCATAAATATATCCAGCGGAAGTTGCTTTTTTCACTTTGACTGGCTGTTTTCGTTTCATGCGAGATTGACATTTTAATCCTAATTCTCTCATCAGTCGACGTACAACTTTTTCACTTACAGGTAGTTGATATTGATTGTTTAACACTGCGTGAATTTTTCGATATCCATATCTCCCTTTATGTTCATGGAAAATCAAAGAGATATATTCTTTTAATTGTTGGTCTTTCTTAGATTCTTTTTTCTTCTTACCCTTTGTTTTCAAGTATTTATAGTAACCAGATTTTGAAATCTGTAGTTTTTCACATATTTTAACAACTGGATATTTTGTTTTGAGCTCGTCTACTACTTTGAACTTCGCTGTCTTCCCTCCCTTTTCAGAATTTGCAGATACTTTTTTAAAATTCCATTCTCCATCTCTAGTTCTCGTATGATGAAATCCTTGTCCATTTCAGGATGATTTCTAACTTTTCGTTTTAGTCCTACTTCCCCATACATTTCATACTGATCTATCCATTTATAAATATAGTCAGGATCTGTAATCTCAAGATGATGTGCAATGACTTTTACACTCTCCCCCGCCAAGGCTCTTTGAACGGCTTCCAGCTTCAATTCTGAAGAATAGCTTTTGTAAGTTCTTTGTTTTTTCGACATGTTCATCGGCTCCTTCCTGTCTTCTGTATGGACATCTTTTTCCCGATTTATACATGTCTACTTTTAAAGGCTCACTCCACTGTCACGCCCCGATAAGATTCATAAAAACGCCAAATAACCCTCTCCAAGAGGGTTATTTGGCATGCCTAAAACATGTGGTATTCTTTTTCTTCAGCTAATGATCACAAACATTGCGTATGGACACAACGACCCTTAACACTAAATTTGACGGGTATGGAGGGAACAATGCATAATATTCGTAGTGCTAGTTCTCAACTAGCACTACGAATTAATTTATCTATTATGTGAGGTGTTCTCCACATGCACCAGCATCTTCCTTTGGAAGAAGAAGTGATGAACATGTTAATTGGTGGTTTTTCTACAATAATGCTCATTGCAATTATTACGGTAATTTTCCTTTGGAGAAGGAATACCACACAAAGAGCAGCATTTCTTTGGATTTTCGTGCATTTTGTATCGTTCTCTATTGCAGTATACTTGGCATTAAAAGCCATTTCTTTTGACATTAATCATCCCATGTCGTCAGAAGAAATTTCCCTTCTTTTAGGTGAATCAGGGGCATTATGGGCAGGAAGTATGATTTGTCTGTTAGTTGGTATTTTTAAACTTTCAAAAGTAACGAAGGACGACAAAGAATAAGATTCTGTGGTTGAACAATTTTCACTGCTTTGTAACACACTATTCCAGAACTAATTTCTTAAAATTATGAATAAAAAAATATTGGAAGCAAGGTCATCGTCTTGTGGCATACGGAACATCGATAACGAGCAATCCAAATCCGATAAGCTTCTTGTCTCACTAACGACAAGAGTATAATTTTGGGAAATTAGAGGTGAAATGATGTTCAATCCAGAACTTTATTTTTATTATATTTTGCCACTACTGTCGCATAAATGATGTCTGAATTTTCAGTTTTATTTTTTCTGGACTTTAGAGAAAAAACGAAAACACCTAAGCGAGGGTAGTAGACATCCATTTTTTTACTATAACCTATGACTTGTGCAACAACGACTGGCAAACCTTTATGGGACGCTGTTTCCTTCGATTTTTCGTAACCAAATGTGAGCGGATTTCCACAAAGAAGCCTTCAAATAGCGACTAATTTGTAAGTAACTGCGTTCGCTATTCGTGTTCAACTGAGCTAAAACATTCAGACAGTACACTATCATGGCTACGTACACTTGATTATGTACAGCTTGTTCACTGTGACCAAAAAACTTTTTAATGTTCAGATGTTGTTTCATCCATTTGAAAAAAAGTTCGATTGCCCAACGTGATTGGTAGATTTCTGCAATTTCATCTGCGTCAATGTCAAACCGATTTGTCAGTAAATGAAGCTCATTTCCTTTTGTATCTTGCAATTTGAGTAAGCGAAACACGTTTTCAGAACGATTTTGTGGTGTTCCAATGACAACCATTTCATCAGAGAATACGGGTGAATCTTCTGGTAACGAAAAGGATTCTAACACTCGGACAACAGCGTTTTTACGCAAACGAGTCACAAAGAAATAGCCATCTTCCATCATTTGATCAAAGCGCCTATAATCCAAGTAACCACGATCAAACACGTACATGCATTCTTTGTCATCCACGAATACTTCTAGTTGACCACGATCATGTTCGTTGGCATTCGTGAGTACGGCTTTATCTGGATAGGAGAGTCCTTTTTCCATAAAAACAAGTCGTAAGTGAAGCTTTACTCCTGATTTTGTTTTTCGAAACTCTGCCCACTTATGATTGGTCAAATTAAGCGGTAATGTACTCGAATCAATGATTTTCAAAGGCGTTGTCACTTTTCTTCTTGTTTGGAAATTGGTTTTCCGATGAATTTGTGCCACTAAATCGAGAAAAATCGTTTGAAAGAACTCAGTTGGGATGGTATTGATTCGTCTCCCTAACTGTGAAAAACTAATCGATTCCAATCTCGTTGCTCGTTGTAATTCTTCTAAAAAGACAGCGTCACTCAACGCCCGTAAACTCTCGGTTTCATGGAGTTGGGCATACAAAAGTAGTTTCATAAATGAAGCCATATAAAGTTTCTTGGTATAGTGATTTAATTGATGTGTTTTCACTAGGTCATCAAATAATGGACGATTAATCGGTGAAAACCATTGTTCAAATGATGTTTTTCGTGTAAACTTATCCATGGTTTTGTCCTTTGTATTGGATTTGGATGGTTTACTACCACCCAACCATTATAAAGGATTTTTTTGTGTTTGGATTATATTTCAGAAAATTCGGTTTATTTAAAGGTGTTAAATTATTTTAATGCGACGCTAGTGATATTTTGCTACTTACTCTTTTAGTTTTTACTCATTTGTTCCATAAAAGAACAAAAGATTTATCTAAAACACTCCTTATCACAATTACTGCACTTTTTTTCGTATCCGTAGTTTGCAGTATTAGTTTAGCACTTAATTATTATCATCGCTGAAACCAAATACAGAGGGTATTGGAATTTCAAATGTGGTCGCATATTGGCTACTAGGGGAGGATGCTTGGGCACCAGCGTGGACTCTTCAACTATTTAAAAAGGCTTATTCCATTTCCTTATGGATTACACTTATTTTGCTTGGCTTCCTCATAATTCTTTTATTCATGAAAAGAAAACAAAACAAAACGAAAGACACGAACTGAAAATATTGGTTATCAAATTTTTAACTTCCCTCCGAAAGAAGTCTCCCACTTCTAAACGAAGTGAAAGTGGGAGATGAATTTCGGTTAGGTATAGGTGTGAGTAAAATATTTGTGGGTGACATTCAGGAATGATTCCCCGACGAGGGTTGCGAACTTTTGTTCGCGACGCTCGTCGGGGCCACCAAGCGAAGCGCGGTAGAAAAAAGCAAATGTCATGCAAAAAGGACTCTCTCCCTGCTATGATGGTGATGACCAACATCAATAAAACAGGAGGGAGAGAGTCCATGAAACATTTTACCACAGAATGGCCTGTATTAAAAGAGCTGGAGGAACAATTAGTCAGAACTCTTCAAAAGGTGTTCGCTGTCTTGTTGGCGGCCCTTTTGGAGGAGATTGATCAACAACTGGCGGAAGCGCGGGACAAGCGCCGGTATCAGCTGAAAGACAAACGGCCGACCACGATCCAAACGCTGTTTGGAGAAGTGACGTTTCGACGGAACTACTACTATGATCGGCAGGCGGGGGCGTATACCTTCTTGCTGGAGGCCGAACTGGGCTTTGATGGAGCGCAGTCGATCAGCCCTTGCCTCGAGGAAACGGCGGTCGAGTTGGCCGTAGAGTGCTCTTCCTACCGCAAAGCGGCCCGTACGTTGGAGTCGATCGTGGGGTATGCGGTCCTAAGCCACGAGGCGATTCGCCAACTGGTGCTGGAGGCCCCTGTCTCGCTGCACCACCCTGTTTCCCAACGGCACGGCCGAGTGCTGTTTGTGGAGGCGGATGGGCTGTTCATTTCCCGCCAGGGGAAAGGG
>NZ_JXTH01000097.1 GCF_000836725.1 Anoxybacillus thermarum | reverse complement strand
GTCATAGGAATACTCGATGTTCGTACCATCTGGAAGTTGTTCTTCCACTAATTGGTCTAACTCATCATAACGATAGACCACTGTTTCCCCAGTTGGGTATTCGATCTTTGTACGATTTCCATTTTCATCATAATGATACGTTTCGGATAAAATTTCTTTTCCGTCCGCCGTACCGATCGAAACGCTTTCCACTAAGCCGCGGTCATCATACGTAAAGGTCGAACCGGCCCCATTTCCTGTCGTGAAGGTGCGAACGTTTCCTCTCTCGTCATAGTCAAAGCGGTACGTATACGTTCCATCTTGGACGACCGTATTTTGATCCAATGCATTGTATTGGTAATTGATCGTTTGACTAAAGGACCCATGAGAGAACATGAACTGCTGTAATTTATCCGATGTCGTCGGATAGGTCCACTTTTGTAATCCTCCGTGTTCGGATTGTTCAATGACACGATTCGCGGAATCAAATTTTCTTGTCTTGGTCGTACCGTCTTTTAAATATTGTACAGAAAGTTCGTTTCCGTTTTTGTCGTAACTAAATTCGTAATACGGAACGTTGTTGTAAGAAATCGTTTTGACCCTTTCCGTTCCGTCATACGTCCATTGAATCGTGTTTCCTTTCGGTAAAACCGTTTTGATTTTATTTCCGTTGGCATCATATTCATTCGTTGTCACATCATTCGTTACTGTCTATAGAACAGACCAAAAAGGAACGATTGTTTTCACGAGCAACGGTTCTAAACTTTCAGTGAAAACGGAGAAGCGATAATGAAAAAGGTAAAAGGAATTATTGATCGTTTCGAGGATGATATTGCAGTAGTTGAGATTAACGGAAAAACTCAAGACTTTCCGAAGTCCATCTTTCCAAAAGAAGCTGAGGTAGGAGATGTTGTCATTATTGAAGTTGTAGTTGATAAAAAAGAAACGGAAAAACTTCGAAAAGAAATTGAAGAGCTTATGAACGAAGTATGGGAAGATTAAAGCCCCTCTCGAATGAGAAGGGCTTTTATTCAATCAATTTCTTCCCAGCAATCGAAGCTCACTGCAATGGTCCACATCATTTTCCTTGCACGTATATAGCGCTTTTTCATCCCCTTCGAAAAAGGCTACTCATTCAACTAATGTCCCCCATCCATCACAATAACCATTAAAAGGCTTGCTTAACTTATTGAGCTCCTTTTGAAAACTTACAATTTCATCATAATCTAAATACATCTCTTTCGTTACACAGCATACCCATTCTTTAGTTTCTGGATCCTCTTCAATGGTAAACATAAAATTTCGCTCTTCAAGCTCACGACCTAGCTCAAAAGCATCTTTTTCATTTTCTAAAACAATAAAAAAATCTAATTGATGCTTTTTATTAAAATCAACGCCATTTTTATATAATAGTTCCAACGTTTGCCCGTCTTCGTCTTTAGGAAATCTCATCAAAAATTCTCCTCCCTTGTTATTCGCCAATGATTGAATTAAAATCTTTTAATTTATGCGAGTAATGTTTCTTTTGTGTAAAATATACGTATTCAATCCCTTGACAGTAACTTAAATCACCATCCACTACGTTACATTCGACAAAAGCTAAATGTTTTAAATGTTTTAAATTTTTAACAAAACTGAGTGAAGGAATATCGCCAACTTTATCCAGTATCAACTTTTTTAATTTTCTTAACTCTTTTATACACTCGAAGCTTTTAATTTTTTTACAAGACTGTATTTCCAAGTACTCTAACTCGCGAAGAAATTTAATACTATCTATATCAGCTAATCCGCGGATATAATTTAGCTGAAGATTTTTTAAACTCTTCAGTTCTTCAATTCCTTTCAAAGTTTCGATGTTTCCATGTGTAAGAATAAGCGTTTCTAATTGAGATAAACCCGCTAAATCCCCAAGATCTTTATTTTTAGAACTAAACCTAAACAGCTGTAATTCCTTCAAGTTTTTTAAAAAACGTAGCCCTTCCATTTTCGGCTGCCAATCAACGTATAAGGTTTGCAGGGTGGAAAGTTTTTCAAAATTCAAATCAATCTTACTCTCGGTTTCATCTAACGCTAAAATTTTTAAATTTTTGATTGAATAGAGCCCCGAGTAGTCTTGAAGATTATAATGGCGAATATAAACCTCTTCAACATTCGGGCATTTTTCTAGAAAATCAATATCTTGGTAGTGATAACTGCCATCCCTTATATTTATTCTCTTGATATCATAACGATTAATGATGTCAATACATAAATCTAATTTTTCAGATTTTACTGTAATTATATTCCCTGTCGGTTCTTCTTTGATTTTAATTCCGTCTATTTCAATCATCTTATACATAACTCCTCCTAAAACATAGGTATAAGTTAAGACAATGAGCGTCTTCCATCAAGAATTGAATGGAAAGACGCTTTTGTCAAACTATTTTTAAACACACTTTTTACTTATTTTTCAATATTCTCCATAATAATTATAATACTTCTTTCTTCTAGGACTATGAATTTTATTATATAACTCTCCCCCTTGTTTAAACTTGTATTTCATCATCAGCTTATACTCTCTGATAAACGCTTCATCATCTGATCTAGCAGGTCTCCAAGCTCTGTATATTACTTTATCTCCGTACTTCTTTGCTTTAGATCTTGCAGAATATTTTGCGCGTTTATAACTGCCTTTACCAATATACCTATAGCCACTACGGAATTTAATTACATAAGTACCTGTTCCTTTCTTAAATCATGAGATAGCCCATATTACAGCTGTTTTTTTAAACATAATTTCCATGTTCGTCTATTCCTATTGGATAATATGGCATTTTTTCAATAATTCTAAATAGTTCCTCATGTTCACCTGACAACCAATCAACACAAAAATCTTTTGGGTTTACATAATATTCATTTTCCTCATTATCGTTTAACTTGTCACACTCAAACCAATATTTCCTAAATACGGCAATTACTCTTCCGCTAATACTTAATTCGTATTCATATCTTTCTTTGTCAAGATTCGGATCTAAAAATTCCTTTTCTTCTTCAATTGCCTCTTTTAATTCTTTTACATATTTTTGAAAAAGTATTTCATAGTCGTTCATTATCATGGCCTCCATTCACCAGGATAATATCTTTCCTGTTTACTACGATTGTTTTCTGCAACTAAAAATTTAAGCGAAATGCAATGAAAAAGTTTAGCACCCTATGTTCCATAAAAGTAAATATAATCCATATATCAATATAAATTATCTTACCCTATAAGGCTTGACATGGAGCCTCTGCGTGCATAGATTCTTTTGCGAAGGCCGCAGCACAAAAGGAGTTCGCAGAGGCAACCAGCCTACCATGCACGCCACTCCATGTAAAGCCGTGTCTCTGAAATTATATTTTGTGAGAAAACTGACCTGTTTTGTTTCCAATTTAGTGCTTAATTTTTATCTTGCATTTTGCTAAAGTTTTATTTTGCATTAAACAATTCGGCACTACGCTCCCAAACCAAAATAGCCATAGAGGAGATCTCCCCTATGGCTAAATCTTATTCATCTATACCTAAATATTGTTTCGCATTAATTGTTGTTTGGTATAAGAGAACGGGTTTCTTCTTTAATAGTTCTTTAAGACCTTCGAGTTCTAATGATGGATTTATTATTTCTGAAATGTTCGCTTCTAATGATGAAACAATAACACTACTTTCATTTATTCTGTCAAGGTCAAGACAGTCAACTTCCTTACCTTCAACTTTGAAATAGAACCTACATCTAATATCACCGTCAACATCTCGTGGAAGCTCTAGCCCTTTATTTATTTCCTTAATCACTATACCTACATTTACATAATAACAATTAGAGTAATTTGATTTCTGCAATCCAAGGCAACATATTACCTCAGGACTTTCCTTATAATAATATTTGCCTTTTTTCGAGAAACCGTTTGCTAATAAACAGTCATTGACAATCTTTTTAAACTCTTTCCTTTCCATCGCCTCTACCTCCTCAATAAACTTCTAATACTGTTCTCCAGCCTTTACCATAAATTTTTTCAACTTCTTTTTTATAAGCTTTTAATTGTTTTAGGCCTTTTTTTATTGCTCGTGGGTTATTTGGTTTAAGTTCATATATAATTTTCTTCTCGAAATCAATAAAATCAATTCTTTTTCCACTTGGTAAACGAAATTCCTTTTCTCTTACCCCTTTAAGTACCTTATTAGCTTTATATGATTTATGCATTTGTCGTCCTAATTTTAAATTTGACTTTGTATATCGTTTAGCAGCTTTCTTAACGGTTCGTTTTACTGCTTTTTTTATTAAGGATTTAGCTACTTTTTTAGCAACAATCCTTCCACCAACGGAGACCAAGATAATTATATAAGGATTCTCTCCATCTGGGTCGGTTAACATCACTGGGTTGTTGTTCGCATACGCATACCCATTCTGCGTGAGGATATCGTCCGCATCCCCTGGGTCTGGGTCTAGAGATAGGAATACGCCATGCTCCGGATAGTAGTACCGGGCAATCAGGTAATAGAGACCCGTTTCGTTGTCATATTGGTATCCTGCGTATCGATATGGGTTTTCGTCCTCTAAGTCGCCAGATTGGGAAAGAATGTTCCCCCACGCATCGTATTGGTAACGGGCCACGATGTTTCCTTGCGCATCCGTTAGGGCGATGACATCGCCATGGGCGTTATAGTGGTAAAAATACATGGAAGTACTTTTTTGTGATGAGAAACTATATAAGTTGCAATTTTGTTTTACATGGCATTGTTCGCTCTTCTTGTCACCGTGCCAGCTTGTCAGGTGATAAAGACGGGACATGGAGATCGGAAATTCTTTATTACAACCTATATACCTAAATTTTTTCTTTGTTTTCTATTCATTTTTTTTCACATAAAAATAAAAAGACTATCTCATAAATCATGAGATAGCCCATATTACAGCTGTTTTTTTAAACATAATTTCCATGTTCGTCTATTCCTATTGGATAATATGGCATTTTTTCAATAATTCTAAATAGCTCCTCATGTTCACCTGACAACCAATCAACACAAAAATCTTTTGGATTTACATAGTATTCATTTTCCTCATTATCGTTTAACTTGTCACACTCAAACCAATATTTCCTAAATACGGCAATTACTCTTCCGCTAATACTTAATTCGTATTCATATCTCTCTTTGTCAAGATTCGGATCTAAAAATTCCTTTTCTTCTTCAATTGCCTCTTTTAATTCTTTTACATATTTTTGAAAAAGTATTTCATAGTCGTTCATTATCATGGCCTCCATTCATCAGGATAATATCTTTCCTGTTTACTACGATTACATCTTTGACAAGCAGTTTTTAGATATTTTGGATTATTGGCATATTTTATACGTGCCTTTCTAGACATGGCATACCCTTTCTTATAATAATGCTGCTTTAATGATGGATTATGATCGATCTCTAGTTTACCCCCTTTTCTACCACAATACTGACAAGTATAATTATCTCTCTTTAAAACTGCATCTCTTACACTCTTTCTAGTACCATTTCCGTAATGTTTTTTACGATTGTAAATTCCTTTATTTACCTTTATTTTTTTAGGTATTTTCTTTTTAATAACCTTTTTAACAACATACTTAGTACCTACTCTAACAATAACATAAGCAGCAACTATAAGGTAAGGATTACGCCCATCACTATCCGTTAGCATTACAGGATTATTACTTACGTAATTATAGCCATTTTGAGTTAAAACATCATCTTCATCCCCTGGGTCTGGATCCAAAGAAAGGAACACGCCATGCGTTGGATGATAGTATCGGGCAATCAGGTAGTATAGACCCGTTTCGTTGTCATATTGGTACCCCGCATATCGGTATGGGTTTTCGTCCGCCAAGGCACCGGATTGGGAAAGAATGTTCCCCCACGCATCGTATTGATAGCGGGCAACAATGTTTCCTTGTTCATCCGTCAGGGCGATGACATCCCCATGCGCGTTATAGTGGTAAAAAATACGTCGCATTGCCTTTTTTCATGGTAAGGAGTTGCCCGTTTTCTCCGTATATATATGATCTTACCACATTTCCATCCGCATCGGTTTCATACAGAACGTTTAGGCTATCCCCTTGGTAATGGTAGTTCGTAATGACGCCATTTACATTCTTTTGGATGCGCCGGCCGTCTTCATCATATTTGTACGTCACAAAAGGAGTGCTTTCTCCTTTTCTCGTAATAGAAACCAATTGGTCCGCTTCGTTCCATTCGTATTGATATTTTCCATCTTCGAGACGGTTGCCGTTGGCATCATATGTGATCGATTCGTTTCCAAAACGAATGAGCTGATTGGCAGCGTTATAATCGGCATTGGTCGTCGTCG
>NZ_JXTH01000096.1 GCF_000836725.1 Anoxybacillus thermarum | reverse complement strand
TTAGTGGAAGAACAACTTCCAGATGGTACGAACATCGAGTATTCCTATGACGGATTCGGAAATCGGAAGCAAATCGTGAAAACGAAAGATGGGCAGTCGACGACCACCGATGCAGATTATAACGCTGCCAATCAGTTGGTTCGTTTTGGAACAGAGACAATCTCTTATGATGCCAACGGCAATCGTTTAGAAGATGGAAAGTATCAATACGAATGGAATGAAGCAGACCAATTAGTTTCCATTACAAGAAAAGGAGAAAGCACGCCGTTTGTCACATACAAATATGATGAAGACGGCCGGCGCATCCAAAAGAATGTAAATGGCGTCATTACGAACTACCATTACCAAGGGGATAGCCTAAACGTTCTGTATGAAACCGATGCGGATGGAAATGTGGTAAGATCATATATATACGGAGAAAACGGGCAACTCCTTGCCATGAAGAAAGGCACAGCGACGTATTTTTACCACTATAACGCGCATGGGGATGTCATCGCCCTGACGGATGAACAAGGAAACATTGTTGCCCGCTATCAATACGATGCGTGGGGGAACATTCTTTCCCAATCCGGTGCCTTGGCGGACGAAAACCCATACCGATATGCGGGATATCAATATGACAAAGAAACGGGTCTCTATTACTTAATTGCCCGATACTATCATCCAACGCATGGCGTGTTCCTATCTTTAGACCCAGACCCAGGGGATGCAGACGATATCCTCACGCAGAATGGGTATGCGTATGCGAACAACAATCCGGTGATGTTGGTGGATCCGGATGGGAAGTTTGCGTATGCTGTAGGGCTTTATTTTGTTCCTGGTGTTGGACAAGTAATGTTAATTGGTACTGCTGCTGTTGTCGGGGCTTATGGAGCGTGGTATTTAGGAAAAAAACTTGGGGAGATAGACTGGGACCATATTAAAGAGGAGCACGGTCCTAAATCTAATAAAAAGATGAAAGATGGAAAAAAACCAAAAAGTAAGTTTAAAAGTAATAGAACTTTAAAGAGAACCACTAGAGCAACTGCGAGGACAAAGCCCGTAAGAACAGGTAGATATGGTAGAACTATCCATGAAAAAACATTTAAAAGACCCGTAGGAACAGATACTAGGGGGAAACCTACTAATAGAGTAAGAGTCATTCGGGAACCATCCGGTAAAGTTGTAACAAGTTTTCCTTTCTATATAGGTTGTAATAAAGAATTTCCGATCTCCATGTCCCGTCTTTGTAACTATTCACTCCGATAGTAGTATGTAAAGAAGCGCAACACAAATAGGGCATCCCCGTAATAGAAAATGCCCTAAGTGGTAGAAAGAACGCGATCAAGCGTGTCACCCGTCAACAGAAGACATAACGAATCCCACACGTTTTTTTCGTGTTTCGTCAGTGTGGAAACGATGCTTCTTGTGATACAAAAAGACTGGGCGAATGTTTCTTCGCGAAACGTACCCGAAATGTTCTCTTTGACTTTAACCATGCGAAGATCGCGTTCGGCTTGGTTGTTGTCAAAGGGAACATGTACTTCACGTAAGAAACGCAGCGCTTCTTCCTTTCGTTTTTGAAGGCGTCGAACAAAAGCGAGTGCTTTTTTCGGAAGAGGCGTCATCGTTTCTAATCGGTGTTGTGCTCTTTCTAGGATGCGATCATACACTCGTTCCCACCGTCTCGCTTCTTCTTCGGAAAGTGCACCGTGATGGGCTTCGACGGCTTGCTTGGCGGCTAACAGAAACGTGGTCATGCGCATCGCCCACGTATGCCCTTGTTCGATGAATCCTTTTAACTCACGCAAATGGTGGGCATGACAAAGGGCATGGGTGGCATGTGTGTATTTCGGATACGTACCGAACGCATCGTGCATCATCGTCCCTTCATATCGGGGAAGAATCCCGATATCATCGGTCGCTTTTTTTCCACGAGAAGCGTGAGGAGCCAAGTATGTATATCCCGATGTACACGCGACATGCACCCATGCGAGTTTCCCATTGATGCGCAAACTCGTTTCATCGACATGCAGGATGTTGGATTCAAGTAAGGCGTCTTCGATGATGTCCATATTTGATTCCAGCGCTTCGCGTCCTCGTTTCACCATATTGGCAAGGGTTCCTGTACTAATCGAGTGTTGATATAACGCTTCGATTGTATCACTTAAACGCTTGTAAGGGATCAATTGGATATGATGTAAATAAACAGCGAGCGCCGTGAGCCGTGGACCGTATTGCACATGATTCGTGACATGGGATGGGAATTCGGCTTGTTGAACACATCGACAATGCGGACACGATTTCACTTCACGTTCATGTTGTGTCACCTCGATCGCCACAGGAGGGACATCAAACACTTGACGGATATCGACTTTGAACGGTTTGACTTCACGCAAAGAAGCCCCACATCCTTGACACGTATGCACACGGTGGACGACACGATGATGTGGATGTTCCACTTGACGGAGCGTCGTTCCTTGATGTCCTTCTTGTCCGCCTGGCTTGTTGCCAGATGGTTGACGAGAAGAACGTGTGTTGGCAAAACGGTCAGAAGATGGGGGCAAATGGCTATTGGAGCTGTTTTTTTTCGTGCGTGCTTCCAGCTCTTGAACACGGTACTTCAGTTGTTCATTTTCTTTGCGTAGTTGTTTGTTTTCGTGACGCAAATGTTCATTTTCTTGAACGAGTTGATGAATGAGCTGTTTTTGTTGTTGGACTTTGCCGATTAAGCCCTCAACTGTAAATACAGCTTGTTGTACCGTCAACATGTGATTCACCTCCTTGTCTATCAATATTCACATCATAGACAGGAAAAGCAAAAAATATTCAGCTCACTTTATGATGTGGCTGAATAGTTACAGTTATATTATTTTCGGGCATTATTATCTTTTAAAAGATAATAATGCCTCTCTATAAAAAGAAGGGGGTTATATATTTGAATACTGACAAATTAATATTTAATAAATATTATGAAATTACAGAATTAAGTAAATATGAACCTATATCTGTAGACCTGGGATTAAAAGACGATATATTGATACTTTATTTACATGAAAATACTAATGGTAATCCCTTTTTATATAAAATAGTCCATTTAGATAATGGAGAGAAGCGGTCGTATGAAGTTGTTGCAAATAAAGAATTACACTTCTTGCAGTTAATAGAAGATAACTATCTACTAATCTGTGGTTACTTAACACATGATCAAGAAAATAATGCATTTATATATGACAAAAAAGGAAATTTATTAAAAGAATTTTGTGTAGGTAATGGAGTAAATACATGTAAAGTAGATCAAGATCACCATATATGGATTGGTTATAGTGATGAAGGAATTTTTCATGAAAGTGAAATAGGAAGTAAGGGAATTGTATGTTTTGATAAAAATGGAGCTATTATATATGATGCATTTGATATGTTAGTTGAGCAACGAAATTTTCCACCCATTGATCATTGTCATGCAGTAAACATTTCTGATTCTAACGATGTATGGCTATATTATTATAGTGCAGATGCAAAATATCCTATAGTGCAATTAAAAAAGAATAGTAATACTGCTTGTTGGTGGGAATCGAATGTTAGTCGTGGAGAAAATTTGGTTGTTGGGCACAATATGGTTTTTGTTTTAACCAATGAAGGAGATATTGTGGGAATTAGTCTAGAAAATAAGCAACATAAAGAATATACAGCATACGATACACAAGGGAACAAATTGACATTTGATTATTATTTTGGTAGAGGAAGTATATTGTATGGAGTTAGTAAAAATATTATTTATAAGCTAGATTTAGAAAAGTTCTAAATAGAACAAAGTTTCGGGTTAATGGAGTAATAGTTCTGTTTGTATTTATGGACAGGATTATTACTCCGTTTCGTTTTAACATAGGATTGTGACAAGAGTGCCTGTCACGTGTCGAAGGAATAGCTCCAACATTTCTTCTTTAAGCGTGTATCAATTGTATTATGACGCGGAAGATTAACGGATCAGCATGTCGTCGGTGCGGGTGCATTGGATTTGACCTATGCGTACGATGCGGACGGAAACATTGTAATGTATTTTGATGGTGCGGATTCGCATACGTTTACATATGATTTTGCCGGCCGCTTAACGTCATGGACATATCAAGGCAACACACGGTTCAGTATGACTACGATGCGGCTGGGAACTTGAAAAACCCGCACGGCAAGACACTCACCTTTAACGTGGCGAATAAAGTCGAGGGCTTCAGCTACGATGAAGCAGGAAATTTGCTTCAAGATGACAAATACCAATACGAATGGGATGGGGAAGGCCGCCTGCTTAATGTGAAAGATTTAAACGGCAATACGATCGCCAGCTTCACGTACCATCCAGACGGTTTGCGGAAAACGAAAACAGTCAACGGTGTAACGTACCATTATCACTATGCCGGCTCCGATTTAGTTCGTATCACTGATGATAACGGACAAACGGTGTGGGCGTTTACATGGGTGAATGGAAAGCCGAACACCATCACGAACTCAAACGACGATACGTTTTACTATGTGACGAATTGCCGCGGAGATGTCGTACGTATCGTGGATGAAAATGGAGCGACGATGGCTAGTTATAGCTACGATCCATGGGGCAAAGTCCTTTCCGCTTCAGAAGATACAGGAGTCGCTGGACAACCACTGGGGTATGCAGAGTATTATTATGATAAAGAAACCAAACTGTATTATCTTCAAGCACGATATTATGATCCAGAAACGGCAATGTTTATTTCGAGAGATCCAGGTTCAGGGGATCAGGATGATTCAATAACCCAAAATGGGTATACGTATGCGAATAACAATCCGGTGATATTAGTGGATCCGGATGGGCATTGGGTATGGCTGGCCATCAATGCAGGATTTGCGGTTTATGATGGATATAAGGCATTTAAAAAAGGTGGATGGAAGGCTGCGGCGATTGCTGTAGGTGTAGGGCTTGTTGGTGGTGCTGCTTTTAAAGCGTATAGAATTTATAAAGCGAAAGAAACAGCCAAGATTATGAGGATTTTATTGGCGGCTAAGTATGGAAAAGGTAACACTACTATAGAAGTAGGGAGAGTAAGTAAGAGACTAGCAAAAAGGCTGGGAAAGCATGGGTTGGATCAGGGGCTAAGCCACTCTACAAAAATGGTAAATGGATAGGATATAGAAGTAAAGATAAATCTAAAGTATTTAGAATGCAGTATAAGAAAACAAGAAGGGTATATCAAGCGAATTTTGAGGAATTTTATAAGAGTCCTATCAACAAAAAGACATATAAGTTACGAAATGCACGCTTGAATTTTTAGCATGGAGGGAGCCATATAAATGATAATTCCTGAATTATTTTGTTTAACGATAATGGATGAAGACTGGGGAGAGGAGACTGATGATTTTTGGATAGAAATTGAAGCGGATATTGGTATCAAGGGAGACTCAGATTCTGCTGAAGTATTTACTATCTATGTTACAAGTCCAAAAAGGTTAGGGAATATGGTGGAAAAGTCAGGATTGGAGATAGCTAGAGGATTGTTTATAATGAAAGACTTTAATATAAAAAGTGTAGAGGATCGTCTCAAAAAAATACTTGCCCATTGTTCAAGAAAAACCTGGAACGAAACAGCTTTAGCTATTAGTCGGTACGCTATTTGGGAGTATGAAAACTAAATCGAAGTATAATTGGAAATTTTTTAGATATATAAATCCAATCTATTTTCCTAACATGTCGTCTGGTTAACGTGGGGGTACTTTAAAGATAGAATTTTTCAAACCTATCTTGACAGAAACACAGAATATTGATGAAGCCTTTTTATGAAAAATTTTTATTTAGAGCTCACGACCTACTTTAAGGTTTGTGAGCTTTTATTATCTCAGAGTGAGAAAGAATAACAACTAATAAAGAAATGTAGCCAAACAAAAAACATTGATTATGACGAGAGAGGAAACGTTCGCACCTTCACGACAGGAAACGGAGCCGGTTCGACCTTTACGTATGATGACCGCGGCCTCGTGGAAAGCGTTTCGGTCGGTACGGCGGATGGAAAAGAAATTTTATCGGAAACGTACCGTTACGATGAAAATGGCAATCGGACGAAAGTGGAATCCCCAACGGGGGAAACGACCGTCTACCGTTACGATGCCCTAGACCAATTAGTGGAAGAGCAGCTTCCAGATGGCACGAAAGTCGAATATGCCTATGACGGATTCGGCAATCGGAAGCAAATCGTGAAAACGAAAGATGGGCAGTCGACGACGACCAATGCCGATTATAACGCTGCCAATCAGCTCATTCGTTTTGGAAACGAATCGATCACATATGATGCCAACGGCAACCGTCTCGAAGATGGAAAATATCAATACGAATGGAACGAAGCGGACCAATTGGT
>NZ_JXTH01000095.1 GCF_000836725.1 Anoxybacillus thermarum | reverse complement strand
TCCAAGCGGGTTGAACAGGCCAAACGGAAGGCAGGACGGTTGTGGGCAGATGTGGTGCGTCAGAATCTACCGTGTCTGCAGCGGTCATCCGGGACGCCGATCCATCAAGCGTTGTCGGCGCTTCGGGATTTTGGTTGGGTGTAAAAAAATGGAATACAATATCATCACTTCAAGATGAGGGATGAGAGTCCAAAAGCGCTTACGATATCAATTCCTGAAAATGGTTCGCTAACTAGTGATTGACAACACCCGTAGTGAACCGAAAAAATGTTCTCCACAAAGTCTTGACTGACTCGATGGTAGCAGCGTTTTTGCTCTTTTTCTTCTTCGGAGGTAAAATAGGTGATAAAGTTTCAGAAAATCTATATCCTTATATATTCAGCTTGACTGTATATTTTGCAATTAACATTTTGATTATAGCAGGGTTTTATTTAACAGATAGATCGAAGAAGTTTAATAGGGTATTTAACATAGGTCTTTTAAAAGAAGTCTTTTTTATTTATTTCGTCACCCTTCTTCTTTCTTTAGTGCTTATTATTTTGATCGATAGCGAAGGCTTTTTTGGGTTATTTTTATTTACAGTTTTAGTTGTTTTGTTATCCATTACGTTTGGAAAAGTGCTTGAGTGGTATCAAGAAATGGCTAACCAGGCAAATAAAGATTACCTCACCGGCTTATATAACCACGGATATTTTAAAGATTACTTAAAGGAACTATTTCAGGAGACGAAAAAAACGGGTGGTCAGTTTTCGGTTGCTTTTTTAGATTTAGATGATTTTAAAAAATATAACGATTATCACGGTCATGTGCAAGGTGACCGATTGTTGAAATTTGTTGGGGAGTATTTAAAAAATGAAACGAAAGATCGTGGTTTTACAGTAGCACGATATGGTGGAGAAGAGTTTGCGATCATTTTGCCGAAAACGGAGAAACACGAAGCAGCAGCTTTTATGGATCAATTGCGGAAAAAATTAAATGACACGCCATTTGACGGGGTTGAACGACTTCCATATCGTTGTATTTCGTTCTCATGCGGAATTGCTGAGTATGAATCTGACATGTATGAAGAAAGTGAACTGCTACATAAAGCTGACCAAGCGCTTTATTATTCGAAAGCACAAGGAAAAAATAATGTGCAATTGTATGATGAGAAAAGAATATCTCGTGATGCATTGAAATTTAAGGAAGAATTAGATGCGATTGAAGAGCAGCTGAAACTGTTGCTTTATAAAGATGTGTATACATACCGTCATAGTAAACGTGTATTTACATATGCAATGGAATTTAGTGATCGATTACCGCTTACAGAGGAAGAAAAACGGACTCTTATTTTAGGGGCACTCGTTCATGATATTGGTAAAATCGAAGTTTCGCGAGACATTATTAATAAAAAAGGCAAACTCACCTCTGATGAATGGGAAATAATGAAAAAACACGTCATATGGGGGAAAGAAATTGTTCTCTCCGATGGTCGTTTTGAAGAAGTGATTCCACTTGTTGAACTTCATCATGAGCGTTATGATGGACGAGGTTATCCTTATGGGCTAAAAGGAGAGGAAATACCAAAGTTAGCTCGTATTTTGTGTATTATCGACTCATTCGATGCGATGACGACGGACCGCCCGTATCAACGAACAAAAACATTCTCCGAAGCAATTATTGAATTGCGACGCTGTTCTGGTACGCAATTTGATCCTCAATATGTCGAGCCATTTATCCAAATGATTGAAGAATATTATCCCGAGAAAATCACTAATAAAACTGTCTCTATATGAGGCAGTTTTTTATTTTTCTGAAAAATGAACGTTTTTGAATGAAATGTGAAATAATATGATTATTTTTGATTTTAATTGATTGAATTTGATTGATTTTTTATCTATAGTCCGATATGATAAAGATGTAAACGGTTTGAAAAGGAGGTGTAAAATTGTTAACACCAGAAAGACATCGCATTATTTTGCAGTTGCTACAAGAAAAAGAAGTGGTAAAGTTACATGAATTTGTTGAAGCGACACAATGTTCGGAATCGACGATTCGACGTGATTTAAGCCAACTAGAAAAAGAAAAAAAATTAAAGCGTGTTCATGGTGGGGCTGCGTTGCTACAACAAAAAAGAGAAGAGTTGAGCGTTTTTGAAAAATCGACGAAAAACATTCATGAAAAACAGCTCATTGGAAAATACGCGGCCAGTCTTATTCAAGATGGAGATTGCATTTATTTAGATGCAGGAACGACAACATTACAGATGATTCCTTATATTGAAGCAAAAAATATCGTCGTCGTAACGAACGGCATTATGCATATTGAAGCACTGTTAGAAAAAGACATTCCAACGTATCTTGTTGGCGGACTCATTAAGAAAAAAACGAATGCGTTAATTGGTCGAGGAGCTATTCACTCGTTGCAACAGTATAGTTTTGACAAGTGTTTTATCGGTGTAAACGGCGTTCATATTGATTTTGGTTATACAACTCCAGATCCGGAAGAAGCGCTTATAAAACAAACCGCTATTCATTTATCACAACAAGCTTTTGTATTAGCCGATCACTCAAAATTAAACGAAAGTACGTTTGCCAAAATTGCACCATTACAAGAGGCAACGATGATTACGGATGAAACAGATGAAGAGTTGCTAGCAATGTATGAAGCAAAAACGACAGTAGAGGTTGTGAAATCATGATTTATACATGTACGTTAAATCCTTCCGTCGATTATGTTGTGAAAGCGCAACAGATCGAACTTGGAAAATTAAATAGAGCAACAAAAACGGCATATTTTCCGGGCGGAAAAGGAATTAATGTGTCGCGTGTATTGAAACGGTTACACGTTCATAATATTGCGCTTGGATTTATTGGTGGATTTACAGGTCAGTTTATTGCTGATGAATTGAAAAGAGAGCATATTTTAACAGATTTTATTACTGTACCTGGACAAACGCGACTAAACATTAAGTTAAAAGGGGAAAAAGAAACGGAAATAAATGGGGAAGGACCGATCATTGGCGACGAACATAAAGAAGCGTTAATTGCTAAAATTAATCAATTAAAAAAAGGGGATATACTTGTTTTAGCCGGAAGCCTTCCGCCCTCGGTAGATGATACATTTTACGCCACGATGATGGAGGAAGCAAAAAAACGGCGGGTAGCTGTCGTTGTTGATACGAGTGGCAATGCACTGGAACAAGCCGTTGCATACGAGCCGTTTTTACTTAAACCAAACCAAATGGAGCTTGGAGAATTGTTCGGAGTCAGTATTCATAGTCGTCATCAAATGTTGGAATACGGGAAAAAACTGATTAACAATGGTGTCCAGCATGTTATTGTTTCACTTGCTGGGGATGGTGCCATTTTGTTCCATAAAGATGTGATATTAGTCGCTCAAGCTCCAAAAGGAATAGTAAAAAATTCGGTTGGTGCCGGCGATTCGATGGTAGCGGGCTTTTTAGCTGCATACGTGAACGAAGCATCGCTTGAAGAAGCGTTTCGTTATAGTGTTGCCGCGGGGAGTGCAACAGCATTTTCTGAAGATTTATGCACGGAGGAAGAGGTTCATCGCTTATTAGATGAAGTAAAAATCATACGAATGGAGGATCGTGTATGAGAATAACAGATTTGTTGATAGAGGATACGATTGTCCTTGATTTGAAAGCACGAACAAAAAAAGAAGTCATTGAAGAATTAGTAGACGTTCTTGAGAAGACTGGGAAATTGCACAATCGTCAAACGTTTATCGAAGCAATTTTTGCCCGTGAAGCGCAAAGCACGACAGGGATTGGCGAAGGAATTGCTATCCCTCATGCAAAAACGAAAGCGGTGCGCACTCCAGCCGTTGTTTTTGGACGTTCAAAAGAAGGAATTGATTACGATGCGTTAGACGGAAAACGAAGCCATTTGTTTTTTATGATTGCTGCACCAGAAGGAGCGAATAACACACATTTGGAAGCGTTATCTCGCTTGTCGACATTGTTAATGGATGCATCGTTTCGCTCGAAAATTGAAAACGCTTCGACAAAACAACAGATCATTCAAGCGATTCAAGAAAAGGAGGGAGAAATGGTGACAGAAGAAAAACAACTATATGGAAAGAAAAAAGTGTTAGCTGTTACGGCTTGTCCGACAGGAATTGCGCATACGTATATGGCTGCTGACGCCTTAAAGGCAAAAGCGAAAGAAATGGGAGTAGATATAAAAGTAGAAACAAACGGTTCAAGTGGTGTGAAAAATGAGTTAACACAACAAGAAATTGAAGAAGCGGTCGCCATTATCGTTGCAGCAGATAAACAAGTAGAGATGGAACGATTTAATGGAAAACATGTCATCCAAGTACCTGTTGCCGATGCGATTCGTAAACCAGAGCAACTCATTGATCGGGCATTAAAACAAGAGGCTCCAATTTATCGCGCAAGTGGCGGACATCGTTCGTATGCGCCGAAAGAAAGAACAGGATTTTATAAACATTTAATGAACAGCGTATCGAATATGCTTCCGTTTGTTGTTGGTGGCGGTATTTTAATTGCGATCTCATTTATTTTTGGTATTAAAGCATTTGATCCAAATGATCCATCATTCCATCCAGTAGCAAAAGCGTTGATGGATATTGGTGGTGGTAGTGCCTTTGCACTTATGATTCCGGTGTTAGCTGGTTTTATTGCGATGAGCATAGCGGATCGTCCAGGATTTGCTCCGGGGATGGTCGGTGGATTTATGGCAGCAAATGGCGGTGCAGGCTTTTTAGGTGGACTAATTGCGGGCTTTTTAGCCGGTTATCTCGTTGTCGGATTGAAAAAATGGTTTAGTCGTTTACCGCAATCACTTGAGGGAATTAAACCGGTTCTTCTTTATCCGTTATTTGGAATATTGCTTACAGGATTTATTATGATGTATGTCGTCATTGATCCAGTAAAAGCGCTAAATGAAGGAATGAAAACATGGCTTGAAAATATGGGAACAGGCAATCTTGTTTTACTTGGCCTTATCCTCGGTGGTATGATGGCAGTTGATATGGGCGGACCGATTAATAAAGCGGCGTTCACGTTTGGCATTGCGATGATTGATGCCGGAAATTACGCACCACATGCAGCTATTATGGCAGGTGGAATGGTACCTCCTTTAGGATTAGCACTTGCAACAACATTATTTAAAAAGAAATTTACGAAAGCTGAACGGGAAGCAGGAAAAACGTGCTATATTATGGGTGCTTCGTTTATTACCGAAGGGGCCATTCCGTTTGCGGCAGCTGATCCAGGACGTGTCATTCCTTCCATTATCGTCGGTTCAGCCGTTGCGGGCGCGCTAACAATGATGTTTGGCATCGGTCTTCCTGCACCACATGGCGGCATTTTCGTTATCCCGATTGTAAAAGGAAATCCATTGTTATATGTGCTGGCCATTTTCATCGGTTCACTTGTGACTGCGTTAATGGTTGGATTTTGGAAAAGAGAAGTGAAAGAATAATAGATTATGAGCGCGCGATGAGAAAAATCGCGCGTTTTTTATGAAAACAATTTGACAAAGATAATCATTATCATTTAATATATTTAATGAAAATAATTATCAATTATATTTATAGGGGGATTACTGATGGCAAAAGTAATCATGGTATTTACAAGCATGACAGGAAATACAGAAGAAATGGCGGAAGCGATTGCTCAAGGTGTACGTGAACAAGGAGTCGAGTTGGATGTAAAAGAAGTGTTGGATGCTACGGCAACAGAACTTGAACAATATGACGGCATTTTGCTCGGAGCGTACACATGGGGAGATGGAGAACTGCCAGATGACTTTTTAGATTTTTATGATGAATTGGATGACGTGGACTTAACAGGAAAAAAAGCGGCTGTTTTCGGCTCATGCGACTCAAGTTATGAAAAATATGGTGCTGCGGTTGATATTTTAATCGAAAAATTGCAAGAATGTGGGGCTGAAGTCGTTCTCGAAGGATTGAAGATCGAATTGACGCCAACAAATGAAGATAAGCAATTATGCATTGCGTTCGGTAGGGAATTTTCTAAACATTTATAAAAGGTCGTTTCACATACGACCTTTTTTGTTAATTGAACTATGTTCTAAATAATCAATAAAAAGAACAAGCCAATAAATAACTTGTTCAAATTGGGATCGCTTTTTCGGTGTGAGTAAAATATTTGTGGGTGACATTCAGGAATGATTCCCCGACGAGGGTTGCGAACTTTTGTTCGCGACGCTCGTCGGGGCCACCAAGCGAAGCGCGGTAGAAAAAAGCAAATGTCATGCAAAAAGGACTCTCTCCCTGCTATGATGGTGATGACCAACATCAATAAAACAGGAGGGAGAGAGTCCATGAAACATTTTACCACAGAATGGCCTTTATTAAAAGAGCTGGAGGAACAATTAGTCAGAACTCTTCAAAAGGTGTTCGCTGTCTTGTTGGCGGCCCTTTTGGAGGAG
>NZ_JXTH01000094.1 GCF_000836725.1 Anoxybacillus thermarum | reverse complement strand
GTCGCGGGCGTAGGAAATTTGAGAGGAGCTGTCCTTAGTACGAGAGGACCGGGATGGACGCACCGCTGGTGTACCAGTTGTTCCGCCAGGAGCACAGCTGGGTAGCTATGTGCGGAAGGGATAAGCGCTGAAAGCATCTAAGCGTGAAGCCCCCCTCAAGATGAGATTTCCCATCGCGTCAAGCGAGTAAGATCCCTTGAAGATGACAAGGTAGATAGGTCCGAGGTGGAAGCGTGGCGACACGTGCAGCTGACGGATACTAATCGATCGAGGACTTAACTAAACACACAAGAAAAGCGAAGAACGGTTCTTGACGTAGTCAAGAAAACATCCGACGGAGCCAAAAGCTTTTGACGAAGACGTGCGTGCACGTCGAACGGAAAAAGCGAAGGCGTAGGAGGATGTTAGTTCGAAGCTAGACAATATGAAAAGCGTAGGCGACTACGCAAACCCTGTTATCTAGTTTTGAAGGAATAAAAAAAAGCTTGACAACAGAAAATATTCCTTTATAATAACATTTGTCTAAAGCATTATTGCTCGGTGACGATGGCGGAGAGGTCACACCCGTTCCCATCCCGAACACGGAAGTTAAGCTCTCCAGCGCCGATGGTAGTTGGCGGGACACCGCCTGCGAGAGTAGGACGTTGCCGGGCAAGATGATATATTATTCCGCAGTAGCTCAGTGACGAGCGATGCTTCATCGTTTAAGCTTCGAGTTGCCTCGACGCATCCATCATCGTTGAATATGCGAGTAGAGGAAGAGGCAGTAAAGTTGCATAACATGTTGATGAAGCGCAATGATTAACCTTAACAAACTATTCCGCAGTAGCTCAGTGGTAGAGCACTCGGCTGTTAACCGAGCGGTCGTAGGTTCGAATCCTACCTGCGGAGCCATTTACGGAGAGCTGTCCGAGTGGTCGAAGGAGCACGATTGGAAATCGTGTAGACGTGATGAGCGTCTCAAGGGTTCGAATCCCTTGCTCTCCGCCAGCCACTTAGGAAATGATATATGGCCCGTTGGTCAAGTGGTTAAGACACCGCCCTTTCACGGCGGTAACACGGGTTCGAATCCCGTACGGGTCATCTTTTGGAGGATTAGCTCAGCTGGGAGAGCACTTGCCTTACAAGCAAGGGGTCGGCGGTTCGATCCCGTCATCCTCCACCATATGTTATAAAGTGTATTATTTCATCGTCGCGGGGTGGAGCAGCCAGGTAGCTCGTCGGGCTCATAACCCGAAGGTCGCAGGTTCAAATCCTGCCCCCGCAACCAATATTGGTCCCGTAGTGTAGTGGTTAACATGCCTGCCTGTCACGCAGGAGATCGCGGGTTCGAGTCCCGTCGGGACCGCCATTGTATGGCTCGGTAGCTCAGTCGGTAGAGCAAAGGACTGAAAATCCTTGTGTCGGCGGTTCGATTCCGTCCCGAGCCACCATTTTGAATGATGTCGGGTTAGTTTGTTTCATCTAAAATTTTGATGCACTTCATATTATGCCGGCTTAGCTCAATTGGTAGAGCAACTGACTTGTAATCAGTAGGTTGCGGGTTCAAGTCCTGCAGCCGGCACCATCCGCGGAGGGGTAGCGAAGTGGCTAAACGCGGCGGACTGTAAATCCGCTCCCTTTGGGTTCGGCGGTTCGAATCCGTCCCCCTCCACCATTTTAGGGGCATAGTTTAATGGTAGAACAGAGGTCTCCAAAACCTCCGGTGTGGGTTCGATTCCTACTGCCCCTGCCAAAAGAACATGGCGGCTATGGCGAAGTGGTTAACGCACCAGATTGTGGCTCTGGCATTCGTGGGTTCGATTCCCACTAGTCGCCCCATGTATATTTTAAAACGTTGGGGTATAGCCAAGCGGTAAGGCAACGGACTTTGACTCCGTGATGCGTTGGTTCGAATCCAGCTACCCCAGCCATATATGCGGAAGTAGTTCAGTGGTAGAACACCACCTTGCCAAGGTGGGGGTCGCGGGTTCGAGTCCCGTCTTCCGCTCTTCGTTTTATGGCGGCATAGCCAAGTGGTAAGGCAGAGGTCTGCAAAACCTTTACCACCGGTTCGAATCCGGTTGCCGCCTCCATTTTTTTATGCGCCGGGGTGGCGGAATTGGCAGACGCACAGGACTTAAAATCCTGCGGTAGGTGACTACCGTGCCGGTTCGAGTCCGGCCCTCGGCACTGAAAAGTCTTGACAAAGCAAGTTTGCATGATACAATTTAATTGTCTCATGCCGATGTGGCGGAACTGGCAGACGCGCACGACTCAAAATCGTGTGGGGTAGCCCCCCGTGTGGGTTCGACTCCCACCATCGGCATCGAAAATAGGGAAAAGGCTTTAGGGACAAGGGGTTTCACGTAAGTGGAATCCCTTGTTTTTTATTTACCGAATACGATTCGAGAAAAGAAAATCGTGTGCGTATAATCGTGTTCGGTGAGGTGAAATGGAAAGTGAAAAGAATAGAAAATGAGAGAAAATTGCAGAGAAAGAGCAAGAGAGGAAGAAGAGGAGAGCTAAGTCGTGAGGAGTTATTGCTAATATCTGATGACAACACAGAAATTGAATACACATTTGAGGAATTGTTAGAGATATTTATTGAGGATTGCGAACTAAGAAATTTGCGGGAACATACGATTAAATATTACCGCAGTGAATTGAATGCATTTATAAAACTGCTGAAAGAGCAGGAAATTGAATTGCGTGTAAATGAATGGACAGGCGAAACGATTAAACGAAATGTCATTATGTATATGAAAGAGAAAGGATTAAAGACAGTCAGCATTAATGTAATCAACGGTGATAAAATGGTTCTTACGTTCTTTTGGTGAATGATTACCTATCATCCTGTTGGGGATTTTTATTGTTTTATTAAAATAATGATTACAGTCTATAGAGAACACGTTTTTCTAACAGAGCTAATCCAGCTCGGCCATACATCATTCGTTTAATAGTTTTCAACCGATTGATTTGCCCTTCCAGCACACCATTGCTGTATGGGAGAAGAAAAGCATGTTTTACGGCCTGCAAATCGCTGCGCAAACGCCGAGCATATGGATAAAACGGCTGTTTTGAATCCGAAAGCTGATGACGCAGCCAACGTAAAAAACGATGGTAGTCTGCTTGACGAATCGCTTCGCGATAATCTTGAACCATTTCATAGATGGGTCGAACATTGGAGTAACTTTCGAGACATTGTTCCAAATCCATAATCTCCTTCTCAGAAAGTTGATGACGCGGAGTCCATATCCAATAAGCGAGTTGTTTCCTTGATATACGATGTTCCAGCATCGATGGATCATTCCTCTTTCGGTTCCGTCGAATCTTTTCTACCGAGGTTCGTACCGCCGAAAACGTGCCGGAATATCCTTCTTTGCGAAGAAGAGAATCAATAGACGGAATGGTATGACCTTGCGCTTCTAACTCGATGACACGATTCAAAAAAGGGGAAATCGGTGTTTTTCTTTTTCGTCGATGAATCGGTGGCGGAGTTGTCAACTGGAGATATTTTTTCACCGTTTTCCGATCCAGCTCATATTCCTTCGCAAGCTTAGAAATGTTCTTCCCTGATTGATGAGCTGTTTGGATTTCTTGAATGAGTGCCCATTTTTGTTCCTGGCGCTGCTTTTTCCTCTTTTCTGCCTTTGTCATTTCGATTTCACGAACAGATGTGTTCGATTCACTCCATGTCATCACAGAGGGAACGAGGGATAAAAGAAGGAAATCCAGTCTTTTTTTCGCATTCCCGATAAAATGCCATCGATCGTACACTTGAAGGATGGAAGGATTGGCATTGGCAATCCCCTGACGGAATCCTGTAAATCCATCCCGGCTCATCACTTGTACATGGGAATAGGTTTTCAGCCATTCAGTAAGTGTTTGCGGCAGCCGATTTGGCAAGAGAGCAACTGGATGATGACTGCAAAGATCACAAATTATCGCTCCATACGTATGGCCTTTTCGAAAAGCAAAATCATCGACTCCGAGGAAAGGGAGACACCTCTACAGGAATAGGAGTTTTGTGAATCATCGTTAACAATGAATCATGGCTGATAGGCAGATGAATCGCCTGTGCAATCTTTTCTGCAGCTACACAACTCGTGGAAAAGGCAATTTGACGCAAAATGTGTTCTGCCCGAAGAGTACGGCGGCCATGCGGCGCCAGCCAGTCATAACGCTCAGTAAACACTTTAAGGGAACAGGAAGGATCATCACAAAACCATTTTCGAGAAATAAGCAGGAGTCGAACAGGTCGATCAGCGATAGGAAGATCTTGAATCACACGTGTATGCCGACTATGCGGGCGAGAAGAAACATGATGACAGGCAGGACAGGAAGAAGACTCTCGGTTGCTTTTTACCGTTAAACGTAAACTGTCATCGACATCAGACACATCTAGTAACTCGATAGTTGAATCAAGAGGAGAACAAGAAAGGTTAATCATCGTTACGAACCCCTTTATTTTTATTATACCCATGTAGTTAATAGAAAGTCATTTCCCCAAATTAGCGTAAGAACCATTTTATCACCGTTGATTACAGTCTCAGTATAAAACAGGAATTTTATTTAAAATAATGCCGGCTATATTTACATCTTCTATATGTAAATAAACGGTAAAAATAAGCAATACTGATTCGGCCACGTGCCAAGAATTTTTGGGACACGATCACAATAAAATAACCACTATATTAGCGACTTACATACAAAGATATTTCCTAATTTATTAAAATTGTTGTATTATTTTGGTTGTGAAATATTTCTTTTTTAGGGAGGAGGGATGCATGCATCATGCGTTTTGCAACATGTTCATTGTATGTATAAATACAATGTTATAAAAATTTAGTTGTGAGTTTGATCTGTGCAAAATGTAATGGGGAATTTTGGTGTATTTATAGCTACCATTCATTATTCCTTTAAAGGATTAGATTTAGTAGCCCTACGGAACAATTCGCATAGTAATTAGTGACCTGTTCCATAGTGCTTACTTAATAGATCTTTATATCAGATCATTGACAACCTATTTTTTCTTTAATTTTATTTAGGTTTGGAATACAGATTTCTTGGGCTTTTTTTGCGCCCTCTTCTAAAATCTCATCAATTAGATGACGGTTATTCATTAAATAATTATATTTTTTACGTGGAGTTTCAAGAAAAGAATTAATGACTTCAAATAGTTCCTTTTTAACTTCTCCCCAAGGAATTCCGTTAATAAATTTTTCTTTCATTTCTTCAATCTGCTCATCAGTAGCAAATTCTTTATATAACAGAAATAAAGGAGAATCAATATTTTTGGGTTCATTAGGTAATGAGGAATCGGTTTTAATTTTGTTTATTAAATTCTTTAATTCCTTTGGTTCGCAAAATAATGGAATAGTGTTGTTATAGCTTTTGCTCATTTTTCTTCCATCTAATCCTGGAATGACAGCAGTTTCTTGTCGTATTAAATAACTCGGTTCAGTAAATATTTCACCATAACAATTATTGAATGCATTTGCTATATCCCTAGCAATTTCTACATGCTGAACTTGATCCTTTCCAACAGGGACTATATTAGAATTAAACAATAAAATATCTGCGGCCATAAGTATAGGATAAGTAAATAAACCCATATTGACTCCCATATCAATATCTATATTCTTAGCTTTATTTTCATCGACTTTAGCCTTGTATGCATGAGCTCTATTCATTAATCCCTTGGGAGTGAAGCATGAAAGAATCCAACTAAGTTCGAAAATTTGTGGTATATCAGACTGTTTATAAAAAATCACCTTGTTTGGATCTAGGCCCATTGCTAACCAAGTGGCTGCAACATCGTATGTATATTCTTTAAATAATTCAGGATTTTTAATAGAAGTTAATGCATGATAATCGGCTATAAAAAATATAGAAAGGCTTTCTAATTCTTTAGCTAAATTTAACGCGGGTTTAATAGCACCGATGTAATTTCCTAAATGTGGTCTGCCTGTTGGTTTAATGCCTGTCAAAACAATCTTATTATCCACTATTATCACCTCTAATATTAATTTTGGTAATAATTACACAATAATCATCGATAAGTTAATTATTTTACATTTTGGTAATATCAGTTGAATGTAGATATATAAAGGCTATGGAGTATAAAAAGCACTTATCAGGATATACACTTACTAAAGGTTAGAAGTATATTTTATATTGTATTTTAATGGGGTATTACAAATCAATATTTTTTATTATAATATTATATCATCAGATGATATTAAAGCAATTTAAAATTTTAAGAAGAGTCAGTCAAGACTTTGTGGAGAACATTTTTTCGGTTCACTACGGGTGTTGTCAATCACTAGTTAGCGAACCATTTTCAGGAATTGATATCGTAAGCGCTTTTGGACTCTCATCCCTCATCTTGAAGTGATGATATTGTATTCCATTTTTTTACACCCAACCAAAATCCCGAAGCGCCGACAACGCTTGATGGATCGGCGTCCCGGATGACCGCTGCAGACACGGTAGATTCTGACGCACCACATCTGCCCACAACCGTCCTGCCTTCCGTTTGGCCTGTTCAACCCGCTTGGA
>NZ_JXTH01000093.1 GCF_000836725.1 Anoxybacillus thermarum | reverse complement strand
TCCAAGCGGGTTGAACAGGCCAAACGGAAGGCAGGACGGTTGTGGGCAGATGTGGTGCGTCAGAATCTACCGTGTCTGCAGCGGTCATCCGGGACGCCGATCCATCAAGCGTTGTCGGCGCTTCGGGATTTTGGTTGGGTGTAAAAAAATGGAATACAATATCATCACTTCAAGATGAGGGATGAGAGTCCAAAAGCGCTTACGATATCAATTCCTGAAAATGGTTCGCTAACTAGTGATTGACAACACCCGTAGTGAACCGAAAAAATGTTCTCCACAAAGTCTTGACTGACTCGCGACATGTTCTTCATTTCGTTCTTTTCGATACCATTCCATAAAAATGAAAAACAACATAACTCCATATACGATTTCTTGAATGATTTTCATCAATACCCCACCAAGCTGTTGATCGTGCAATAGCGACATCGAACTAAACATTTCCGGTCCGCTTAATTCAAGCGACGCTAACGTCGTTTGTGGGACGCAAAGCGCTAAAGCGTTGATCCAAGCAGCTGGATCGTAATACGTCGCATATAGCGGGGTATCCGCAAAAATAATGAGCGCACATGCAGGTGTCAGCAACACCCCATCAGCAAAAATATAACCGATTTTTTTCAAGCCAGATAAAGTCGGAAACCCTCGTACGTCATTGACGAGCGGCCACCACATCATCATCGCCGCAATAAAAATAGCAATCGTCATGAACGCATGCAACCACATGTTCGTTTTCACCACATCAAAAATCAAAGGCACGTGGTATAACGAGAAAATACCATTAAACAAAAATAATGCAATTAACGGTTTCGTGAAAAAAGCAAACGTCGATCGAATGATTTGAATGCGAAAAAGCGCTTCAAACATCCATGACGGAATGCCTTTAATAAGGAGCGGCGGCACCATTAAATAAAGAATGGCCATTTGCGTCATATGGGCGCTAAACATTAAATGCCCTAACAAGTCGACTGGAGAGCCTTTACAAATGTAAAGTAAAACGATGGCGGTGACAAACAACGTTTTTTGCTTTGTCGTCGTTTGTTCTTTTGCACGGTTAACAAGCCAAAAATAAGCGATCGTCACCAAAACTAAAAAACTGAAAAAGTACGGACTCCACATCGCCTCAAAACCAAATATACTTAACGGCATCATATTCACCTCACTTTTTTTCCGACTTTATTATACTACAAACGTAACAAACGTGAAAAGAAAAGAAGCTAGCCAACGCTAGCTTCTTAAATCCAAACGACCGTTAAAAACGCCCAAATCGTAACGAACGCCACAACGACACCGCCATAGATGAAAAGTGCTGGCAGTTCGTGCCCTTTATGGCTCATATGCATAAAGTAATACAGTTGGAAAATAACTTGCACGACCGCTAACAATAAAATGAACGGTACGGAAAACCAAGCAGAAAATCCTTCATATCCAACCGCAAAAAAGGCGATGAGCGTTAAAAAAATCATTAACGTAAATGAAACAATTTGATGTTTCATTTCTTCTGCATTTTTTTTCCGGCGATATTGCACATCTACTTTTGGGTTTTGTACATGTGTATGATTTGCCATACAATCACCCCACCATTCCCATTAAGTATACGACCGTAAAAATGAACACCCATACGACGTCAATAAAGTGCCAATATAAGCTGGCAACGTAAAACTTCGGTGCGTTATATAAGTTTAACCCACGTTTCGCATTGCGAATCATTAACGTTAAAATCCAAAGCAAACCGAATGCGACGTGGCCACCGTGCGTACCAACTAGCGTATAAAAAGCTGAAGAAAACGCACTTGTTGAAAATTTAAATCCTTCATGTACGTACTCTGTAAACTCGTAAATTTCAAGCGCTAAGAAGCCTGCGCCAAGCAATACCGTAATGCCGAGCCAAAGCTGCATTTTTTTGAAGTCGAAGTTGCGCATATGATGCATTGCATATACGCTCGTTAAGCTGCTCGTTAGTAACAGCATCGTCGCTAAAAAGACGATCGGCATTTGGAATAATTCTTTCGAAGATGGACCACCTGCCACAGAATCTCTCAATGCCAAAAATGTGGCGAAGAGAGAGGCGAACAATACCGTCTCTCCGCCGAGGAAAAACCAGAAACCTAAAAATTTATTTTTCCCTTCAAGGGTCGCTTTTTCAGGCTCTGCCGGAAACGTTTCTGCCGTTAATTTTTCTTCCACATGCATTATGCCCCAGCCCCCTTCTTCTCCGCTTCCATCACTTCTTCTTTATGAATATGGAAGCCGTGGTCATCAATAATTGAACGGAAGAACATCGCACCGAGCGTAATAATCAAGCCAAATACGCCAACCGGTGTTCCCCACGCATGATCTTGGTGGAACAAGAAACCAAATGCAGATACAAATAAGCCGAGCGAAATAACAAACGGTAAAATCGATGGATTTGGCATATGAATATCACCAAGCGGCTCTGCTGGTGTTAATCCTTTTTTGCCTTCCATTTTTTCAATCCAATACGCGTCTAAACCACGTACAAGCGGCGTTTGCGCAAAGTTGTACTCCGGCGCTGGCGAAGATACTGCCCATTCCAATGTGCGTCCATCTTCCCAAGGGTCGTTGCCGACGCGCTTTCCTTTTACCGTTGTAATAACAACGTTTGCTAATAATACGACTGTACCTGCTGCCATGAAAAATGCACCGACTGTACTAATCATGTTTCCTGTTTCAAATCCTTGGCCAGGCAAGAACGTGAATACACGGCGTGGCATACCCATTAAGCCAAGGAAATGTTGAATAAAGAACGTTAAATGGAAACCAATAAAGAACAACCAGAATGTCACTTTGCCTAATTTCTCATCTAACATTTTACCGAACATTTTTGGCCACCAATAATGTGCCCCTGCGAGTAGCGCGAATACAACCCCACCGACGATAACGTAGTGGAAGTGCGCAACGACGAAATAGCTATCGTGATATTGATAGTCTGCCGCAGCTGTTGCGTTCATTACCCCTGTGACCCCACCGATAACGAACGATGGAATGAACGCTACCGCATACATCATTGGCGTCGTAAAGCGAATGCTTCCGCCCCACATCGTAAATAACCAGTTGAAAATTTTAATTCCTGTTGGAACGGCAATCGCCATTGTCGCAACCGCAAAGATGGCGTTTGCAATTGGGCCCATACCAACGGTAAACATATGGTGCGCCCACACCATGAATCCTAAAAATCCGATTAACACTGTCGCAAATACCATCGATGAATAACCGAATAAACGTTTACGCGAGAACGTCGCGAAAATTTCTGAAAAAATACCGAACGCTGGCAAGACGAGAATGTATACTTCTGGGTGACCGAAAATCCAGAACAAGTGCTCCCAAATGATCGTATTTCCACCAAGCGCTGGATCAAAGAAGTTTCCGCCGAACAAACGGTCCATCATCATGAAAATTAAACCGACTGTTAATGGCGGGAACGCGAATAAAATGAGCGCAGATGTGACAAACGTTGCCCATGTAAACATCGGCATGCGCATATATGTCATTCCTGGTGCGCGCATATTAATGATCGTCACAAGGAAGTTGATTCCTCCGATCAACGTTCCTAAACCGGAAATTTGTAAACCTAACACGTAAAAGTCAATACCGTGCGTTGGTGATGCAAGAGATAACGACGCGTAAGATGTCCAACCCGCATCTGGTGCACCGCCTAAAAACCATGATAAGTTTAAAAATACACCACCGAAGAAAAATAACCAAAATCCAAGCGAGTTTAAAAACGGAAACGCTACGTCACGCGCACCGATTTGAATCGGTACAACGGCGTTCATCATCGCAAACACGAGCGGCATTGCCGCAAGGAAAATCATCGTCGTTCCGTGCATCGTCAACACTTCATTGTAGAACCCTGCGCTAATGAAGTCGTTGTTTGGTACGGCGAGCTGAATACGAATAATCATCGCTTCTAAACCGCCAAGCAAGAAGAAAACCCCGCCGGCGATCAAGTACAAAATCGCAATCTTCTTATGGTCTACTGTCGTTAAGTAGTCCCAAATGACTGCGCCGACACCTTTTTTCCGAGCTAACGTACTCACAGTTTAACCTCCCTTTATCGATAATCCCCTTACTCAACTGATAATGTCATTAAGTATTTTGTTAATGCTTCCAATTCTTCATCAGATAATGCTGGATAAGTACCTGTCATTTTGTTGCCTGGCTTTATTTTCTCTGGATCTTCTAACCAAGCTTTTAAGTTTTCTTCGTTATGTTCTAAAATGCCGGCAATGCGTTCGCGATCCGCAAAGTTGCCTAAGTTTGGCGCAAGGCGAGCTTGCTCTGTACGACCATCAACTGGTGTAACTGCGTGACAGCCAATACAGCTTTTGTTGAAAATTTCTTCCCCTTGTTTCACAACAGGATCTGTTGAAGCAACAGGCTTTGCATTTTTCATTTTTTCTACCCATTGATCAAATTCAGCCCGAGGAAGCGCCTTCACTTTAAAGTCCATTAATGCGTGCGACGGACCGCAAAGTTCCGCACATTTTCCGTAAAATAGACGTCCTGCTTCTTCGGCACGTTTGTCATCAAATGTGAGGAAAAATTGGTTCGTATTATCTGTATTTGTATCCATTTTTCCTCCAACAGCAGGAATCCAGAACGAGTGTTTTACGTCGGATGCCTTTAAGTTAAAATACACGCGTTCATCTGTTGGAACGACTAAATCTTGGCTTGTAATAATGCCGTAATCTGGGTACTCAAACTCCCACCAGTACAAATTCGCGCGCACGTTGACGACAACAACGTCGCGTTCTTTTTTGTTCATCGGTTTTACATCCGCCAATTTAAACGTGTATAAAACCGTCGGAACAGCTAAGATGATTAGTAAAATAATCGGAATAACTGTCCAAATAATTTCAAGCGTATGGCTTCCTTCTACTTGTTTCGGAATTTTGTTTTCTTCCCCTTTACGACGACGGAAGCGAGTCACAACGTAAAGGAAGATGATCGTTACAACCGCAATGACGATGACCATAATGGCCGTGCTGAGCAGCATAAGCTTGTACTGCATGTCAGCTACTTCTCCTGCTGGTTGAAGCGTCGATAAAAACGGCTTGCCGCAACCAGCTAGCAAAAGCGCCATGGCGGATACAAGAGAAACCAAGCGCCAATTTCGTAGCCACTTCTTCATAGCCTAATCAAACCCCTCTTTCGATTATGAAATAAAGTGAAATATATACATTCTTTCTTTACAAAAAGAAAGAATTGTAAACCTGTTTTATTTTCCGAAGCGCCGTTGCAGGCGCTTCATTAGTCAATCGTGACAATCACCATCGTCACAAATAAAATCGTTAAATAGTTGAGCGAATAAATGAACATCCATTTCGCCCACTTCATATCGTCTTTCATTTTAAAGCCCGCTAGTCCGAGCGCTAACCAACCGACGTTCAACAACGTTGCGATCACTAAAAACGGCACGCCTAATGAAAATAAGTAAAACGGAAGTGGTAAAAGCGCCACAATCCAAATGACGATTTGCCGTTTTGTCATCGCAAATCCGTGAACGACAGGAAGCATCGGAATGCCCGCTGCGCGATACTCCTCACATCGCTTCATCGCCAGCGCTAAAAAGTGTGGTGGTTGCCATAAAAACATAAGCAAAAACAAAATGACTGGAACGATATGAAATCCGTCATCGACCGCTGTCCAACCGATGACCGGTGGAACGGCACCAGAAATGCTGCCGATCACCGTATTGAGCGTGTTGCTCCGCTTAGACCACATCGTATATAAAAAGACGTACGTCACCATGCCGATAAGTCCGATGATCGCGGCGGTGACAGTTGTCATAAGCAGACTGAACGTACCGATGGCGACAAGAAGTACACCGAACCAAAGCACGCGCTTCGGCTCTACGCTTCCGCTCACCGTTGGGCGACTTTTCGTCCGCTCCATGAGATGATCAATATCGCGATCAATAAAATTATTTAACGCGCAAGAACCTGCAATGACGAGCGCAGATCCAACGAGCGCAAAAAACACGATATGCAAATTGCTTAAAAATCCTTTTCCTGTAAAATGAAGGGCTAACCAAAGTCCCGTAAACGTCGTAATTAAATTTGAATTGACAATGCCAATTTTCACGACAGCTAATACATCTTTTAGTACACCTGATTGGATTTTTGTCGTTTTTACATCTTCGACTACATCCGCCATCTGCCGCCACTCCTCTCTTATGCCTTTGAAGGCGTTTCCAATCTATACACGGTAACTGTGTCGTCTCTGTATATTAAAGCACATTTCTCCGTCAAATTGTGAACTTTTTTTGTCTTAATTGTGTCGAATTTGTGTCAAAACAATGTTGTGACAATGAAAAAGTTGAAAAATAACCGCACTTATATTTCTAGCAAACTCTCTACAAATATTCAACCATATTTGCAACGTTTGCTATATTGTAAAATAATAAAACGAGTCAGTCAAGACTTTGTGGAGAACATTTTTTCGGTTCACTACGGGTGTTGTCAATCACTAGTTAGCGAACCATTTTCAGGAATTGATATCGTAAGCGCTTTTGGACTCTCATCCCTCATCTTGAAGTGATGATATTGTATTCCATTTTTTTACACCCAACCAAAATCCCGAAGCGCCGACAACGCTTGATGGATCGGCGTCCCGGATGACCGCTGCAGACACGGTAGATTCTGACGCACCACATCTGCCCACAACCGTCCTGCCTTCCGTTTGGCCTGTTCAACCCGCTTGGACT
>NZ_JXTH01000092.1 GCF_000836725.1 Anoxybacillus thermarum | reverse complement strand
ATCGCGACAGATCTGGATGAAACTGACGCGAAGGAGTGGGTATAGCGAATTCCTGCTGAATGTCTATCAGAAATGGAGAGAGGTAAGGTAAAGAACAAATGTTCGAATATTGATGTCCAACGTCACTCCCTGTGCTTTTTTGTCTATTTTTTTGGTTTGCACACCCAAAAAAGAGATTTGTTTCATTTTCAGAAATAGAGATGACATAGGTCATAAGCACAAAAAGGGTTTTATGGATTATACATCCATAAAAATTACAACAAAATCAAAGTCAATTTCAATTCATCACGGATTCAGGTTAAAAAGTAAACAAGTGACTGTAATTCGACCGCTAAATCAATATGATGAACGCGAATGTGTTCAGGCACATGCAGGCGAGCAGGCGTGAAGTTTAAAATTCCTTTAATGCCTTTTTGGACAAGCCGATCAGTAATCGGTTGGGCAACTTGGGCTGGAACGGTTAAAATCGCTACCGTAATCCCACCTAGTTTTTCTTCCAATTCATCTAAATGATAAACGGGAACGCCACCTACTTCCGTTCCGACTTTATCTGGATCTACATCGAACGCCATCACGATTTTCGTATTATTGTTTTTGCTAAAATTGTAGTTCAAAAATGCCGTTCCTAAATTACCAACCCCAAACAACGCTACTTCTGTCGTTTCATCTTGATCCAACGTTTTTCTGAAAAACGACAGCAAATAATTCACATTATAACCGTATCCTTTTTTTCCAAGCGCACCAAAGTATGAAAAATCACGGCGAATCGTTGCTGAATCGACTTTTACGGCTTCACTTAACTCCGCTGAAGATACACGCTGCTTTCCTGATGCATGCAAGTTTTTCAAAAAACGATAATACAACGGTAGTCGCTTTGCGGTCGCCTGCGGAATTTTTGGTTGTTCATTATTCACGAGTCAATCCCCCACATTTCTTTTCACAAATAGTTAGCGCTTTCATTTTTCTCTCCTATACGTCTGAAAAGTTCTCCCCACTTTTAAACTATACACTATTTTGTTCATTCTGTCTTTCCTTTGTAACCTTTATTATTATTTTTGTCAAATTTGTTATTCGTACACTAGTGTTGCCGAACATCAAGAAAGTACGTTACACTATCAAAAGAAGATTGAGGTGAAAAATGATGATCATTTTACAAGTAAATCAACTATCCAAATCATATGGGGCAGAACAAGTTTTATCAGACATTAAGCTTGAAATACAAGAAAAAGACCGTATTGCGTTAGTTGGAAGAAATGGTGCAGGAAAATCGACATTACTAAAAATCATTGCCGGCCAATTGTCGTATGACACAGGGGAAGTGATCAAACCGAAACACGTAACAATTGGTTACTTAGACCAATATACTGGTTTGCACGCCCATCGCTCCATTTGGGAAGAAATGCTCGATGTGTTTGCCCCGCTTCAACAAATGGAAAAACAATTGCGTGACCTAGAGCAACAAATGAGCTTACACGGTGCCGACTATGAGCGCTTACTTGAACATTACGACCGTTTACAAACGGAATTTAAAGAAAAAGGCGGCTATCAATATGAAGCAGATATTCGTTCTGTGCTTCATGGTCTCCGCTTTTCTCAGTATGACTACACAACAAAAATATCCACATTAAGCGGTGGACAGCGAACACGATTAGCGCTCGGCAAACTGCTTCTTGCTAAACCAGATTTGTTAATTTTAGACGAACCAACGAACCATTTAGATATGGAAACATTACAATGGCTTGAACAATATTTAAAAAATTATGATGGAGCCATTCTCATCGTCTCACACGACCGCTATTTTCTTGATCAAATCGTGACACAAGTGTATGAACTATCACGCACGAAAATAAAAAAATACGTTGGAAACTATACAAGTTATTTACAACAACGGGCGGAACAATTTGAACAACAACTGAAACTGTATGAAAAACAACAAGAAGAAATTTCGAAATTAAAAGATTTTATTCAACGAAATATTGCTCGTGCATCGACGACAAAGCGAGCACAAAGCAGAAGAAAACAATTAGAAAAAATGAATATCATTGAAAAGCCGCCCGGTGATGAAAAATCGGCATCGTTTCGCTTCGAAATCGAACGCCCAAGCGGAAACGACGTGCTAACAGCTACCGATTTAGCCATTGGTTATGATCACATCATTGCAACAAACCTATCATTCCGCGTCACTCGTGGTGATAGCATCGCACTCATTGGACCAAATGGAATTGGAAAATCGACTCTTTTAAAAACGATTATCAAACAACTCCCTGCAAAACATGGGGAGCTCCGTTACGGAACAAATGTACAAATTGGCTATTATGATCAAGAACAAGCACAATTAACATCGAACAAACGTGTTATCGATGAACTATGGGATGAAGATCGATTAAAGACGGAAAAAGAAATTCGCACGATTCTCGGAAACTTTTTATTTTCTGGTGACGATGTATTGAAACCTGTGCAAACATTAAGCGGTGGTGAAAAAGCTAGGCTCGCTCTCGCCAAACTGATGATGAAAAAAGCCAACGTATTAGTATTAGACGAGCCGACAAACCATTTAGATTTAGACAGCAAAGAAGTGCTCGAACAAGCGCTTATTGAATACCCTGGAACCATTATATTCGTTTCCCACGACCGTTATTTTATTAACAAAATCGCAACAAAAATATACGAGTTATCCACAGATGGTCTTGTTGAATATTTAGGCGACTATGATTATTACGTGGCGAAAAAAGCAGAACTACTCGAACTTGGACAAATCGATCAAGAGACGACAACGGGCAAATCATCGTCACTAAAACGTTCGTATGAAGAAGAAAAAGAACGAAAAAAATTAGAGAGACAACGAAAAAGAAAAATAGAGCAGCTAGAGACAGAGATGGAGCAACTCGAGCAACAAATTGCAACGTATGAACAACAACTATACGATCCTTCCTGTTACAATGACTACGAGAAAGCCCGACATACACAAGCAAAAATCGCAGAACTAAAACAAAAATTTGATGAGTTATTCGAACAATGGGAACTTTTACAACAATAATGATGAGCTAGCTCCATTTGTGGACTAGCTCATCTTTTTACACAAACATATCCACAGAAAAAACACCTAAATATAAGTTATTCACGTACTTTTCCACATTATCCACAATATCACCAAAAGATTTGTCTATTTCTTTGTGGTTAACTCGTTATGATAAAATAACATATAGTACACGTTTTCCACATTATCCACATGTATGTGGATAACATAATCCACAAAATGTGACTAAGTTTTCTTCGCATCATGTCAAGTTGTTTCGCGCGTATATAGTTATAAAAAAAGGAGTGCCCCTTCACTTTTGGGACACCCTCCTGCTATAACAGTAAACTTGGGTTCGCATTTAACGCCATAGTAGCACGCTTTCCTTGTTGAAATAATACTGTTCCAGCTGCCGCAATCATCGCTGCGTTATCTGTACAAAGGGACAATGGCGGAATGACAAGTTCCACCTCTGGTAGTTGCTCAACTTGTTTTTGCAATTGTGTGCGCAATCCTTCATTTGCTGCAACGCCACCAGCTAGCAATATTTGTTTCACGTCGTAATGCGCAGCTGCTTGTATCGTTTTTCCTACTAATACTTCGACAACACTTGCCTGAAAACTTGCTGCCATATCTTCCGGCTGAATCGTCTCTCCACGCTGTTTTGCATTGTGCAACGTATTAATGACGGCTGACTTTAATCCACTAAAACTAAAGTCATACGAACCTTCCTCCAACCATGCACGAGGCAAATCAATAGTCGGTTTTCCTTGTTTCGCCAAACGATCAATGTGAGGTCCTCCCGGATAAGGTAGCTGTAACGCGCGTGCAACTTTGTCATACGCTTCCCCAGCCGCATCGTCTCGCGTCTCACCAATGACTTCAAACACTCCATGCTCTTTCATATAAATGAGCTCCGTATGCCCTCCTGACACAACAAGAGCTAATAGCGGAAATTTCATGTCTTGTACAAGTTGATTCGCATAAATGTGCCCTGCGATATGATGCACGCCGACAAGAGGAATGCGATGCGCAAAAGCTAATGCTTTCGCAGCATTCACGCCAATCAATAGCGCTCCAACTAATCCCGGACCTTCTGTTACCGCAATCGCATCAATTTCGCTAACATTCATATTTGCCTGCTTCATCGTTTCTTCTAACACGAGCGTAATTTGCTCAACATGGTGACGCGATGCAATTTCAGGAACGACTCCACCAAATCGTTGATGACTTTCCATTTGTGAGGCAACAACGTTAGCTACAATTTCACGTCCATTTTTCACAATTGCAGCTGCTGTTTCATCACAGCTTGTCTCAATTCCAAGCACAAATATATCTTTTTCACTCATAATTTCACCCACATTACTAATGCATCTTCTTGGTTATCTGAATAGTATCGCTTACGAATACCGCCATTTAAAAAGCCGAGCTTTCGATACAATGATTGTGCAACAGTATTCGACACCCGCACTTCCAATGTCATCGTTTGAGCCCCTTCCTCTCTCGCTAACGACATCGCCTGTTTCATTAGCGATTCTCCGAGTTTTTTACCACGAAATTCCGACAATACCGCAATGTTTGTAATATGTGCTTCATCCATCACTAACCACATGCCACAATAACCAATAATTTGTCCATTATGCTCCATCACAATGTAACGGGCATACGGATTACTTGTCAACTCTTGATAAAAGGAAGAACGGCTCCATGGGAGCGTAAATGAAAGTTGTTCGATTTCCACAATGCGATCGAGATCTTGAAGCGTCATAAACCGAAAAGAAACATCCACTTAACATTCCGTCCTTTCTTGCTGACGAGCAAGCCAATTCGCTTCCGCCTCTGCTAAACGAATATAGTTTGGCACAAATGTATGAATGTCTTCCGGCTCGCGATTTATCCCTAACCACGCGAGCTCACTTGGGCGCGGATTGTGAAGTGTTGCTGGAGCTAGTTGAACACGATCTAGCGTTTCAACAAATGTTGCTTCATGTAGCGAACTATCGTTTCCAACTAGTAAAATCGGTTCATTATATGCTTTTAATTCATTTGCCCACTCTGTAGCTAAAATGACTTGATCAGCTACGATCGATTGCACGTGATCTCCTTCGACTTTGTAAAGACCTGTATAAATTTGTCCTCGCCGAGCGTCCATTAACGGAACAACGAGACCTTGAAAATATTTTGCGCTTGCTGCCATCACTTCTAAACTTGATACGCCGACAAGCGGAATGTCTAGCGTCCAAGCAAGCGTTTTAGCAATTGTCACCCCAATGCGAACACCTGTATATGATCCAGGACCTTTCGCAACAACAATCCGTTCAAGATCTTTTGGACTCATGTCACATTGTTGAAGTAGTGCCTCAATCGCAGGCATCACTCGAATTGAATGATTTTTTTTCAAATTTGTAATGATTTCCCCTTTAACAATTTGTCCATCAACAACAGCGATCCCCATAACAAATGTCGATGTATCAATGGCTAACACTTTCATCGCTAAAAATCTCCTTACATAACTGTTCGTAACGTTGACCAATTGGAGAAAAGTGAATAATTCGACTTTCTCCATCAGCATGGCGAATAGTAATATGTAAACGTTCAGTCGGTAAATATGGCTCAATGACATGCGCCCACTCAACAACTGTTACACCATCACCGAAAAAATATTCATCAAAACCTAAATCTTCTTCACTTTCTGCTAAACGATATACATCCATATGATACAAAGGGAGACGTCCTTCGTATTGTTTAATAATATTAAAAGTCGGGCTACTGACATTGCGGTTAATTCCTAATCCTTTTGCTAGTCCTTTTGTAAACGTTGTTTTTCCTGCTCCTAAATCACCTTCTAACGTAATAACGTCTTGTGGTTGAACGTACCGAGCAAGTTTCATTGCTAATGCGAGCGTATCCTCAGGATGATGTGATACATATTCATATGTTTTCATCGTTCATTCCCCTAATTAAATAAAATCAACATACAAAAAAGACCTTAGGATCGCTCTCCTAAGGAAATGCTACACATATAAGTGTACACGAAAACAAAACATAAAGCAAAAAAGGCATAAAAAAACACGAAACTTATATCGTTTCGTTTCATTGGTTGGTTGCGGGGGCAGGATTTGAACCTGCGACCTTCGGGTTATGAGCCCGACGAGCTACCTGGCTGCTCCACCCCGCGATGATTGGAATAGAAATATACTTTCTCGATAAATACAATAATGCCCGGCAACGTCCTACTCTCGCAGGCGGTGTCCCGCCAACTACCATCGGCGCTGGAGAGCTTAACTTCCGTGTTCGGGATGGGAACGGGTGTGACCTCTCCGCCATCGTCACCGAGCAAACATGCTTTTTCATCGCGCCATGTGAGGCGTGAAGGATTATTCCTTCAAAACTAGATAACAGGACTAAACAGTCGCCTACGCTTTTCTCGTGTGCTTAGTTAAGTCCTCGATCGATTAGTATCCGTCAGCTGCACGTGTCGCCACGCTTCCACCTCGGACCTATCTACCTTGTCATCTTCAAGGGATCTTACTCGCTTGACGCGATGGGAAATCTCATCTTGAGGGGGGCTTCACGCTTAGATGCTTTCAGCGCTTATCCCTTCCGCACATAGCTACCCAGCTGTGCTCCTGGCGGAACAACTGGTACACCAGCGGTGCGTCCATCCCGGTCCTCTCGTACTAAGGACAGCTCCTCTCAAATTTCCTACGCCCGCGACG
>NZ_JXTH01000091.1 GCF_000836725.1 Anoxybacillus thermarum | reverse complement strand
TCCTCCAAAAGGGCCGCCAACAAGACAGCGAACACCTTTTGAAGAGTTCTGACTAATTGTTCCTCCAGCTCTTTTAATAAAGGCCATTCTGTGGTAAAATGTTTCATGGACTCTCTCCCTCCTGTTTTATTGATGTTGGTCATCACCATCATAGCAGGGAGAGAGTCCTTTTTGCATGACATTTGCTTTTTTCTACCGCGCTTCGCTTGGTGGCCCCGACGAGCGTCGCGAACAAAAGTTCGCAACCCTCGTCGGGGAATCATTCCTGAATGTCACCCACAAATATTTTACTCACACAGAAAAAAACTTGCTCTAGTCAAGAGCCCGTTTAAGCCGCTACAATTAATCGTTGCGTGCTTGATTAAAAAGAAGGGTGCCCCATCATTTTGGGGACACCCTCTCTCTTTCATGTTACTTCACATTATATCCTTGCTCTTCAATCGCTTCTTTCAGTTTTTCTACGCTTACTTTTGTTTCATCATAATCTACATCGACTGTACCTTCTTGCAAATGTACTTCGACGCGGCTGACGCCATCTAACGTTTGAAGTGCATTTGTCACCGCCGCTTTGCAATGTCCGCATGTCATTCCTTGTACTTGTAATGTAATCGTCATCATCCATTCCTCCTTAAATGTTTATATTTTCACGCGTTTCAAACGAAGCGCGTTTGTCACAACCGATACAGAGCTAAATGCCATCGCTGCCCCAGCGATCCAAGGTTCCAACAGCCCGAGAGCGGCTACAGGAATGCCAACTGTATTATAGAACAAAGCCCAGAACAGATTTTGCCGAATGTTTTTCATTGTTTTGCGGCTTAACTCAATCGCTTTCGGAATATGGGCTAAATCCCCACCGACCAAGGTAACATCGGCCGTTTCGATCGCGACATCCGCTCCTGTGCCAATCGCCATCCCAATATCCGCTTTCGCAAGAGCTGGAGCGTCATTAATTCCATCACCGACCATCGCGACTCGTTTCCCTTGTTTTTGCAATTCCTCGACGATTTTCGCTTTGTCTTCCGGCAGCACCTCTGCATAGACATGATCAATGTGCACTTGGTTTGCGATCGCTTCCGCTGTCCGTTTATTGTCTCCCGTTACCATGTACACTTCGATACCCATTTGTTTTAATGTTTGAATCGCTTCTTTGGAGCTTTCTTTTACTGTATCCGCGACAGCAATGATGCCGGCAAGCTGTCCATCGATAGCAACGAGCATGACTGTTTTCCCTTGTTTTTCAAGCTCTACCATTTTATCTTCATGCACAGAAATCTCTACAGAGCGCTCCTTCATCAATTTTCGCGTTCCAATAAGGATGCTTTTTCCGTCAATGACAGCTTCAATTCCGTGGCCGGTAATGGCAGAGAAATGCTCCAATGGCTTAATAGAAATTGCTTGTTTCTTCCCGTATTCAACAATCGCATGAGCCAACGGATGTTCCGAAGCGCTCTCGGCTGAAACGGCATAGTCAAGCATGTTTTCTTGGAATTGTAACACATCTGTCACTTCCGGTTTTCCTTTTGTCACTGTTCCTGTTTTATCCAGTAATACGGCATTGATTTTATGCGTTCCCTCTAGGTACTCACCTCCTTTAAAGAGAATTCCTTGTTCTGCCCCTTTGCCTGTACCGACCATAATCGATGTCGGCGTGGCAAGACCGAGCGCACAAGGACACGCAATGACAAGAACGGCGATGGCCACTTCAAGCGCTTTTGCCAAATCACCCGGCGCAACAAAGAAGTACCATATAATGAATGCAACGACAGCAATTCCTACAACAATCGGTACGAAAATGCCGGAAATGGTATCCGCCATCCGCTGAATCGGGGCTTTCGACCCTTGCGCCTCTTCAACGATTTTAATGATATTGGCCAGCGCGGTATCTTTTCCGACTTTTTCGGCACGAATGGTCAGTACACCATTCGTATTCATCGTCGCCCCGATCACATAGTCGCCTTCCTTCTTATCAACTGGAATCGATTCACCAGTAATCATCGATTCATCTACGGAAGATGCCCCGGCGATGACCGTACCGTCTACCGGGATTTTTTCTCCTGGCTTGACAAGAATCGTATCGCCGATCACCACTTCCTCGAGCGGAACCTTTCTTTCCTCCCCATTACGGATGACAGTCGCTTCCTTTGCCTGAAGGCTCAACAGCTTAGAGATAGCTTCTGTTGTTCTCCCTTTCGCAAGATCCTCAAAGTATTTGCCGACAAGCACAAGCGTAATCAAGACGGCGCTCGTTTCAAAATATAATCTTGGCATATATTCATGATTCCCAATCGTCCGAAAAGCTTCATACAAGCTGTAAAAGTACGCGGCTGATGTTCCAAGCGCTATGAGAACGTCCATGTTAGCGCTCTTGTTTCGTAACGCCCGGTACGCCCCGACATAGAAGGGACCGCCGATGTAGAACTGAACGGGTGTAGCTAAAAGAAGCTGGAACCACGGATTCATCAGCAGATGCGGCATCGGCAAGCCTATATCAAACGGCATATGGGCAAGCATCGTATAAAGCAGCGGCAACGATAAGATGATAGAAATCGCGAGTTGCCGTTGTTTTCGTTTCAGCCGCTCTTCTTTCCGGCCAGCATCGTCTTGTTCTTCGTTTCGAATCTGCCCCTTGTACCCAAGCTTTTTGATTTTTTCTAAAATGTCTTCGACAGATGTAACGCCTTCCTTGTATTCGACAACAGCACTGTTTGTCGCCAAGTTTACAGCAGCGCTTGTAACACCTTCCATCCGATTTAACCCTTTTTCAATCCGTGTCGCACATGCCGCACATGTCATTCCTTCAATATCAAGCGTCACTTTTTCTGTCGCAACGCCATACCCCAAATTCTCAATTTTCGTTTCGATATCGGCGATCGTTTGCTTCGATGGATCATATTTAATCGTTGCTTTTTCCATTGCCAAATTGACATTGGCTTCTACTCCATCCATCTTATTTAATACTTTCTCAATCCGATTGGCACACGCGGCACATGTCATGCCGGTCACTCTAAGTGTGACATGCTTTTGTTCACTCATAATGCTTCCCACTCCTTTCACTTTGAGAACTGTTTAATGACATCCATTAATTCGCGAATGGATTCTTCTCCGCTTCCTTCGCGAATCGCTTTCGACACACAATGGCCAACATGACGTTCTAGCAAGTTCAATCCTACTTTATTTAACGCTGCCGTGATCGCTGAAATTTGCACTAAAATATCAATACAATAACGATTGTCCTCCACCATTTTTTGCACACCGCGCACTTGTCCTTCAATGCGCTTCAAGCGCTTGATAATGCTTTCGATTTCCTGTTCCGTTCGTGGAACCATTTTTTTATCCATATTATGATCTTCACAATGGTTCATAAAACATCACCTCTTCAATTACATTATACCGGTAATGGGTATAAAGCGCAACTAGGATATCTCACAAATCATGTTCGCCAACAATCCATAATAAACACTAAGTAGGAAAAATCCAATTTTCCACAAAAAATTCACAATTTTATTTTACAGTATCGTTATCAAGATTGAAGAGAGAGGATCGATCAATATGAACGATATCAATGTATTTCTAGCTTTCGGAGCGGGATTACTGTCTTTTATATCCCCTTGTTGTTTACCGCTATATCCAGCTTTTTTATCTTACATTACTGGGGTATCCGTTGATGAAATAAAGAAAGAAAATGGGATGCTTCAAAAACGCGCAATACTCCATACATTCTTTTTCTTGCTCGGTTTTTCCGTCATCTTCATCGCTATTGGTTTTGGTACTTCTGTAATAGGAAAACTATTCGTTGATTACCAAGATTTAATCAGACAAATTAGTGCCTTGTTCATTATCTTTTTTGGTCTCGTCATTTTAGGTGTATTTTCACCTTCCTTTATGATGAAAGATAAACGGTTAGTTTTCCGCAACAAGCCTTCCGGTTATTTTGGCTCTATTTTAATTGGCATAGGATTCGCAGCGGGCTGGACTCCCTGCACAGGTCCAATTCTTGTATCAGTGATCGCGTTAGCAGCTACCAAACCGAGTGCAGCTATGTTATATATGTTCGCATATGTATTAGGGTTTGCTGTACCTTTTTTCATCATGTCATTTTTTATCAGCAAGTTGAATTGGATAAAAAGATATAACGCTGTCATCGTCAAAGTCGGAGGGGTTCTTATGATTATCATGGGAATTATGCTGTTTTTTGATTGGATGACAAAGATCATTATCTTTTTTACAGGTTTGTTTGGTGGGTTCACAGGTTTTTAATATACTCCCGAAATCCCCCCTTGAGTGAATAGCAACAATTCTTGTTACTGTCCACTCAGGAGGGATCATTATTTAGTTTTTATTGAATATTCGAGATCATGCGATCCATCGTTTCATAAGACATAGGACCTATATACTTATCTCTAATAACCCCGTTTTTATCGATGATATACGAAGTGGGGATCGTTATTGCACCGTATAGATTTCCAATTTCCCCTTGCTCATCAAGCACAACTTTAAATGTCACTCCCTTATTTTTCACAAAATCGTTCACCGCATCAGGACCTCTTTCGCTATTCGTTAAGTTGACTGCTAAAATTTCTACATTGTTATTTTTATTGTTTTCGTAGAACTTTTGCATTTCTGGCATTTCAGCTCTACAAGGCGGACACCAAGTAGCCCAAAAATTCAATATCACCGTTTTTCCACGCAAATCAGACAATTTTATTTTATCCCCTGTAATTGAAAGTAATTCAAAATCCGGGGCAACTTCTCCTTTATTCGTGCCGATTTTTCCCGAATCCAATGAAGTAGACACGATCGGCTTTGGTTTGATCTTTCCTTCTTCCTGTTGATTGTTAAAAACAGAAGCTACAGCAATACTTACCATCATCACACCTAAAGCGAGTTGGGTCATTGCGTTTCTCCGCCCCTTGTTCTCGTCCCCAAGAGCCGCTTCTCTTTCTCGCCTCTCTAACCAATATGAAATACATATAAAAACGATAACGAGAGAGCCATACAACCATACTTCTTTTGATATGATTCCTGTATTTACAAAATATTTTTTATACAGGGCTAGTTCGAATTGAATGAGATGGAACCATATAAGAAGTTGCAATAAAGTTTTTTGAATTTTGACTCGTGATGCTACTATAAAAAAACAAATCGCTGCTATTGCTTGCAAAATGATGAAATAATTTTGGGAATTTTCCATTACTCGAATCCATGCAAAAGTACTAAAATAGCCAAAATATACCGGAACTACTGCTCGTGTGTAAGAAGCCACAGGAATATTCTGCTTTTTTACGTATAACCAAGTATAGACCGTGATAAAAACAATCCCCATACTAATGCCAACATATCCCCCGTTAAAATAAAGGATTGTCATCGGATTTTGTAAAACTGAATTCGGATGTAAAAAGACATAACTAAATTTCCAAATGAGTACACCGTTAATAAAACTGTTAAAAATTAAATCCATGATGTTTCGTTCTATTTTTAATATCTTAATGCCGTAATAAAACATAACATAGCTAATCAGTAAGCTGCTTACGAGCAAAAGATTTTCGCCTTGAACTACAATATTGCCGAATTGCAATACGCATCCCTCCAAAATTTTATGTAGTTGGCTTATTATAAATAAAAAATATGAATTTATTATGGAGATAAAAAGAAGTTGTTGACAATGCAATCAACAACTTCCTTCATCTATATGAAATGAAAAAAGGGGGGAGCAATGGTAAATCGCATCTCCTGTATACAATATAACGACTACAATTTTTTGGATAGCTGTTCAAATTCATCTAAAGAGATCTCTCCTTTGGCTAATCGTATTTTCAAGATTTCCATCGGAGAGAGTTCTTCTTTACGACCATTGATAAAACGATATAAGAGATAAAAACCAACGGCGATTAATACAACCCAAAATAACATGATCCCAACCATCATGAAAGAACCGCCAAACATCATTGAGTTTCCCTCCTTTTCCTAACTTTAAAACCAATAAGTGATCGTATCTAATATACCAAGTAAAACCATCACGATTCCGGCTGTTTTCTGAACAATCCCCCCTACTTGTCTTCCTTTTTTCATTACAGTGCCGCTAAATCCTAAGTACCAAAGGATAAAGATAAAGAAAATAACAGGTACAGAAGTTCCAACGGCAAAGATGCTCGGTAATAGTACCCCATAAGACGTTGAATAGACGAGAGGCATGAGAGTGACAAAAAATAGCACAAACATCGTTGGACAAAAAGCTAATGAAAAGCCAAATCCCATGAAAAACGAACCGATTTTTCCTTTTCGCCATCTCTCAGGCACTTTGAACAAGGTAACGTTCCAATACATTTTAAAAAGCCCTAACAAATATAAGCCTACAAGAATGAGAATGGGACCAATAAGCTTTCTTAACCACGGAAAATACAATGTTAGCGTACTTTGAATCTCTTTCCCCATCAGCCAAACGATGAAACCTAAACCGGAAAAAGCAATAATTTTACCAAAAATAAATAGGAGCAACTCTTTCCAAGCCATTCCTTTTTGCAAAGACTGATTACTGTATAATGTGATCGCTCCTAAATTACGTGTGAGTAAAATATTTGTGGGTGACATTCAGGAATGATTCCCCGACGAGGGTTGCGAACTTTTGTTCGCGACGCTCGTCGGGGCCACCAAGCGAAGCGCGGTAGAAAAAAGCAAATGTCATGCAAAAAGGACTCTCTCCCTGCTATGATGGTGATGACCAACATCAATAAAACAGGAGGGAGAGAGTCCATGAAACATTTTACCACAGAATGGCCTTTATTAAAAGAGCTGGAGGAACAATTAGTCAGAACTCTTCAAAAGGTGTTCGCTGTCTTGTTGGCGGCCCTTTTGGAGGA
>NZ_JXTH01000090.1 GCF_000836725.1 Anoxybacillus thermarum | reverse complement strand
GGCCCATCCTGTAGCGACAGCTTGCGCCGCCTTTCAACGAAAGATCATGCGATCTTTCGTGTTATCCGGTATTAGCACCGATTTCTCGGTGTTATCCCCGTCTACAGGGCAGGTTGCCCACGTGTTACTCACCCGTCCGCCGCTAACGATTCAAAAGCAAGCTTTTGAATCGTCCGCTCGACTTGCATGTATTAGGCACGCCGCCAGCGTTCGTCCTGAGCCAGGATCAAACTCTCCATAGAAAAGTTATCCTTAGCTTTTGTACGCTTTTCGCTTCGTTCAGTTTTCAAGGAACATCTTGTCGCTTTTGAAGCGACCTTTTTAATATAACATTTACTGTTTTCTTTGTCAACACTTTTTTGCTTTTTCTTTTTTCATAAGTTGCTTGTTTCAATCAGCAATAAGTATGTTATCAAAAACACATTTGCTCGTCAACTGTTTTTTTCAAAAAAATAAGGCTTGGAAGTTATGGCCCAAGCCCCACAATCCTCATTAAAATATATAATCATTCAACTAAAAATGCAAAGTATAAAATGAAAATAATAAACAGCCCATACATAATCGGATGAATGTCTTTCGCTCTACCTTTTGCAATCATTGTAATTGGATAGAAAATAAACCCGATCGCAATCCCTGTTGCAATACTATACGTTAAAGGCATTGCAATTAATGTCAAAAAGGAAGGAACGGCAATTTCAAAACGAGTCCATTCAATTTTTCCGAGAGATGATACCATAAGCACACCGACGATAATTAATGCTGGTGCTGTAACAGGTGCTGTTACAACAGATAGTAATGGAGAAAAGAACAAGGCAAGCAAAAATAAAATGGCTGTTACAACAGAAGCAAAACCTGTACGCCCACCTGCTGCTACTCCAGCTGATGACTCAATGTACGATGTAGTAGTTGACGTACCTAAAATTGCCCCGACCACCGTGGCACAAGAATCTGCAAAAAGCGCTTTCCCTGCCCGTGGCAATTTATTTTCTTTTAATAAACCTGCTTGATTCGCCACAGCAACTAACGTTCCTGCTGTATCAAAGAAATCGACGAATAAAAACGTCAACACAACCGCTAGCATTTTAATATTGAAAATTTCCCCAAAATGCTCAAACGCTACTCCAAACGTAGGTGCAAGACTTGGTACGGAACCGACTACCTTTGTTGGCACATCAATTAAGCCTGCAATCATTCCCGCAATCGCAGTAACGACCATGCCAATGAAAATTCCACCGTTTACGCCGCGAACCATTAAAATAACGGTAACAATTATACCGAAGATCGCCAATAATGTATTTCCGTTTGTTAAATGTCCTAATCCTACGAGAACCGCATCGTTATTTACAATAATACCTGCGTTTTGGAATCCGATAAACGTAATAAATAGTCCAATTCCTGCCCCAACCGCATATTTTAAATCTTGGGGAATGGAGTTAATAATCTTTTCACGAATACCACTTAACGTAAGTACAATAAAAATAAGTCCAGACATTAAAACACCAGATAATGCTGTTTGCCAAGGAATGCCCATCGTCAATACAACAGTAAAAGCAAAGAAAGCATTTAATCCCATCCCCGGAGCAAGCGCAATAGGATAGCGTGCTATTAACCCCATTAATAGCGATCCAACAGCGGCCGCAATTGCCGTCGCGGTAAATACAGCCCCTTGATCCATTCTCATTTCATTCGGTAAATCTGGCACCGCACTTAACGACAAAACAGACGGATTAACAAACAAAATGTAAGCCATAGATAAAAACGTCGTTAAGCCTGCGATGATCTCTCGCTTATAATTTGTGCCTAGCTCATCAAATTGGAAATACTTCTTAATCAATGTCAGTCCCTCCATATGTTGTAATAAAAAGAAAAACGCTTCTAGCAAACTACCAGAAGCGTCGACTATGATGCATAATGCACAGAACATAGAGAGGAACCAAGCAGATTCCTCTCCCCCACATTACACATCGTAGTCAAGCTATTTACGGTAGCTTGGTAGAGACTCTCGAGCCGTATTCTCGAGATTATACGATGTATCCTCTATTTATTTTACACATACATTCTATCAGGCACACCCGACAAAGTCAAGATAAAAAACGAACATTTTTTATATAAAAAATTTTTTTGTTCGCTTTTTACTCCCATTCGATCGTTGCTGGTGGTTTGCTTGTAATATCATACACAACGCGGTTGACATGAGGTACTTCATTAACAATACGCGTTGAAATGACTTCAAGCACATCCCAAGGAATACGTGCCCAGTCCGCTGTCATGCCATCAATTGATGTCACTGCACGAATACCGACCGTATAATCGTACGTACGAGCATCTCCCATCACTCCAACGCTACGAATGTCAGGGAGGACGGTGAAATATTGCCAAATATCACGATCAAGACCTGCTTTTTTAATTTCCTCACGCAAAATGGCATCCGATTCACGAACAATATTTAACTTTTCTTCTGTCACTTCACCTAACACTCGAATACCGAGTCCCGGTCCCGGGAACGGCTGACGCCATACGATCTCATCCGGAATCCCTAATTCTGTACCAAGGGCACGTACTTCATCTTTAAACAACGTATTTAGCGGCTCAATTAGTTTAAATTTCATATCTTCAGGTAAGCCGCCGACATTATGATGTGATTTAATTGTTTGAGCTGTTGCCGTTCCGCTCTCAATAATATCCGTGTAAAGTGTACCTTGTACTAAAAACTCAATGCCATCCAACTTTGCTGCTTCATCGTCAAACACGTAAATAAACTCATTCCCGATAATTTTTCGTTTTTGCTCTGGGTCACTTACACCTTTTAATTTATTTAAAAACCGCTCTTTTGCGTCTACTTTAATGACGTTCATATGAAAGCCCTCACGGAACGTTTTCATCACACTTTCCGCTTCCCCTTTACGAAGCAAACCGTGATCAACAAAAATACACGTCAACTGATCACCAATGGCACGATGGACGAGAACGGCTGCTACGGATGAATCAACACCGCCACTTAAAGCGCAAAGTACTTTTTTATTGCCGACAAGCTCACGAATTTTACGAACTTCGTGATCGATAAAGCTTCCCATTGTCCAGTCGCCTTTACACTCACAAACATGAAACACAAATCGTTTTAATAGCTCATTTCCATATACGGAATGACGTACTTCCGGATGAAACTGAACGGCGTAAAACTTTCTCGTTTCATCACTCATCGCGGCAATTGGGCAAGATGGGCTTGTTGCATCAACAGTAAACCCTTCCGGTGTTTTTGTCACTAAATCCCCATGACTCATCCAAACAATTTGTTCTGTCGGTAAGTCACTAAACAGTCGAGAGACGCGTTGCACCGCAATCGTTGCTTTTCCATATTCCCGGTGGGTCGCTCTTTCCACTTTTCCACCTAAATGATGTGTCATTAACTGCATCCCATAACAAATGCCTAAAATCGGAATGCCTAACTCAAAAATGGCCGGATCGCACGTAAATGCTTGTTCGTCATATACACTATTTGGACCACCCGAAAAGACAATTCCTTTTGCATTCATTTGTTGAATTTGCTCCGCTGTAATCGTATGTGGATGCAGCTCACTGTACACACCAAACTCACGAATACGGCGTGTAATTAACTGATTGTACTGACTCCCGAAATCTAAAACGACGATCATTTCCTGCTGACTCAAACGAAATCACCCCATCTACATATAATAAAAAAGCTAGCATTCATACCCCCGCATAAAAAAACGAAGGCAGAATTCTAGCAATATAGAACACTGCCTTCGTAGTCGGGTCATTTACGGTGTCCCGGTAGAGACTCTCGAACCATATTATCGAGGATATACGAAGGTGCGCATCTTAAATTTTAGTCCATTCTACCAACTCCATTCCTCATCGGTCAAGATGCCATCTTTTTTATTAAATTTTCTAACAATTAACAACGATATGTAGCTTGCATATGATATATGAACAAAAATTGTAGGAGAATGCACATGAATCAATCGAAAACACTGATTCAAGCGATAGGTACGGTCACTTCGATCGTCGGAAGCATCCCTTCTTTAAGCGATAAAAAGCAGTTTGCTCTTGATTTATCGGGAAACGTGCTGCAAGCAACAGGAAAAGCCCTAGAGGCAGATGCTGAAACATCCGATACATTAGGTGTATATAGAAACGAAATGGGAACATCACCGTTATCGCTGGACTACTAAACAAAGAGGGAAATAGATTAGAAATTACAGGAAACTGGTTGCAGTCCTTAGGGGGACTTATTTCGTTTTCAGATGATTGGGGGGATAAACATTCATCCGCACTAAACCCAATCGGAAATTTACTTCGAGCGATCGACAACGCCTTGCAGGCCATCGGCGGTATATATGAAGAAAGAGGAAATAAAACCGAAGGACAGTCGCTCGGCATCGTTGGATCATGGGTTCAAGCTATTGGATCTATCCTTTGTTTTCTGAGTCAACTAGAAAAAAGGACTACCCCATTGGAAAAGGGGTAGTCTCTGCATTACATCATGCCGCCCATGTCAGGCATGCTCGGTGTGCCTTTATTTTCTTCTGGCTTATCTGCAACGACCGCTTCTGTTGTTAAGAACATAGCGGCAACAGATGCTGCGTTTTGAAGCGCAGAACGAGTAACTTTCGTTGGGTCAACAATACCCGCTTCGATCATGTCAACCCACTCGCCAGTTGCTGCGTTGAAGCCAACACCTGCTTTTTCTGTTTTTAAGCGCTCTACGATGACAGAGCCTTCTAAACCAGCGTTTTGTGCGATTTGACGAACTGGCTCTTCGATCGCACGAAGAACGATTTTCACACCAGTTGCTTCGTCGCCTTCCGCTTCAATTGCCGCAACTTTGCTGTATACGTTCATTAACGCTGTACCACCGCCGGCAACGATACCTTCTTCAACTGCCGCACGTGTTGCGTTCAATGCGTCTTCAATGCGAAGTTTACGCTCTTTCAATTCAGTTTCAGTCGCAGCACCAACTTTAATAACGGCAACGCCACCAGCTAATTTTGCTAAGCGCTCTTGTAATTTTTCACGGTCAAATTCAGAAGTTGTTTCTTCTAATTGAGCGCGAATTTGGTTGATGCGTGCTTGAATGTCTTCTGCACGACCAGCGCCACCAACAATTGTTGTATGTTCTTTTGTTACAACAACTTTCGATGCACGACCAAGTGAAGCAATTGTTGTTGATTTTAATTCACGACCTAATTCTTCTGTGATGACTTCACCGCCTGTTAAGATGGCGATATCTTGAAGCATCGCTTTACGACGGTCACCGAAGCCAGGCGCTTTTACTGCAACTGCTGTGAATGTACCGCGAAGTTTGTTTACAACTAATGTTGCAAGCGCTTCGCCTTCTACATCTTCAGCAATGATTAATAATGGTTTACCTTGTTGAACAACTTGCTCTAATACAGGAAGAAGTTCTTGGATGCTTGAAACTTTTTTATCTGTAATTAAGATGTATGGATTTTCTAATACAGCTTCCATTTTGTCAGAATCCGTAATCATGTATGGAGATACATAACCACGGTCAAATTGCATACCTTCCACAACATCTAATTCTGTTGTGAAGCCTTTAGACTCTTCTAATGTAATTACGCCGTCTTTGCCAACGCGTTCCATTGCTTCTGCGATTAATTGACCAACTTCTTCGTCAGCCGCAGAAATCGCTGCAACTTGAGCGATTGAGTCTTTGCCTTCAATTGGTTTAGAGATTGCTTTTAATTCTTCCACCGCAACAGCAACAGCTTTTTCAATACCTTTGCGAATACCCATTGGGTTCGCACCAGCTGTTACGTTTTTCAATCCTTCACGAATCATCGCTTGCGCTAATACAGTCGCTGTTGTTGTACCGTCCCCAGCAACGTCATTTGTTTTGCTTGCTACTTCCGCAACAAGCTTCGCACCCATATTTTCAAACGGATCTTCTAATTCGATTTCTTTTGCGATTGTTACACCGTCATTTGTAATTAATGGAGAACCAAATTTTTTCTCTAATACAACGTTACGACCTTTTGGACCTAATGTTACTTTTACTGCATCAGCTAATTTATCTACACCGCGTAACATCGCACGACGAGCTTCTTCGCTGAATTTAATTTCTTTTGCCATACATCTTACCCCCTTGATGATAATTTTTATTAAGTATTTTTGTATGCTTTATATGTTATCAGGCGAACGATTAACCAATCACAGCTAAAATGTCGCTTTCACGTAAGATTAAGTACTCTTTTCCATCATATTTCACTTCTGTACCCGCATATTTTGAGAAGATGATGCGGTCACCAACGCTTACTTCTGGAGCTACGCGCTCACCATTGTCAAGAACGCGACCTGAACCAACTGCAACAACTTTTCCTTCTTGTGGTTTTTCCTTCGCTGTGTCTGGTAAAACAATTCCGCTCGCTGTTTTTTCTTCAGTTTGAATTAATTCAATGACAATACGATCACCTAGTGGCTTCAACACGGCAAACGACCTCCTTAATTAGATTTTCGTTCCGTTATTAGCACTCATCATCATTGAGTGCTAACACACTTATTATATTAATGAACTTTTTTCAATTTTGCAAGTAGGAAGTTAAAAATTTTTCACTAAATCTTTCCCCTTTTCATTATGTCGTGTGAGTAAAATATTTGTGGGTGACATTCAGGAATGATTCCCCGACGAGGGTTGCGAACTTTTGTTCGCGACGCTCGTCGGGGCCACCAAGCGAAGCGCGGTAGAAAAAAGCAAATGTCATGCAAAAAGGACTCTCTCCCTGCTATGATGGTGATGACCAACATCAATAAAACAGGAGGGAGAGAGTCCATGAAACATTTTACCACAGAATGGCCTTTATTAAAAGAGCTGGAGGAACAATTAGTCAGAACTCTTCAAAAGGTGTTCGCTGTCTTGTTGGCGGCCCTTTTGGAGGA
>NZ_JXTH01000089.1 GCF_000836725.1 Anoxybacillus thermarum | reverse complement strand
GCAAATGGCTATTGGAGCTGTTTTTTTTCGTGCGTGCTTCCAGCTCTTGAACGCGATACTTGAGTTGTTCATTTTCTTTGCGTAGCTGTTTGTTTTCTTTCAACAGTTGCTCAATGACTTGTTGTTGGTGAGTAATGAGCTGCTTTTGTTGTTGGACTTTGCTGATTAAGCTTTCAACTGTAAATACAGCTTGTTGTACCGTCAACATGCGATTCACCTCCTTGTCTATCAATATTCACATCATGGACAGGAAAAGCAAAAAATATTCAGCTCACTTTATGATGTGGCTGAATAGTTACCGATGTGGTATGGTAGAACGTATCATAAAATAAGTAGATGGTTTGCATCATCGCAAACTTGTTCAGCGTGTGGGTGTGTAAACAAAAAAGTAAAGTTATTATCCATAAGAGAATGGGTTTGCGATTATTGTGGTACGATTCATCAAAGAGACGAGAACGCTGCAAAAAATATACTACAACAAGGCTTAAAAGAATTAGGTTTATTTGCATAAATATCGTACGGCAGGAACTGTCGGAATCATACGCCTGTGGAGTTAGTAGGTTACGAGGACGATGAAGCAGGAAATTCTCACTGCGAAGTGAGAAGCCCAGGGAGATTCAGGATTATGATGAAGTACGTGTATGCACTACGTGGGAGAACAAAGAATCGTTCGAGGCTTGGACGCAAAGTGAGGCATTTCGTAAAGCGCATGAGCAAAAAGTAAAAGATCGTCCTGATTATGTACTTGGAAACGAAATGTTTGCATATGAAGTTGCCCTTTCTTTTCAAGCATAGAAAAAAGCTAGGGAGCCAGTGCTCCTTAGCTTTTCATGGTTAATAGTACCATCCGCCGCCATATGGGGAAAACGGATATGGACGTGGTGGGTAATAATATGGACGTGGCGGATAAAACGGATAAGGCGTTAATGCACTGCCAAGCAATCCACCTAAAAAGCCCCCGAAAAACGGTGCACCAAAAAAGCCGAAAAACGGTCTGCGACCATACATTGAGCATTCCCTCCTCGAGTTTTGTCATTACATTGACACTATATGCAAGTCATCTGTCAAATGGTTGGGCGCATGACAAAAGCCGACTGCATAAGCAGCCGGCTTTTCTTACTGCATCATATTGTTGTATGGGAATTGGCTCGCGTATCCTTGAAATTGTTGATATGATTGTTGCAATTTTTGTTGGTCTGCTTGTTCAAGTGTGTACCAACCTTTTTTAAACATTAAGTTGTACAATTCACGTTGGCAATTTTGTGTTTCGGTAAACATATGCAAAATTTCATCATACAAATGTTGATGGCTTGCTTCGTTTAAAAATGTACAATAACTATCCGTCATATATTTTTCAGTTGATAACATATCATTAATAAAATCGCGATCGTTCATTTGGGGTGTTTTCGGAATTTGTGTTTCAGTATTTTGCACTTTCATGTCTTCATGTCCTCCTTATTGCATGTGTGCTGATGGCTGTAATTGGTGTAACAGTTGTTGATAATGGCGTTGATGCATTTGTCCGACACGCTCAATCGCTTGTTTAATTTCTTGATCTTGGCATTGAGTGGCAAAAAAATGAGCTTTTTTCATCGCCAGTAAATTCCATGATAATGCATCTGTTAAATAAAGAGCGTCTTTTGTTGAAATCATTTCAGGTGGTTGAGCCATCATCGCATGTTGTTGTGTATTCATTTGTTGTTGCATGATCATCCCTCCGTGTAAAATTATGTTCGACTGTATATTGCCCACGTGCCGTATAGTTATACGTGTGTAGACAAAAAATATGACTATTCGACAAAAACATATTCAAGTGATTGAAAACGTGTTACAATACGGGTGGATGCGCTTGCAAAGGGGGTAAGCAACAATGGAACAATTGATGCGCGACTTTTTCTTATTTTTGTCAAAAAACAAAACGTTAACAAAATTGGCGAAGCGGTACGGTCTTCGTTTCGGTGCGTCGCGCTTTGTAGCGGGGGAAACGATTGAACGTGCAGTAGACGTGATTAAAGAACTCAATCGTAAAGGACTAGCGGTCACGATCGACTACTTAGGAGAATTTGTTGATAATGAACAAGAAGCAAATGAAATGGCGAACCATTCGATTGAGGCGATTCGTGCGATTGGTGAAAATAAGTTAAATTCACAACTATCGCTAAAAATGACATCGATGGGATTGGACATTTCCGATGAGCTTGTGATGAAAAATATGCGTCGCATTTTAGATGAAGCAAAAACCCATGGTGTATTTGTGACAATTGATATGGAAGACTATTCTCGTTGCCAAAAGACGATCGATATTTTTAAGCAGCTGAAAAAAGAGTATGACAATGTCGGAACTGTATTGCAAGCATATTTGTATCGCACAGAAAAAGATATTGAAGATTTAAATGCGTATCATCCAAACTTGCGCCTTGTGAAAGGGGCGTATAAAGAGTCACCAGAAGTGGCTTTTCCAGATAAAAAAGATGTAGATGAAAACTTTAAAAAGATTATTAAAATGCATTTATTAAATGGCAACTACACAGCTGTTGCCACACACGACGATGCCATTATCGAATACACGAAACGACTAGTGAAAGAACATAACATTCCAAATGATCAATTTGAATTTCAAATGTTATACGGCATTCGCCCGGAGCGCCAAGAACAATTAGTGCGCGAAGGATATACGATGCGCGTCTACGTTCCATACGGAACCGATTGGTACGGCTACTTTATGCGTCGTTTGGCGGAACGCCCAGCAAATGTGGCATTTGTGTTAAAGGGTATATTAAAGAAATAAAGGTGGGCACATCCCACCTTTATTCATTCCCCATATTTTCTTTTCCATATTGTTGATTTTGACTCGTCTTTTTTCCGCCGCCATCACGTTCTACCGTTGGTCCTGCATTTCCTTTTACGCTTGCAGCACTTACACCTGCTTTCGATGGGTGTTTTTTTATTTTCATCGCCATTCACCTCCTTTCGTATCATGTCCTAAATCGTTGACAAAATTCGTTACATTTATTTGTTGCGAAAATTTGAAATATAATTTATATTTAAGATAAAGGAAAAAATGAATGACCATTCATTCAATCGGGATAAGGGGGAAGGAGAATGCGAATTAAAAAAGCGGCTGTTCTCGGTTCTGGTGTTATGGGATCGGGGATTGCGGCGCACTTAGCGAACGTCGGCATTCCGACATTGTTGTTAGATATTGTACCGAAAGAGTTGACAGCGGAAGAAAAAGCAAAAGGGTGGACGCTTGAACATAAACAAGTGCGCAATCGCATTGTCAATCAAGCGGTTGAACGTTTGTTGAAACAAAAGCCAGCTCCGCTCATGTCGAAAGAAGATGTAGCGCTTATTGAAGTCGGTAACTTTGAAGACGATTTTCACCGTTTATCAGAATGTGACTGGATTATTGAAGTCGTTGTTGAACGGCTTGATGTGAAAAAAAGTGTGTTTGAAAAAGTGGATGAAGTAAGAAAACAAGGAAGTATTGTCAGCTCGAACACATCTGGCATTTCCATTGAAGCAATGGCGGAAGGACGCTCGGACGATTTTAAAAAGCATTTTTTAGGCACGCACTTTTTCAATCCGCCACGCTATTTAAAACTACTAGAAGTCATTCCGACAAAGCATACCGATCCATCGGTTGTTTCGTTTATGAAACAATTTGGAGAAAACGTGCTTGGTAAAGGGGTCGTTCTTGCGAAAGATACGCCAAACTTTATTGCCAATCGGATCGGAACGTACGGCTTGCTTGTCACTGTGCGCGAAATGATGAAAGGCGGCTATAGCGTAGGTGAAGTCGATTCTGTGACTGGTCCGTTAATTGGCCGCCCAAAAAGCGCCACGTTCCGCACGCTTGATGTCGTTGGACTAGATACGTTTATTCATGTAGCTAACAATGTGTTTGAAAAAGTAGAAGGTGAAGAAAAGGAAGTATTTACTGTTCCATCTTTTATGAAAACAATGGTGGAAAAAGGATGGCTTGGCAGCAAATCTGGTCAAGGATTTTTCTACAAGAAAGGAAAAGACATTTTTGAATTAAATTACGAAACGCTTGAGTATGAACCGACGAAAAAATTAAAGGCACCGTCTGTTGAAATGAGCAAGCAGGCAAAAGGGACAGCGAATAAATTGAAAGCGCTTGTATATGCGAATGATCGCGCAGGACAATTGCTTTGGAACATTTTAAGCCCAACGTTATTATATTCGGCTGAACTGCTTGGAGAAATTGCAGATGACATCGTAGCGATTGACCGTGCGATGAAATGGGGCTTTGGCTGGGAGCTCGGTCCTTTTGAAACGTGGGATGCAATCGGCGTGAAGCAGTCTGTTGAAAAAATGAAGGCGGAAGGTCGCCAAGTACCATCGTGGGTAGAACAAATGTTGGCAAGCGGACATGAAACGTTTTATAAACATGAACATGGCCAAGTATCATATTACGACCGTGGACAATATAAACCGATTGAAGAAAACGAAAAAGTCATCCATATTCAACGCTTAAAAGAACAAAAAGGGGTGATTAAGAAAAATAGCGGTGCAAGTTTGATCGACCTTGGTGACGATGTGGCGTTACTTGAGTTTCACTCACCAAACAATGCGATCGGTTTTGATATTGTTCAAATGATTAACTATGCGTTAGAAGAAGTTGACCGCAACTATAAAGGACTTGTTATCGGAAATCAAGGAAAAAACTTCTGCGTCGGTGCAAACCTTGCGATGATTTTAATGGAAGCGCAAGATGACAACTATTTCGAAATTGAAATGGTCGTTCGTCAATTCCAACAAGCGATGATGAATATTAAATATAGCGCAAAACCGGTTGTCGTTGCTCCATTTGCGATGACGCTTGGCGGTGGAACGGAAATTTGCTTGCCAGCTTCACGCATTCAAGCGGCTGCAGAAACGTATATGGGACTTGTCGAAGTCGGTGTCGGTCTCATTCCGGGTGGCGGTGGAAATAAAGAGCTGTATATTAAACATTTGAGCGGCATGCCGAACGGTGTGGAGTTTGATCTACAAAAAGTCGCAAATAAAGTGTTTGAAACAATTGCGATGGCGAAAGTATCAACGTCTGCCGCGGAAGCGCGTGAATTGAATTTCTTAAATGCACAAGATGGCATTTCTATCAATGGCGATCATCTCATTCATGACGCAAAACAAGCGGTGTTAGCGTTATATGAGAGCGGATACAAACCACCCGTGCGCAAAAAAATTCCGGTTGTCGGGGAAACGGGATATGCGACGTTGTTGCTTGGTGCGCAAGGAATGTATCATTCCGGCTACATCTCAGAGCACGATTTAAAAATTGCGAAAAAACTTGCTTACGTTATTGCTGGTGGAAGCGTACCGTACGGAACAGAAGTGGACGAACAATATTTGCTTGATTTAGAGCGCGAAGCATTTTTAAGCCTTGTCGGCGAGCCGAAAACGCAAGCGCGCATGCAACATATGCTTGTGAAAGGGAAACCGTTAAGAAACTAAGGGGGGATTAACGTGAAAGAAGCGGTCATCGTTGCCGGAGCGCGTACGCCTGTCGGCAAAGCGAAAAAAGGGACGTTAGCTAACGTCCGACCAGATGATTTAGGGGCGATCGTTGTCAAAGAAACGTTGAAACGGGCAGGAAACTATGAAGGGAACATTGATGATCTTATTATCGGATGCGCTATGCCAGAAGCGGAACAAGGGTTAAATATTGCGCGCAACATTGGGGCGCTTGCTGGTTTGCCATATACAGTGCCAGCGATCACGATTAACCGTTACTGTTCATCAGGGTTGCAAGCGATCGCTTATGCGGCAGAGAGAATTATGCTTGGGCATGCAGATACAATTATTGCTGGCGGCGTAGAGTCGATGAGCATGGTTCCGATGATGGGGCATGTCGTACGTCCGAACGTGAAGCTCGCAGAAAGCGCGCCAGAGTATTACATGTCGATGGGACATACGGCTGAGCAAGTAGCGATGAAGTACGGTGTGACGCGAGAAGACCAAGATGCGTTTGCTGTTCGTAGCCATCAAAAAGCGGCAAAAGCAATTGCGGAAGGAAAATTTGTCGATGAAATTGTGCCAGTTGATGTGACCGTTCGTCATATTGAAAATAATAAATTAGTAGAGAGAAAGATAACATTTAGTCAAGATGAAGGGGTTCGCCCAGACACAAATATGGAGACGCTTGCGAAATTGCGTCCTGCGTTTTCGGTAAACGGAACAGTAACAGCTGGAAACGCTTCGCAAACGAGTGACGGAGCAGCTGCGGTGATGGTCATGGATCACGAAAAAGCGAAAGCGCTCGGTTTACAACCACTTGGTAAATTTCGCTCGTTTGCAGTAGCAGGTGTTCCACCAGAAGTGATGGGCATCGGTCCGATTGCGGCAATTCCAAAGGCGCTTAAGCTTGCAGGACTTGAACTTTCTGACATCGGTTTAATTGAATTAAATGAAGCGTTCGCATCACAAGCGATTCAAGTCATTCGTGAACTCGGGTTAGATGAAGAAAAGGTAAATGTGAACGGAGGAGCGATTGCTCTCGGTCATCCGCTCGGTTGCACAGGAGCGAAGTTAACGTTGACGCTTTTACATGAAATGCGTCGTCGCAACGAGCAATTTGGTATTGTCACAATGTGTATTGGCGGCGGCATGGGCGCTGCTGGTGTATTTGAATTATTATAAGAGGAGGAATAAACAATGGAAAAAGCATTACAAATCGCGCAAGGTGGTAGCTTTTTAATTGAAGATATATCGCCAAATCAAGTGTTTACACCAGAAGATTTTACAGATGAGCAAAAAATGATTGCGAAAACGACAGAAGAATTCGTCGTTAATGAAGTGTTGCCACAACTTGAGCATTTAGAAAACCACGAATTTGATCGATCAGTTGCTCTTTTAAAACAAGCAGGCGAACTCGGATTGCTCGGCGCAGATGTGCCGGAAGAATAGTGTGAGTAAAATATTTGTGGGTGACATTCAGGAATGATTCCCCGACGAGGGTTGCGAACTTTTGTTCGCGACGCTCGTCGGGGCCACCAAGCGAAGCGCGGTAGAAAAAAGCAAATGTCATGCAAAAAGGACTCTCTCCCTGCTATGATGGTGATGACCAACATCAATAAAACAGGAGGGAGAGAGTCCATGAAACATTTTACCACAGAATGGCCTTTATTAAAAGAGCTGGAGGAACAATTAGTCAGAACTCTTCAAAAGGTGTTCGCTGTCTTGTTGGCGGCCCTTTTGGAGG
>NZ_JXTH01000088.1 GCF_000836725.1 Anoxybacillus thermarum | reverse complement strand
TCCAAAAGGGCCGCCAACAAGACAGCGAACACCTTTTGAAGAGTTCTGACTAATTGTTCCTCCAGCTCTTTTAATAAAGGCCATTCTGTGGTAAAATGTTTCATGGACTCTCTCCCTCCTGTTTTATTGATGTTGGTCATCACCATCATAGCAGGGAGAGAGTCCTTTTTGCATGACATTTGCTTTTTTCTACCGCGCTTCGCTTGGTGGCCCCGACGAGCGTCGCGAACAAAAGTTCGCAACCCTCGTCGGGGAATCATTCCTGAATGTCACCCACAAATATTTTACTCACACTTATGGACGAGTGGTCGTTTCTTTACATGCTTTATTTTTCTTTGGATGATCAGGCACTTCATGATGATGGCGGCATCGTGGTTCGTACGATTCGCTTGCTCCGATTAAAATGACGGGATCGTGGTAAGATGCTGGACGCCCATTAATGAGCCGCTGTGTGCGCGAGGCAGGGGAACCGCAAACGGTACAAACAGCTTGTAGCTTTGTCACCGATTCAGCAATCGCCATCAGCGTTGGAACAGGTCCGAACGGTTCGCCGCGAAAATCTTGATCTAAACCAGCAACAATGACACGGTATCCTTCATCGGCGAGCTGTTGAACAACATCAACGACATGTCCATCAAAAAATTGCACTTCATCAATCGCGACAACGTCTGTATGCGTTGTCAAGTGCTTTCGAATGTCTGATGCACATGACACAGGAATAGCAATAACAGATGTTCCATTATGAGAAACAACTGCTTCTTCGCTATATCGATTATCGATCGCTGGCTTAAACACTTTCACTTCTTGTTTCGCAAACTGTGCGCGACGTACGCGGCGGATCAGTTCTTCCGATTTTCCGGAAAACATGCTACCGCAAATGACTTCTAGCCAGCCGGATTGCTTCATAACATACATCAGGGCGACCCCTTTCTTTCAAACTTTCACGAAAAAAACAGGCAAGTGAAAAAAGTTCGCTTGCCTGTTTTCATGATATACGGATTACTTAAGGCCGTATTTTTTGTTAAATTTATCAACACGTCCTGCAGCAGAAGCGAATTTTTGACGTCCTGTGTAGAATGGGTGGCACGCTGAGCAAATTTCTACGCGCACTTCGTCTTTCACAGAACCGCTCTCAAACTCGTTTCCACACGCGCATTTAACCATCACTTTTTTATAGTTTGGATGGATTCCTGCTTTCATCTCATTTCATCTCCTTCCGCCCTGAATCTTTTCGAAACAGAGTTTATATGCAATAAAAAACACACATGACAAAATTATAACAACCGTATCACTGTTTTGCAACTATCCATTTATAACCGTTTCAAATTTCCGGCTGCTTTCCACTCTTCATCCAGCATCGCAAAAAACTCTTCGTTCGTTTTCGTTTGCTTTAATCGATGAATAAATCGTTCAATAAAGTCTGGCGTATCTGACATCGTTTTACGAATTGTCCACAATTTTTCTAAATGTTCTTTTGGAATTAATAACTCTTCTTTTCGCGTGCCAGAACGACGAATGTCGATAGCAGGGAAAATTCGTTTTTCCGCTAATGAGCGATCGAGATGAAGCTCCATATTTCCCGTTCCTTTAAATTCTTCATAAATGACATCGTCCATGCGCGAACCTGTATCGACAAGAGCAGTAGCTAAAATCGTTAAGCTGCCCCCTTCTTCGATGTTTCGCGCCGCTCCAAAAAACCGTTTCGGACGGTGGAATGCGGCCGGGTCAATTCCTCCCGATAACGTACGTCCGCTTGGAGGAATGACTAAGTTGTATGCGCGCGCTAAACGCGTAATACTATCCATTAAAATAACGACATCACGCTTATGTTCAACGAGGCGCATCGCACGTTCGAGCACAAGCTCCGCCACTTTAATATGGTTTTCCGGCACCTCATCAAACGTGGAGCTGACGACATCCGCCGATACAGAACGTTCAATATCCGTCACTTCTTCTGGGCGCTCATCAATAAGCAAAACGATGAGTTCAACATCTGGATGATTTGTCGTAATGCTGTTGGCAATTTCTTTTAACAACATCGTTTTTCCCGCTTTCGGAGGCGCAACAATTAAACCGCGCTGACCGAATCCGATCGGAGCAATCAGATCAATGAGGCGAGTAGATAGCTTGTCTGGTGTCGTCTCTAGTTTCATTTGTCGGTTCGGATAAAGCGGTGTCAACGCCGGGAAGTGAACGCGTTCTTTCGCAATTTCTGGGTCTTCACCGTTTACTGCCTCGACGTGCAGCAAGCCGAAATACCGTTCATTTTCTTTTGGCGGGCGCACTTTTCCTGATACTTTATCACCGTTGCGCAAATCAAAGCGGCGAATTTGCGATGCGGAAATATAAATATCTTCCGAACTAGGGGAATAGTTAATTGGACGCAAAAAACCGAATCCTTCTGATTGAATAATTTCAAGCACGCCTTCCATGAAAAAGAGGCCGTCTTGTTCAGCGCGCGCTTTTAAAATGGCAAAAATCAATTCTTTCTTTGTCAGTTTACTGTAATACGAAACTTTGTATTGGCGAGCTAATTCATATAGCTCTTTAATCGTCATATTTTCTAGCGTTGCAATCGTTAAATCTCCTAACTCCATACTTACACCACTCTTTTATTTAATTTTCATGAATTGCTCTTTTGGATGGAAACAGCGAAGACGAAAAGATGATGACGAGAAGAAACGTAACATGACTATTTTACCCTTTTTTTATATTGTCAATCAATAGAAAAAGAGCGAGAGCGCGAAAAGTTCGCGCATCCCGCGATTATTTGATGACGAGGTTCGGCTTTTTCCTTAAGCTATGGCGCCCTTCAATGAAACGAACGGTACCTGATTTCGCACGCATGACAACGGAGTGCGTCTCGCCATACGTTCCTTTAAATTGCACACCGCGCAACAATTCTCCGTCCGTCACACCCGTGGCTGCAAAAATGGCGTCGTCACCTTTTACGAGATCTTCCATGCGCAATACACGGTTTACATCTAATCCCATTTTTTTGCATCGCTCTAGTTCCGCATCGTTTTGTGGCAATAGCTTCCCTTGTATTTCCCCACCGAGACATTTGAGCGCCACAGCGGCTAACACCCCTTCTGGGGCGCCTCCTGACCCAAATAAAATGTCTACACCTGTATGATCAAACGCTGTATTAATTGCAGCAGCGACGTCACCGTCATTAATGAGCTTAATGCGCGCTCCTGCTTCACGCAACTCTGCAATGATGCGCTCGTGGCGCGGACGATTTAAAATGATCGCCACAACGTCTTCAATATCTTTATTTTTCGCTTTAGCAACAGCTTTTAAATTATCGATAATCGGCGCATTAATGTCGATCATGCCGACCGCTTCTGGCCCAACCGCAATTTTGTCCATGTACATATCTGGCGCATGAAGCAAATTGCCGTGATCCGCCACAGCGACAACCGCTAACGCGTTCCACCCACCAGAAGCGACAATATTCGTCCCTTCAAGCGGATCAACCGCCACATCAACGCGCGGACCGTAACCGTTGCCAAGCTTTTCCCCAATATATAGCATCGGTGCTTCGTCCATTTCCCCTTCACCGATAACGACCGTTCCTTTCATCGGAATCGTATCAAATACGTCGCGCATCGCAGACGTGGCCGCTTCATCTGCTTCGTCTTTTTTCCCGCGCCCCATCCAGCGAGCTGCAGCTAATGCAGCAGCTTCTGTGACACGGACGAGCTCCATCGATAAACTTCTTTCCATCGTTTCTCCCTCTCCCCTTTGGTGCATTATGTGTTCTTCAGTTGTTCGATTTCTTGTTCTGTCATTTGTTCGCGCCAAACGGTAGCGCCAAGGTTGACAAGTTTGTCAGCTAAGTTGCTGTAGCCGCGATCAATATGCTCTAATCCTGTAATTTCTGTAACCCCTTCGGCCATTAATCCGGCGACGACAAGCGCGGCACCTGCACGCAAATCGGTTGCACGCACTTTTGCTCCTTGTAGTCGTGATGGACCTGTAATAATGGCTGAACGTCCTTCGACTTTCACATTGGCGTTCATACGCCGCAATTCATCAATATGTTTAAATCGGGCGCTATAAATTGTATCTGTGACAATGCTCGTCCCAGACGCTTTCGTTAATAGTGAAGTGAATGGCTGTTGTAAATCGGTCGGAAAGCCGGGGTAAACGAGCGTTTTAATATCGACGGCACGAAGATGATCTTTCGTGGCAATAAAAATTTGGTCATCGCTCGCTTCAACAACAACACCCATTTCTCGCATTTTTGCAATGACTGCTTCCAAATGCTGCGGAATGACGTTGTCAATAATCATTTCTTTCCCCATGGCCGCACCGATAATCATATACGTCCCCGCTTCAATGCGATCCGGAATAATGGAATGGCGGCAACCGTGCAACTGTTCCACTCCGTCAATGCGAATGACATCCGTTCCTGCTCCTTTAATACGCGCGCCCATGTTCGTCAACAACGTCGCAACGTCAATAATTTCCGGCTCTTTTGCCGCGTTTTCAATAATCGTTCTCCCTTTTGCTAAGACTGCAGCTAACATAATGTTAATCGTCGCCCCAACGCTGACAACGTCTAAATAAATGCGCGCTCCGCGAAGCTCTTCCGCCCGTAAATAAATCGCTCCTTGCTCGTTAGTCACTTTCGCTCCAAGCGCCTCAAACCCTTTAATGTGTTGATCAATTGGGCGCGGCCCTAAATGGCAACCACCTGGAAGGCCGATGACCGCTTTTTTAAAACGTCCAAGCATCGCGCCCATCAAGTAATATGACGCGCGTAATTTTTTTACTTTTCCGTTCGGCAAAGGCATGGAAACGATATGCGACGGGTCAATGACGACTTCGTTTTCGTCAAAATGAAATGTACCGCCAATTTCTTCAATTAATTGTCCTAGCACATGAACGTCTGAAATGTTCGGCAACCCTTCAATGACTACAGGTGAGTTGGCTAAAATAGCGGCTGGAATGAGCGCGACGGCGCTATTTTTCGCTCCACTAATGCGCACGGATCCTTGAAGGAGGTCACCGCCGACAATTTTTAACTTTTCCATATGTGTCTCCCTTCTCGCAAAGCAAGTCCTAGAACGCGACGGAAAACTGCTAAATCATTATTTTTGGTTTGCTTTATTCCAGTCTGCTAAAAACTTTTCGATGCCTTGATCTGTAAGCGGATGTTTAAATAGTTGCATAAGCACGTTGTAAGGCACTGTCGCAATGTGTGCACCTTTTAATGCTGCTTCTGTCACATGTTGCGGATGACGGATTGATGCTGCGATAATTTCTGTATCAATGTCGTGGATGGCAAAAATGTTCGCAATCGTTTCAATTAAATCTAAGCCGTTATGACCGATATCATCTAAACGACCTAAAAACGGCGATACGTATGTCGCACCAGCACGCGCCGCTAGCAACGCTTGATTCGCGCTAAAAACAAGCGTGACATTTGTTTTGATTCCTTTTTCGCTAAATACTTTTACCGCCTTTAACCCTTCTGGCGTCATCGGCACTTTAATCGTAATGTTCGGTGCGATTTTCGCTAATTCTTCCCCTTCTGCAATCATGCCTTCTGCATCCGTTGCGATCACTTCCGCACTAACGGAACCGGAAACGAGAGACGTAATTTCACGAAGACGATCGTGGAACGATACGTTTTCTTTTGCGACGAGGCTTGGATTTGTTGTTACTCCCGCTAAAATGCCTAGTTCATGGGCGTGGCGAATTTCATCAATGTTTGCCGTGTCAATAAAAAATTTCATAATTTTCAACCTCCTAAACGCTTTCAAAAATAGAATGAAACAAAACCGCCCGCTTCAGCAAGGCTGAAACGGTGCGGCTTGTATTACAACGCTTTGCCGGAAGAACCAAATTCGCGCATTTTGCCGATGACTGTTTCTTTAATCGCATCGCGACCAGGGCCGAGGAATTTGCGTGGATCGTACACTTTTTCATCTTTCGCTAACACTTCACGCACAACTTTTGTAAACGCCATTTGGTTTTCTGTATTCACGTTAATTTTAGATGTACCAAGCGAAATGGCACGTTGAATTTGTTCTGTTGGGATGCCCGTTCCACCGTGTAAAACGAGCGGTACACCTGTACGATCGCGAATTTCTTCCATCTCTTTAAATCCTAATTTTGGCTCTCCTTTGTATGGACCGTGTACAGAACCGAGCGCTGGCGCTAAACAGTCAATGCCTGTGCGCTTGACAAGTTCTTCGCACTCATCTGGATTTGCATAAATAATTCCTTCTGCAACAACGTCATCTTCTTGTCCGCCAACTGTTCCTAACTCCGCTTCAACAGATACACCACGCGCATGAGCGTACTCAACAACTTTTGATGTAATTTCAACGTTTTCTTCAAACGGATGATGTGATGCATCGATCATAACAGATGTAAATCCAGCGTCAATCGCCGCTTTACATTTTTCAAAGCTTGAACCGTGGTCAAGGTGAATAGCGACAGGAACCGTAATGTTCATGTCTTCCATTAATCCTTTCACCATGTTCACAATCGTTTTGAAGCCGCCCATGTAGCGAGCTGCTCCTTCAGACACGCCAAGGATCACAGGAGATTTTTCTTCTTCCGCTGCTGCTAAAATCGCTTGTGTCCATTCTAAGTTGTTAATATTGAATTGACCGACTGCATACTTGCCTGCCAATGCTTGTTTAAGCATTTCCGTCATCGAAACTAAAGGCATCGCTAAATCCTCCTTAAATATAGCCATTATTCACTATCCGAAAGCGCCTTTCACATGTACAATGACCAAAATACGACAAATTTATACAAGACGACATCGAATAGTATGTACATTATAAGAATAACAAACTTTGTTTCCGCACATCAACATTATTCACCGAAACGAACGAAACTTTGTGAAAAAAGTTCAAAAAGCTGTCAACGGTTAACCAATATATTTTTTCACAGCCTCACGCATATCGTCTATGTCAAAAGGTTTCGCGAGTCAGTCAAGACTTTGTGGAGAACATTTTTTCGGTTCACTACGGGTGTTGTCAATCACTAGTTAGCGAACCATTTTCAGGAATTGATATCGTAAGCGCTTTTGGACTCTCATCCCTCATCTTGAAGTGATGATATTGTATTCCATTTTTTTACACCCAACCAAAATCCCGAAGCGCCGACAACGCTTGATGGATCGGCGTCCCGGATGACCGCTGCAGACACGGTAGATTCTGACGCACCACATCTGCCCACAACCGTCCTGCCTTCCGTTTGGCCTGTTCAACCCGCTTGGA
>NZ_JXTH01000087.1 GCF_000836725.1 Anoxybacillus thermarum | reverse complement strand
AACACGTTGTAAATCACGTCTGATTTCAGCCATTTCCATAGCCCTTCAATCAAGTTCAATTGCGGACTGTATGGTGGCAAAAAGACGAGCTCTAACCGATCTTCGTGTTCTTTTAAAAATGGCTGAATGAGTTTGGCATGGTGAATTCGAGCGTTATCTAAAATCATCACTATTTTGCCTGTGGGATAGCGTTCTAACACAAGTTGAAGAAATCGAAGAAATGTTTCCGCGTCATAGCGTTCTTCTTCGATGCAAAACACTTCCCCTGTTTCGTAGTTCAACGTGCCAATCAGCTTCAGTCCTTGATGTTTTCCAAACGTCGGAATGATTCGTTGTTTTCCTTTGACAAACCATGTTTTTTGAATCGCTTGGTAATCACGAATCATCGACTCATCTTGAAAGAGGACATGGGCGATGTTCCCATCTACCAGTTTTTTTTTTACTTCAGGGAAGGTGATTTCGACGAATTCTTTTTGTTTCTCTTCATCGGCATTGGCTAGTGTATAGGTCGGTTTCGTATAGCTTAGCCCTAACCGATGCAGAATGTCACTTGTTCCGCGAAGCGTGTATGTTGCCCCCCACTTTTGTTGAATGAGTTCAGCGATTATCGCAAGCGTCCAATTATATTTTGCTTCGAATCCCACATCTACGGGGAGCTGATGTTCAATGATCAAAGCCAGCTCTTTTTCCTGCTCAGGGGTCAATCGACGTGGGGCGCCAGGTGAGTATTCATCTCCAGTCCATCAAGACCGCGCTGGGCGTAGGCATGAATATAGTTATAAATAGTTTTCTTGGATCGACCAATAATCGTTGCGATTTCTCCTTTGGTATATCCCTGCAAATGAAGATAAATCACTTGGTAGCGTTCATATGCTCGTTTACTTTTTGCTTCTTTCATGGCAGTGGACAACTTTTCGATCTCGTCTTTGTGATTTGGCATCATAGTTTTCTCTCCGTTCCCCTATTTTCTCTTTGTATTTATTCGCCGTGGAACGGGAGAAAACCTTTATTTCAATTTATATAGATATCGTGCAGCCCCCTGTCTCAACCTCACAGGCGCATGTCGTTCCTCCACATTTTCTCCACATTTTTTCTGCTATAATAAAGCAAAACGCCAGTAAGGAAGGAATCTTTGTGCGAAAAATTTCGTTTAAGTTAGGGCTATTGTTTTTTGTCTTTGTGTTAGGAATTGAAACGGTGTTATTTGCGTCGTTATATGTGACACTTGTGAACGCGAGAATTCATGAAGAATTTGAGCAGTTGTTGGCAAGAGGGAACAATCATCGGGATGTATTGGAAAAAAGCTATCATCTTTCTACGTTAGAACATGTTGTGATGATGGAGTCGGAAGCAGAAACGGATGTCGTTATTACCGATGCGAAAGGGAATATTTTATATTTTTCTGATCGCATTTTGCCGTTTGCGAAAAAACTCATTCCACATACCGATGTCCGCCACATTCCTCATGGCGGGATGGTGGTGCAAAACAACTGGAAAAAACAAGCGTATATTGCCACCGCCAGCCCGATTCGGATGGATGGAAAGACAAAAGGGTATGTGTATATGTTTCAGCGGACGGCTTCCATTCAAAATATGATTTCTAAATTAAAACATCATTTTCTCGTCGTTGGGATTGTTTCTGTCTTTTTGACGATTATGACGATTTTTTTCTTATCAAGAGTCATTACGATTCCGCTCATTCGGATGAAACAAGCGACCGAGAAACTAAGCAAGGGGGATTTTTCTGTCCGCCTGCAAGTAAAAGGGGAAGACGAGTTAGCGCAACTCGGAAAAGCGATTCAAACCCTTGCGACCGATTTGGAATATTTGAAAAAAGAACGAAACGAATTTTTAGCGAGCATTTCACATGAGTTGCGCACTCCGCTTACATATGTGAAAGGATATGCGGACATTGCGCGTAGACCGAACATCGCCGAGGAAGAACGAGCGAACTATTTGTCCATTATTTATGAAGAAGCCGAGCATATGCAAAAGTTAGTGAAAGATTTGTTTGAGCTCGCGAAAATGGATCAACATTCGTTTCACATCGAGAAACAGCCAACCTTACTGTGCCTTTTTTTGAAAAAAATATACGAGAAAATGGCTCCTGCGTTTCAGACGAAACAAATGGCGCTTATTTATCGTTGCGAGGAAAACGTTACCGTCCATATCGACCGACAGCGGTTTGAGCAAGTGATGATGAATCTTTTGGACAATGCGTTAAAATATTCTCATCAAGGTTCTACCGTTTCCATTGATGGAAGAATGGAGAAAAAGAACGTGATGATCATGATTTCCGACGAAGGAATAGGAATTCCTGAAGCAGATTTGCCGCATATTTTTGAACGGTTTTATCGGGTCGATAAATCGAGATCGCGAACAGGCGGGGGGACGGGGCTAGGGTTGGCGATTGCCAAAGAAATTGTCGAAGCGCACGGCGGTTCGATTCATGCGATAAGTCAATTTGGAAAAGGGACAAGCATGATCATTACGTTGCCGAGGAGTGAATGAAGGTGTATACCATTTTACTGGTTGATGACGAAAAACGAATGTTGGATTTATTGGAGCTGTATTTAATCCCAAATGGGTATCGTTGTGTGAAATGCGAGTCAGGAGTAGCGGCGATTCGCTATTTAGAAAATAATAAAGCAGACCTTGTGTTGCTTGATGTCATGATGCCAGAGATGGACGGATGGGAAACGTGCAAACAAATACGAGAGTTTTCGAACGTTCCGATTATTATGGTCACCGCAAGAGATGCGACGACAGACGTTGTCCAAGGGCTAAAAATCGGCGCAGATGATTATATTCCAAAACCGTTTGACGAATCCGAATTGCTCGCTCGGATGGAGGCAGTATTGCGCCGTTCGGTAGGAAAACAAACGAAACTGGAGTTTCACGGCTTAGTTTGGGATGAAGCGCAGCATAAAGTTCAATATGCCGGGCGCGATATTTCCCTCACGCCAAAAGAGTTTGCCATGTTAGGACTTTTTCTCAAACATCCAAATCGAGTATTTAGCCGCGAGCAACTGATCGTGACATTATGGGGGTATAACGCCAATACAGAAGAACGAACCGTCGATTCGCACGTAAAAAATATTCGCGAAAAGCTCCGCCAAGCCGGTTTTCCGATCGATCAATTTCTGCAAACCGTTTGGGGGGTAGGGTACAAATGGGGGACGTAAATGGAACAACAGATCATTGCGTTATTCCGAACATATGAACCATTCGCTTTTTTAATCAGTATCGCAATGAATGTCATCATTAGTATTTTAGGCGTTGTGCCGAGCGTCTTTCTCACGGCAGCTAACTTGGCGGTATTCGGTTTTTGGAAAGGCACGTTTTTATCTTTTATCGGGGAAGCAGTTGGTGCGATTGTGTCATTCTTGTTATATCGAAAAGGATTTCGCAAACTTTCGGAAACGAAATGGTTTTCCTATCCGAAAGTCAAACGTTTGCTTGCGGCAGAAGGAAAAGAAGCGTTTTTTCTTGTTTTATCGTTGCGTCTTCTTCCTTTTGTTCCGTCAGGAATTGTCACGTTCGTTGCCGCTATTGGGCGCATGTCGCTCCTTCTTTTTACAGCCGCCAGCTCGCTTGGAAAACTGCCAGCACTTTTGTTAGAGGCATATTCGGTTTATCAAGTGATGAATTGGACATGGCAAGGGAAAGTGATACTGGCGCTTATATCTGCTTTTTTATTGATGTTTACTTGGAAAAGAATTGCTCAAAAAAAAGGGTAACTTCCACATATTTTCTAAATGTTTCTATCCACATCGTACAAAGGAGAGTCGACCGTGATAGGATGTCAAAGCTAACGGTACCGTGAGTGCAAGCGATTATTCCATTACCGCGAAAGTGTATTTTGTAGACAGAACGACTCAAACGTATACGGCTGATTTTCCGATCGGTACGCAAGATTGGAACCGTGCGGCCATTTTGATCCATTCGTTTAAGCCGATTGACAAAGTGGACGCATCCCCTATGTTCCGCATACACAGGAACGGTCTGGTTTGACGCCATTCGCTTGATGGAAGGCAACGTCGTCACGAAAAACAAGTATGATGCCGTAGGAAATCTGTTGAGCGAATACGATGAGAAGGGACATCAAAGCCACCAAGCGAAGCGCGATAGAAAAAGCAAATTTCATGCAAAAAGGACTCTCTCTCTCTCTGTAATGATAATTTACAACATACGTTAATCACGTTATGCTATTAGTAGTTAAGATTTTTTATCTGGCAGGGGAAATTTTATGTTGCCGTATAAAGGAATTTGGGGAATTATAGAAAAAATTATTGAACATGGGCCGGAAATCAAGACTTCTCGCAGATACAAAGGTTTTGATGAAGAACTTTTTGAGGAACTAAAAAATAAGGTAGAAGATTATTATTTAAATACAGCAGAATATCCAGATAAAATCGTTGAATTAATTAAACATATTCCTGAAATTGACTTTACTTACCGTTACAAGGATCCTGCATCAATAAAGCTGAAATTAGAACGTAATCAATTGACAAAACAGCTCTACAAAATTGCAAACGACATTTTAGGAATGCGATTTATTATTAAAGCAGACACTGCAGAGTTGAAACAAATAGTTCATGAATTTGTAACATGTTGTCCGTATGGACAAGATGCATGCAACATTGTTGATCAAACATTAGGGAAAACTTATGATGATGGGTATAAAGCTATTCACGTTTATATAAGACTAAATAATTATGTTTTCCCTATTGAAATTCAATTTTGGACAAGAACACATGCATTATTGAATGAATATTTACATGAACAAATATACAAAATGGATAATGATCAATTAAATCAATATGCGTTAGATTTGAGTAAGTGGCTTGAAAGTGTTCCAATATTTCCTAATAGCGATGAAATTGCAATTAAGTCATATGTAGACTATATTTATGAACAAGCATTTTCAAACAAATATTTAGATGAAAACGGTGAAGATATTGATGACGTTGACCAATATTAAAATGGATAAAGTTAGGTATCAGTCGGGTATAATTCACGTATAAGTGAGGGAAATGAAAAATGAGCAAAGTTTATATTATTTCGGCTGCGGATGATAAGTCGGTTATTCTGGAATTACCGTCAACAAAAGAGGCTAAAATAGCCTACAAATACATTCGTTCTAAAACACCAGAAGCAAGCATTGGAGTATATGGTGCAAGAGATCTTCAAACATTTAGAAGAACACAAAGGACAATCGGACCTGCTACTGTGACGAGATCAGTTGAAACTTTTGTGAAAGCTTTGAACCTGAAAGAAAAATATATCCCGCGTGCACCAAAGACCACTTTATAAAAGAGACTTTACAAAAGAGGTGGTTTTCTTTTTGTTTTGATTGTCATGCCTGAGTTCGACAGTGACTAGGCAAACCAAATGTCTCTCATCCGTTGATATAAAAGGGACGAGAGGCATTTGAGCATACTTCGTAGGGTATCTAGGTGCGAGGATGAATGCCTATAATTCTTCGGAGGAGGCTCCAGCCCAAGAGCCGCAAAGAGTTGAGTCTGTTTGTCCGTCAGTTCGATTCGTTGAGAAAGGTCTCTGTTTACGGAATTTTTGTTTCATAAAAAATCTACCAAAAGTGAATAGAGCATGGGGAAACGTTGACGATAATAATGTTGTACTTCCATTGCTTTATATACCCATTACGGGTATAATGTAATCAGAGAGGTGATGTTTGATGAGCCATTGTGAAGATCACAATATGGATAAAAAAATGGTTCCACGAACGGAACAAGAAATCGAAAGTATTATCAAGCGCTTGAAGCGCATTGAAGGACAAGTGCGCGGTGTACAAAAAATGGTCGAGGACAATAGGTATTGCATCGATATTTTAGTGCAAATTTCGGCGATTACGGCGGCGTTAAATAAAGTCGGATTGAATTTGTTAGAACGTCACGTCAGCCATTGTGTATCGAAAGCGATTCGCGAAGGAAGCGGTGAAGAATCCATTCGCGAGCTTATGGATGTCATTAAACAGTTTTCGAAGTAAGGGAGGAGAGACGAGTGCGGACGGTGACACTCAAGGTGACCGGCATGACATGTGCTGCCTGTTCTGCTCGCATTGAAAAAGTGCTTAATAAAATGGACGGTGTAGAAGCAACGGTCAATTTAGCGATGGAAAAAGCGACCGTTCAATACGATCCGAATAAATATACTATCGCCGATATTGAAGCGAAAATTGAAAAGTTAGGATATGGCGTTGCGACAGAAAAAGTGACGCTCGATATTGAAGGCATGACATGTGCGGCATGTGCGACACGGATTGAAAAAGGGTTAAATCGGATGGAAGGTGTGACAAGCGCTACTGTAAACTTGGCGACAAACAGTGCGGTTGTCGAATACAAGGAAGGCGTTACATCTGTCGAAGATATTTTAGAGAAAATCAAAAAGCTTGGGTACAAAGGGCAAATTCGAAACGAAGAACAAGACGATGCTGGTCGGAAAGAAGAACGGCTTAAACAAAAACAACGGCAACTCGTTATTTCGATCATCTTATCACTGCCTTTGCTTTATACGATGCTTGCCCATATGCCGTTTGATATCGGCTTGCCGATGCCGCATCTGTTGATGAATCCGTGGTTCCAGCTTCTTTTAGCTACACCTGTTCAGTTCTACATCGGTGGTCCTTTCTATGTAGGGGCGTACCGGGCGTTACGAAACAAGAGCGCTAACATGGACGTCCTCGTGGCGCTTGGAACATCGGCCGCATACTTTTACAGCTTGTACGAAGCTTTTCGGACACTTGGGAATCCTGAATATATGCCAAGATTGTATTTTGAAACAAGCGCTGTCTTGATTACGCTTGTGCTTGTCGGCAAATACTTTGAGGCTCTTGCGAAAGGGCGAACAACAGAAGCTATCTCTAAGTTGTTGAGCCTGCAGGCAAAGGAAGCGACTGTCATCCGTAATGGGGAAGAAATAAAAGTTCCGCTCGAGGAAGTGGTGATCGGCGATACGATCGTTGTCAAGCCAGGAGAAAAAATCGAGTCAGTCAAGACTTTGTGGAGAACATTTTTTCGGTTCACTACGGGTGTTGTCAATCACTAGTTAGCGAACCATTTTCAGGAATTGATATCGTAAGCGCTTTTGGACTCTCATCCCTCATCTTGAAGTGATGATATTGTATTCCATTTTTTTACACCCAACCAAAATCCCGAAGCGCCGACAACGCTTGATGGATCGGCGTCCCGGATGACCGCTGCAGACACGGTAGATTCTGACGCACCACATCTGCCCACAACCGTCCTGCCTTCCGTTTGGCCTGTTCAACCCGCTTGGAC
>NZ_JXTH01000086.1 GCF_000836725.1 Anoxybacillus thermarum | reverse complement strand
TCGGGAGTGGCTGTCGGAGCAAGGGGTGGAGACGACCGGCATGCGTCCGATGGGCCACGCCGAGAGCGTGATGAGCCGGTTTGCGCATCGGGTGAAATCCCGCCGCAGCTGGAAAGACCAAGGGCTTCGGGCGTTTCTGAGGGCGATGGCAGCCCGAATCGACGGGATTTGGCGGAGAAATGGGCAGTTGGTGGAGGAAGAAGAGACCCGAACGGCAGCCTCGGCCTCGACGAAGTCCAAGCGGGTTGAACAGGCCAAACGGAAGGCAGGACGGTTGTGGGCAGATGTGGTGCGGCAGAATCTACCGTGTCTGCAGCGGTCATCCGGGACGCCGATCCATCAAGCGTTGTCGGCGCTTCGGGATTTTGGTTGGGTGTAAAAAAATGGAATACAATATCATCACTTCAAGATGAGGGATGAGAGTCCAAAAGCGCTTACGATATCAATTCCTGAAAATGGTTCGCTAACTAGTGATTGACAACACCCGTAGTGAACCGAAAAAATGTTCTCCACAAAGTCTTGACTGACTCAATGCGATTCAACAGCTTGCTTTTGCTTTTGCCTCAGCGGTAGAGTATATGAATGAATGTCTCGAACGAGGATTGACGATTGATGACGTAGCCAACCGTATCGATTTTTCTTTCCCAGTTGGCTCACATTTCTTTATGGAAATTGCGAAGCTACGTGCTGCGCGGCTCATTTGGTCAAACATTGTGCAAGCGTTCGGAGGAAGCGAACAAGCGCAAAAACTTTCCATTCATGCGCGTACGTCGTATTTTACGAAAACGATATATGATCCGTACGTTAACATGCTTCGCGCAACGACAGAAGCGTTTGCTGCGATCGTCGGTGGAGCAAACAGCCTTCATGTTTCACCATTTAACGAACCGTTTGCAACAGAAGATGAATTTGCAGAGCGCATCGCTAGAAACACACAACTTATTTTGTTAGAAGAAGCCCATATCGGGAAAGTGATTGACCCAGCTGGCGGATCGTATTATGTAGAAACGTTGACAGCACAAATAGCAGAAGAAGCTTGGAAATTATTTCAACAGATTGAAGCGCAAGGCGGGATGACAAAAGCCGTTCAATGTGGATTTGTGCAAAAGGAAATTGAAAACGTAGCAAAACAACGCGAACAACATGTGAAAGAAAGAAAAGAAAAGATCGTCGGAACGAACGTATATGCAAACATTGCTGAGCCGTCAGCACCGAAACACACGTATACCTCTTACGGAAGCAATCATATGTATATCGATGTAAAAACAATGGAAGAGGCGCTTTCGCTTGTTAAACGTCGAGCGATCGCTCAACATCTTATACATGAAAAGGAAAGCATGACGATCGTGGCACCGATTCGACAATGGCGTTTATCTGAGCCGTTTGAACAGCTTCGCAAAGCATCGGAACGTCATGCAGAAACAAGCGGTCAACGTCCAACTGTGCATCTTGTAAATCTCGGTTCCATTCCAAAACATAAAGCGCGCGCCGATTTTATGACAGGCTTTTTTGAAGCAGGAGGATTTACGGTCGTAAAAAATGACGGTTATATGACGATAGAGGAAGCCGTCAACGGCATACTTGAAGCAAACGGAACGCATTATATCATTTGCGGGACAGATGATGATTATGTAGATGTCGTTCCGCATATTGTGCGTCAAGTAAAAACGGAAAAAAGCGATGTTCGCATATATGTCGCAGGAAAGCTACCATCACATATTGAAGCAACGTTTATAGAAGCGGGCGTCAATGGATTCATTCATATCGGTTCGAACTGCTACGATACGATTTTCGCATTTATGAAAGATATGGGGGTAAACGTGGATGGGGAAAATTAATTTTGCCAATCGGTCGTTACAATATGGAAAGCCAGTTGATGAACAAACGTGGAAAAAAGCGATCGAACAAAAAGTAAGAGCAACATTCGATGAACTCGTATTCGAAACAAACGAACATATTGCGATCAAACCGCTATATACGAAAGAAGATATAGAAGACCTCGATTTTGTTGACTATATGCCAGGCATTCCGCCATACGTTCGTGGACCATATCCATCCATGTACGTCAATCGCCCATGGACGATTCGTCAATACGCTGGCTTTTCGACAGCGGAAGAAAGCAATGCATTTTATCGTCGCAACTTAGCGATGGGGCAAAAAGGGCTGTCTGTCGCTTTTGATCTTGCAACACATCGTGGATATGACTCCGACCATCCGCGCGTTATCGGAGATGTTGGCAAGGCAGGTGTAGCCATTGATTCTGTGTTAGATATGAAAACGTTATTTGACGGCATCCCGCTTGATCAAATGTCCGTATCGATGACGATGAACGGTGCCGTATTGCCAATTATGGCGTTTTACATTGTGACGGCTGAAGAACAAGGAGTAAAACAAGAACAGCTATCTGGAACGATTCAAAATGACATTTTAAAAGAATATATGGTGCGGAATACGTACATTTATCCACCAGAAATGTCCATGCGTATTATTGCAGACATTTTTGCGTATACGTCCAAACATATGCCGAAATTCAACAGCATAAGCATTTCAGGTTACCATATGCAAGAAGCAGGAGCACCTGCAGATATTGAACTCGCTTATACGCTTGCGGATGGATTAGAGTATGTGCGCACAGGACTAAAAGCAGGCATTGACATCGATTCATTTGCTCCGCGCCTATCGTTTTTCTGGGCGATTGGGATGAACTATTTTATGGAAGTAGCAAAAATGCGCGCAGCGCGAATCATTTGGGCGAAAATGATGAAGACGTTTCATCCGAAAAACCCAAAATCGCTCGCCCTTCGCACGCATTCGCAAACATCGGGATGGAGCTTAACTGAACAAGATCCGTTTAATAACGTTGTGCGCACATGTTTAGAGGCGCATGCCGCAGCGATGGGACATACGCAGTCGCTTCATACAAATGCGCTTGATGAGGCAATTGCATTGCCAACGGACTTTTCCGCTCGCATTGCACGCAACACGCAGCTTTATTTACAAGAAGAAACAGGCATTTGCCAAGTCATTGACCCGTGGGCAGGTTCGTATTATGTGGAAACGTTAACGAACGAATTAATGAAGCGTGCATGGGCTCACATTGAGGAAATCGAAAATCTCGGCGGAATGGCGAAAGCGATTGAAACAGGTTTGCCAAAAATGCGCATCGAAGAAGCTGCGGCAAGAAGGCAAGCAAAAATTGACTCCGGTGCGGAGACGATTATCGGCGTGAATAAATATCGTCCAGAAAAAGAACAACCGATCGATATATTAGAAGTCGATAATACGGCCGTTAGAGAGCGGCAAATTGAAAAATTAAAACAGTTGCGCGCTTCCCGTGATGAAGAACTCGTTCAACAAACGCTACGTGCAATTACGAAAGCAGCAGAAACAGGTGAAGGAAACTTGCTTGAATTAGCGGTAGAGGCAGCGCGCGCTCGGGCGACGTTAGGGGAAATATCTGATGCGATTGAAAAAGTAGCAGGCAGGCATAAAGCCGTCATTCGTTCTGTTAGCGGCGTATATAGTTCTGAGTTTACAAACGAAGAAGAAATTGCCCGCGTCAAAAAAATGACGGATGAATTTTACGAGCTAGAAGGAAGACGACCACGCATTTTAATCGCAAAAATGGGACAAGATGGACATGACCGCGGAGCAAAAGTAATTGCGACGGCATTTGCTGATTTAGGGTTTGATGTCGATATCGGCCCGCTTTTTCAAACACCAGAAGAAACAGCTCGGCAAGCGGTTGACAACGATGTCCATGTCGTCGGCATGAGCTCGCTTGCTGCGGGGCATAAAACGTTGTTGCCACAACTTGTTGAAGAGTTGCGAAAATTAGGTCGTGAAGATATTATCGTTGTCGTTGGTGGAGTCATTCCACCACAAGACTACGAATTTTTATATGAACATGGTGCAGCTGCAATTTTTGGGCCAGGTACAATCATTCCGGTAGCAGCACAAAAAGTATTGCATGAAATTTATCGACGACTCGGTTACGAGGAAGTGAGTGAATGAGCGAAGAACGGACATCTCGGCCTGAATGGGCTGATGACGGAAAGATGTTTGCAACGTCGTACGTGAAAGGAAACGATCGTGCCCATTTAGCGAAAGAAAACCGATCGATAAAACGAAAAGAACGTTCCGTTGAGGAATATGTCGCAGGTGTACTGAATCATGATCGCACCATTTTAGCACAAGCGATCACGCTTATTGAAAGCAATGCACCAAAACATACCGAAAAAGCTCAGCGAATCTTGCATGAACTTCTTCCATATGTCGGGCGTTCGATTCGCATTGGCATTACCGGTGTACCGGGAGCAGGAAAAAGTACGTTTATTGAAGCGTTTGGACAATTTTTATGTGAAAAAGGTCATCGTGTTGCCGTGTTAGCTGTCGATCCGAGCAGTTCGATTACAGGCGGAAGCATTCTTGGAGATAAAACGCGCATGGAACGTTTAGCGCGCCATCCGCGTGCGTTTATTCGTCCCTCCCCATCAGGCGGCACGCTCGGTGGTGTGCATCGCAAAACGCGCGAGACGATGTTGCTTTGTGAAGCAGCTGGATATGATATGATTCTTGTTGAAACGGTCGGTGTTGGTCAAAGCGAAGTGGCGGTGCGCGGTATGGTTGATTTTTTCTTATTGCTCGCTTTAACGGGTGCTGGCGATGAACTGCAAGGAATGAAAAAAGGAATGATGGAGCTCGTCGATGCGATCGTCATTAATAAAGCAGATGGCGACAATAAAAAGAAAGCAGAAGTAGCGAAAGAAGAATATAATCAAATTTTACACTACTTGCGCCACGCAACGAAAGGTTGGGAAACGAAAGCGTATACATGTTCTTCCCTTTACGGAGAAGGAATTGAACAAATTTGGGAAGTGATCGAACGGTTTGTGCAAACGACAAAACAATCGGGCGTGTTTGAGGAAAGAAGAAGAGAACAGATGAAAGATTGGCTGCATGCAATGATTAAAGATTACTTACACAACCGCTTTTTTCATCATCCAGTTGTACAACAACAGTTGCCCGCTATTGAACAAGATGTGATGGCAGGAAAGCAGACGGTGACGATGGCTGCCGAGCAATTAATTCGTTTATATGAACAAATATAAAAGGTGTCCGTTGCGGGCACCTTTTATATTGGAATGTGTTATAATGGGGGCGGAGTGTGATGTTTGTGTTAAAAATTGGTTATCGAACGACGAAAACGGCGATCGGAACGGCGAGCGCTATTGCGATTGCCCAATCGTTACATCTTGAAAATTTTGCTTCTGCTGGCATTATTACGTTACTTTGTGTTCAAGTGACGAAAAAAAAATCATTGCAAACAGCGCGCGCTCGGTTTGTTGCCGGCTTAGTTGGTTTGTTGTTTTCGTTTTTCTTTTTTGAAGGGCTTCGTTATCATCCGGTTTCGATCGGTTTATTGTTACTGTTTTTCATTCCGACGACCGTCTCGTTGAAAGTGACGGAAGGAATTGCGACAAGTGCGGTCATTATTTTGCACGTATATATGGCGAAAGCGATGACGTGGCATCTTGTATATAATGAAGTGATGTTAATGATCATCGGCATCGGCATCGCTTTGCTCGTCAATATGTACATGCCGAGCGTGGAAAAAGATTTAAAAGAATATCAACGCATCGTAGAAGACTTATTTCGCATCATTTTTAAAGAAATTGTTCATTATTTACGGACGAATGAAAGTTTATGGGACGGTAAGGAAATTGCTTTAGCGGGCGATACGTTAAAGCAAGCAAAGGCGCTGGCATTGCAAAATATTGAAAATCATTTTTTGCGCAATGAAGATTATTATTACCGATATTTTCGTATGCGCGAACGGCAATTTGAAATTATTGAGCGGATGTTGCCGCTGATTAGTTCCATGACATATACGGTCGAGCAACGCAATATGATTGCGGATTTTATCGATGAACTAAGCGATGCAATTCACCCGGGAAATACAGCGGATCGTTTTATTCGGCAACTCGAGGAGATGAAAAAACAGTTTCAACAAATGCCGTTACCGAAAACGCGCGAGGAGTTTGAACAACGTGCGGCTCTTTTGCATTTTGTGAAAGAGATGGAACAATATTTAATCATCAAAAGTCAATTGTAACGGTATGATCGCCCTTTTTTCACGCACAATAATTGAAAAAGGGTGAGATGATGCCGCTTCTTTTTGCTTTCTTTCTTTTTCTTTCACCGCTTTGGCCACTCGGAGACAATCCGCGCCTTGGTGATCCGATGATTATTGTTAACAAACAAACGAATCAACTTGCTTTTATTCGCCATGGAAAAATTGAACGTATATATCGTGTTGCCACAGGAAAAACGAATGCGCTCACGCCAGAAGGATTATTTACCGTTACGGTAAAGGCGATCAATCCGTACTATCGAAAGAAAAATATTCCAGGGGGCGCCCCGAACAATCCTCTCGGTACAAGATGGATCGGATTTGATGCGCGCGGGACAGATGGACGGACGTATGGGATTCATGGAACGAATCGACCGTCATCGATTGGACGTTATATAACAGAAGGATGTGTGCGCATGCATAATCGGGATGTCGAGGTGTTATATCCGAACGTGCCACTAGGAACGAAAGTAGCCATTGTAAAAACAAATGAATCGTTCCAACAGCTTGGTAAAAAGTATGGGGCGCTGAAATAAAAAAGAACAAGCTGACCGAATATGGTCAGCTTGTTCTATATCCACATGCTTAATCCAGCGAGCAAAGAAGTCAAAAGCATCGAGCCGAGCATTAAATAAACAACAATTTTTTGCACTTTTTTTGAATGCATATTCCTCACCTCTTGCTTCTTATTGTACAAACATGCTGTGCGGCAAACAAGCAGGAAAAATGCAAAAAAAGAAGGAAAAAAGAAAAAAGATGTCGAAATACACAGATGGTTTGCAACCGAGAACAACAAAGGGGTGGGGTCATGGAAGTAAAAAAAGTCGATCATATTGGCATTGCAGTCAAATCGTTAGACGAGGCGCTTCCGTTTTATACGGATACGCTCGGCTTATCGTGCATTGGCATTGAAACGGTCGAATCAGAACAAGTTCGGGTAGCGTTTTTAAAAGTTGGCGATGTCAAGCTTGAACTGCTTGAGGAGTCAGTCAAGACTTTGTGGAGAACATTTTTTCGGTTCACTACGGGTGTTGTCAATCACTAGTTAGCGAACCATTTTCAGGAATTGATATCGTAAGCGCTTTTGGACTCTCATCCCTCATCTTGAAGTGATGATATTGTATTCCATTTTTTTACACCCAACCAAAATCCCGAAGCGCCGACAACGCTTGATGGATCGGCGTCCCGGATGACCGCTGCAGACACGGTAGATTCTGACGCACCACATCTGCCCACAACCGTCCTGCCTTCCGTTTGGCCTGTTCAACCCGCTTGGAC
>NZ_JXTH01000085.1 GCF_000836725.1 Anoxybacillus thermarum | reverse complement strand
GCTTTTGACGAAGACGTGCGTGCACGTCGAACGGAAAAAGCGAAGGCGTAGGAGGATGTTAGTTCGAAGCTAGACAATATGAAAAGCGTAGGCGACTGTTTAGTCCTGTTATCTAGTTTTGAAGGAATAACCCTTCATCACATTGCTCGGTGACGATGGCGGAGAGGTCACACCCGTTCCCATCCCGAACACGGAAGTTAAGCTCTCCAGCGCCGATGGTAGTTGGCGGGACACCGCCTGCGAGAGTAGGACGTTGCCGGGCAAAGGGAAGACCAAGACGATTTAGTCTTGGTCTTTTTACTTTCGCTTTTGTTATACTCCCGCTCCAAATGATTGTTTTCGAAGTATATTGTTATATGAAACTGGGAAAACTGTTAGCGGGAGGTGGAGAACAAATGTCTTATAAAGAAACTTGCATTGTATGTGATGGACAAAATAAAAAAGGGATTCATGTTTTTCATCATTTTATATGCATGGATTGTCATAACGATCTCATTCAAACGGAAACAAATGATGAAAAATACAAATTTTACGTTGATCGGCTGAAAAAAATAGGAGAGAATAAAATATATTCATGACAAAAGGCCCCTACTATGATTAGGGCCTGTTTTATTTTAATATAAATATATAAAAAATGTGAGCGAGGAAACGAATAAAGATGGACCAAACGAAAACACCTCTATATACACTTTTATGTGAACATACCTCGAGACAACCGATTTCATTCCACGTACCAGGGCATAAATATGGAGCTGTTTTTTATGAAGAGGCTCTTTCTACTTTTGTACCGTTGTTACATTTAGATGTAACGGAACTTTCGCATTTAGATGACTTGCATCATCCAACGGGAGCGATTGAACAGGCACAACAATTAGCGGCAAAATTATATGGGGTAAAACGGACGTATTTTTTAGTTAACGGTTCTACTGCCGGTAATTTAGCAATGATTACAGCTGCATGTGAAAAAAATAAAAAAGTTATTGTACAACGTAATTGCCATAAATCCATTTTACATGCGCTACATCTTGTTGGGGCAACGCCGATTTTTATTTCCCCGGAATTTGATGAAGATGTTCGAGTGATGTCTTTTGTATCGTTTGAAACAATCTATGATACATTGCGTGAGCATTCGGATGCCGCTGCGCTCATTTTAACCAATCCAAACTATTATGGGATGTCTATTGATCTAACAAAAATTATTCAATTGGCCCATTCTTATCGCATGCCTGTTTTAGTGGACGAGGCACATGGAGCTCATTTTGTGCTCGGGGAACCTTTTCCAAAATCGGCTGTTGAGTGTGGGGCAGACATTGTTGTACAATCAGCCCATAAAACACTTCCAGCCATGACCATGGGTTCTTTTTTGCATTTTAATAGTGATCTTATAAATGAACGTACGTTAAGATACTTTTTGCAAGTTTTTCAAACAAGCAGCCCATCTTATCCAATTATGGCTTCGCTTGATTTGGCTCGCGCTTATGTTGCGCAACAGACACGTGAAACGATTAATGAAATGGTTGAGCAAATTCAATTATTTAAGCAAGAGTTGCGAACAATTGAAGCGATTCACGTTGTGGAATCACGGCATCCACTCGTTCGAACAGACTTGTTAAAGATTACGCTACAAACACGCAGTGCACATTCAGGTTATGAGTTGCAGCAGCTATTAGAAAGAAACGAAATTTTCACAGAAATGGCTGATCCATATAACGTATTACTTGTTTATCCGCTTGCGAAAATCAAACAATTTCAAATGATTATAGAGCGAATAAAACGTGCGCTACAATGTATCCGAAGCGAACGACAAAACGGACATGTACAATTTCAACTACCAAAGCATTGTCAAGCTGTGAGTTATGAATGGATTAAAGGTAGACAAACAAAACAAGTGTTTCTTCATGATGCAGTCGGACGTGTTTGTGCTCAAATGGTTGTCCCTTATCCACCTGGGATTCCTATTTTACTTATTGGCGAAATTGTGACAAAGCAACATATTGAGCTTATTCAACATTTGAAGCAAACAGGGGCATATTTTCAAACAGATATAAACGGGGATTATATCGAAGTTTTTGAGGAGGCTTAAGATGAACTACTTATTTTTTTCATTTGAAGGTCCCGAGGGAGCGGGGAAAACAACGATCGTTCGCATGTTAACTGATTACTTAACGAAGCAACATGTTGACGCTATTGCGACGCGTGAGCCAGGGGGAATTGATATTGCAGAGCAAATTCGTTCCGTCATTTTGCATCCTAATAATGATCGAATGGATGCACGAACAGAAGCTTTACTTTATGCAGCGGCCAGACGACAACATTTAGTTGAAAAAGTGATTCCTGCGTTGGAGAAAGGGAAAATCGTTCTTTGTGATCGCTTTATTGACAGTTCTCTCGCTTACCAAGGGGTAGCGCGTGGTTTAGGAATAGATGAGATATTGGCTATTAATGCGTTTGCGATTGAAAATTGGATGCCGACATTAACGATTTACTTTGATATTGATCCAGCGCTCGGGTTAGCGCGCATTCGCGAAAATGGGTTGCGAGAAGTGAATCGGCTGGATTTAGAAGAGCTCGCGTTTCATGAACGAGTGCGTGATGGATATATGATGTTATTAGATCGTTTTCCAAATCGCATAAAAAAAGTAGACGCTACGCAATCTGTAACAAAAGTGTTTGAAGACGTGTGGGCGCTTATAGAGCCTTTGTTAAGAAAGTGAGAGGATCGTCATGTCATGGAAAATGCTCGAAACAAATCAACCACATGTAGCGAAAATGATCGTCAACAGTATAAGAAAAGGAAGAGTGGCTCATGCATACTTATTTGAAGGACAAAAAGGGACAGGGAAAAAAGAAGCGGCTCTTTTATTCGCGAAGCGTTTGTTTTGTTTAACAAATGTACATGATGACCCTTGCGAAACATGTGTGAATTGTCGGCGGATTCAATCTGGTAATCACCCAGACGTTCATCTCGTTGTGCCAGATGGAAACTCAATTAAAAAACAACAAATTGAGCAACTGCAAGAGGAGTTTACAAAAACGGCTGTTGAATCGAGCCGCAAGTTATATATCATTGAGCATGCTGATCAAATGACCGTTCAAGCAGCGAATAGTTTATTAAAATTTTTAGAGGAACCGTCAGCAAAAACGGTGGCCATTTTATTAACGGAGCAATTACATCGCATACTTCCAACGATTGTTTCACGTTGTCAAGTGATTTCTTTTCGCAAATTACCGACAGAACAAATATACGCTCATTTACAAAAACAAGGTGTACCACGAGAGTTAGCGATATTAGCTGCTAGAGTAACAAATAATGTGCAAGAAGCTTTTCAGTTAAGTCAAGATGATTGGTTTGCACAAGCACGAAAAATAGTGATACAATTATATGAAGCATTAAACAAGCAATATGTCCAAGCGTTGCTCGTCATTCAACAACATTGGCTTAGTCATTTTACGAATAAAGAACAAATGAGCATAGGGTTAGACTTATTATTATATTTATATAAAGATTTGTTATATGTGTTACTAGGAGAAGAACAACAAATTGCATACGATGATTGCATAAATGAATTTCGGCGGTCGCGTTTTCTTTATTCTGAAAAGCAAATTGCTCAACATATGAAGGCCATTTTACAAGCAAAAGCGCGGTTGCATACGAATATGAATCCGCAGCTTTTAATGGAACAGTTAGTATTGCAGTTGCGGGAGGGATCTGCATTTGTATGAAGTTGTAGGCGTTCGTTTTAAGAAAGCAGGAAAGATTTATTATTTTGATCCTGGGGATTTACCGATTTCAAACGGTGATTATGTTATTGTTGAAACCGTTCGCGGCATTGAATTTGGAAAGGTTGTTGTGGCTAAAAAACAAGTCGATGAAAAAGATATTGTTTTGCCTCTGAAAAAAGTCATTCGGATGGCTGACCAAAAAGATAAACTTGTTGTAGAAGAAAATAAAAAGGCGGCGGAAGAAGCATACGACATTTGTTTGAAAAAAGTAGAAGAGCACGGATTAGAAATGAAACTTGTTGATGTCGAGTATACATTCGACCGCAATAAAATTATTTTTTATTTTACTGCTGATGGACGCGTTGATTTTCGTGAACTCGTTAAAGATTTGGCAGCCATTTTTCGCACACGAATTGAACTGAGACAAATTGGTGTGCGTGATGAAGCGAAAATGTTAGGCGGTATCGGGCCATGCGGGCGCATGCTTTGCTGTTCGACATTTTTAGGCGACTTCGATCCGGTTTCCATTAAAATGGCAAAAGATCAAAATTTATCTTTAAATCCGACAAAAATATCAGGGTTATGCGGCCGATTAATGTGCTGTTTAAAATATGAAAATGATGAATACGAAACAGCAAAAGAACAATTGCCGGATTTAGGTGAGGTCATTGAGACGCCTCTTGGGCTTGGAAAAGTCGTGGGGCTAAATATTTTAGAAAGAGTGCTGCAAGTGGAGTTAGTCGACAAAGACCGAGTAATTGAGTATACAATTGATGAATTGATAAAAGAAAAAGTTCTTCCTACTCAAGCCACAGAGTAATGGGGTGGATGGCGCGTGAATAAAAAAGAGATTTTTCAATCTGTAACAAGCATCGAGGAACAAATTGCCCATTTATATAAACAGCTCGGGGAATTGAAAAATTATCTCGGGGAGTTAATTGAAGAAAATCATCGGCTTCAAGTGGAAAATGACCATTTGCGTAGACGGCTCGAACAGCTGTCTGAAAACAAAGTAGAGCAAGGAAAAAAACAAACGAAAGCGAAGTTAGTCGATATAGGCGAAGGGTATGATAATTTAGCCCGCTTGTATCAAGAGGGATTTCACATTTGCAATGTACATTACGGAAGTTTACGGACCGATGGGGATTGTTTATTTTGTTTGTCATTTTTAAATAAAAAATAGCCTTTCTGACGAATGGTCTGGAAAGGCTATTTTGTTGTAGAAAGAGGGATTGTATATGTTGCGTGAGGATGAAAGACTCGATTATTTGCTAGCGGAAGATATGAAAATTATTCAAAGTCCATCCGTGTTTGCTTTTTCGCTTGACGCGGTATTGTTAGCCAATTTTGTATATGTTCCGATTCAAAAAGGAAATTTAGTTGACTTATGTACAGGGAATGGAGTCATTCCACTATTGTTAAGCAAACGAACGAAAGGGAAAATGATTGGGGTAGAAATTCAAGAAAAAATTTATGATATGGCGAAGCGAAGCGTACAATACAACAAATTAGAGGAGCAAATTGAAATCATTCACGGTGACATTAAAGATATGCCTGCTCATCTTGGGTATAGTAAATTTGATGTTGTGACGTGCAATCCTCCGTATTTCCCAACACCAAACGAAGAAGAAATGAATAAAAATGAACATTTCGCGATTGCGCGCCATGAAATTTACTGCACGTTAGAAGATGTCATTCGCGTAAGTAGTCAATTGCTCAAACAAGGTGGAAAGGCCGCCTTCGTTCACCGCCCTGAGCGGTTGTTAGATATCGTTACACTCATGCGACAATATCGTTTAGAACCGAAACGGTTGCGTTTTGTTTATCCAAAAGAGGGAAAGGAAGCGAACACCATTTTAATTGAAGGAACGAAAGACGGCAATAAAGGGTTGAAAATATTACCTCCTCTCTTTGTATACGAACAAAATGGAGAGTATACGAGCGAGTTAAAACATATTTTATACGGGGAATGAGATGAGATGAACGAACAAAAAAGTTTTATTGAAGAAGATGAAAAAGGAATTTTGTACATCGTCCCGACGCCGATCGGCAATTTAGAAGACATCACGTTGCGTGCGATTGAAACGTTACGAACAGTAGATTTCATTGCGGCTGAAGATACACGGCAAACGAAAAAATTGCTTAATCATTTCGATATTCATACGCCGCTTGTTAGTTACCATGAACATAATAAACAATCGCGAGGAGAGCATATTATTGCTTCTCTATTACAAGGGAAACATATCGCTTTAGTGAGTGATGCTGGAACGCCAACGATTTCCGATCCAGGCCATGAGCTTGTAGTTGAAGCGTTACGTGCACAATGTAAAGTTGTTCCTCTTCCTGGTGCGAATGCGGCCATTACGGCGTTAACAGCTTCTGGATTACCGACAAATCATTTTTATTTTTATGGTTTTTTGTCGCGACATAAGAAAGAAAAGAAAAAAGAGCTGGAGCAATTAAAACATATAAAAGATACGCTTATTTTTTACGAAGCGCCGCATCGTCTTCAAGAAACGTTAACGGTCATGTATCATATATTTGGCAATCGACAAATAGCTGTGGCGCGCGAGCTAACGAAAAAATTTGAACAGTTTATTCGCGGAACGATAGAAGAAGTGATGCATTGGGCAGAAAATCATGAAGTTCGCGGAGAGTTTTGTCTTCTTGTTGAAGGGAATCACATACATGATGAAGAACCGATATGGTGGAATGATTTAACCATTGTTGAACATGTAAATTATTATATAGAAGCGAAGCAATATACGTCGAAAGAAGCGATTAAACAAGTAGCAAAAGATCGCCAATTACCGAAGCGGGATGTGTATGAGGCGTATCATAAGTAAAAAAAGTTTCTCTAGAAAAGTCTAGAGAAACTTTTTATTTTGATTGTTGAAGAAGGTTTTGAATTTCTTGTAATAACGTTTCTGCGCCTTCTTTGCTTAAAATGATTTTTCCATCTGCAAGCTTAAAGTTGTCGTCAGATACTTCCCCAGTTACTACGCAAGTCATGTTTGGTTTGTATTTTTTCAAAATGATACGCTCATCATCTACATAAATTTCTAATGCATCTTTTTCTGCAATACCTAATGTGCGGCGCAATTCGATTGGAATAACTACACGACCTAACTCATCGACTTTACGAACAATACCTGTTGATTTCATCTTTATTCTCCTCTCCTTTTTTCGTCAATATTCGACAAAATCTCTATGGATTTATCATAACAACTTTTCCATTAAGCGTCAATCCTTTTATATGCAACAATAAAAAAAAATGTATGATTTACATGTAGCTGCATATAAAATTCGACAAAATTATAGTCGAAATGACAAAATCCAAGTCATTTGACAACAGATGCATACACAGTTTTTAACTGCTTTTCAAGACGATACAAAACTTATTATAAATATTATTCGACAAAATTCAACATAAATTCGACAATTGAGTCAGTCAAGACTTTGTGGAGAACATTTTTTCGGTTCACTACGGGTGTTGTCAATCACTAGTTAGCGAACCATTTTCAGGAATTGATATCGTAAGCGCTTTTGGACTCTCATCCCTCATCTTGAAGTGATGATATTGTATTCCATTTTTTTACACCCAACCAAAATCCCGAAGCGCCGACAACGCTTGATGGATCGGCGTCCCGGATGACCGCTGCAGACACGGTAGATTCTGACGCACCACATCTGCCCACAACCGTCCTGCCTTCCGTTTGGCCTGTTCAACCCGCTTGGAC
>NZ_JXTH01000084.1 GCF_000836725.1 Anoxybacillus thermarum | reverse complement strand
AGTCCAAGCGGGTTGAACAGGCCAAACGGAAGGCAGGACGGTTGTGGGCAGATGTGGTGCGTCAGAATCTACCGTGTCTGCAGCGGTCATCCGGGACGCCGATCCATCAAGCGTTGTCGGCGCTTCGGGATTTTGGTTGGGTGTAAAAAAATGGAATACAATATCATCACTTCAAGATGAGGGATGAGAGTCCAAAAGCGCTTACGATATCAATTCCTGAAAATGGTTCGCTAACTAGTGATTGACAACACCCGTAGTGAACCGAAAAAATGTTCTCCACAAAGTCTTGACTGACTCATGGTCTGCTTTATTTTTGCAATGTTCGTCTAGTAAACGATACAATACATCTTTATTAAATAAATGATCGGTTGCGCTTTCTTTTATAATGTTTTTCGCCCAATCATGCATTTCATTTTTTAACCAATGACGAATTGGCACCGGAAATCCTAATTTTTTGCGATTTAAAACATGATCTGGAACAATTCCTTTTGCTGCTTTTCGTAGAATATATTTCGTCGTTTTGTTTGTCGTTTTCATTTCCGGAGCAATTTTGGCGGCTACTTCAAATACCTTTTTATCTAAAAATGGAACCCTCAACTCTAATGAATGGGCCATCGTCATTTTGTCGGCTTTTAATAAAATATCGCCTCGCAGCCATGTATGAATATCAATATATTGCATCCGGTTTACAGGAGGATAATGAGTTGTTTCTCTATAAAAAGGAGCTGTAATATATGTATATTCTAATCCCCTCTTATATCCTTTTAGCAGTTCTTGTTTTTCTGTCTCGCTATACATTTTCGCATTGCCGATATATCGTTCTTCCATTGGTGTTGTACCGCGCTCAATAAAGCTTTTTCCTTTTATTCCTTCCGGGAGTAGCCCTGCAATCACTCTCAAAGCTGATTTAACCGTACTTGGCATTCGCTCAAAAAGTTCCAATGACTGCGGCTCACGATAAATGTTGTAACCGCCAAATAACTCGTCAGCTCCCTCACCGGAAAGAACGACCGTTACATGCTTTCTTGCTTCCCGGGCAACAAAATAAAGCGGTACTGCCGCAGGATCGGCAAGTGGATCATCCATATGCCACATAATTTTCGGTAATTCCGCCATATATTCCTCTGGTGAAATGACATAGCTAATATTCTCAACGCCCAGCTTTTCCGCTGTTTCTTTTGCCACATCAATTTCACTGAAGCCTTCCCGCTCAAAGCCGACAGAAAATGTCTTGATATTAGGATTGAATTGTTTAGCAATTGCTGCAATGAAGGATGAATCAATTCCTCCTGATAAAAACGAACCTACCGGCACATCGCTGCGCATATGCACTTGCACGGAATCGAACAGCGCGTTGCGAATTTCTTTGACAAGTTCATCTTCTGATTTGATGATAGGTTGGAATTTGGCTTTCCAATAGCGATGAATGGTTAATTTTTCACCGATTTTTTTCTTAATATAATGACCCGGTTCTAACTTTTTAATACCAACAGACATCGTCATTGGTTCAGGTACATATTGGAATGTTAAATAATGCTGCAGTGAATCATAGTCTAATAAATCATTTTTAAGAGCTAGCAAAATACTTTTCTTCTCGGAAGCAAAAAACGTACGGTCGCCCTGTTCCATATAGAAAAATGGTTTTATGCCAAACGGGTCACGTGCCGCAAAAATCGTTCTCTCTTGTTTGTCCCAGATGACGAAAGCAAACATACCTCGAAGCTTTTCTACAGCTTTTTCTTTTTCAGCACTATAAAGAGCAATAATGACTTCTGTATCGGAATGAGTAGTAAATTTATATCCCTTTGCAAGCAATTCTTCTCGCAATTCCACATAGTTGTAGATTTCCCCATTAAATATGATCCAATATCGTTCATTTTCATAGGACAATGGCTGGTGCCCTGTCTCAAGATCGATAATACTCAAACGTCGAAATCCAAAATTCACATATTCATCAAAAAAATAACCACCATCGTCAGGACCACGATGAGTAATGATATCATTCATTTCTTGAAACGTTTCTTTCCATTTTTCATCAATGATTCTTGGATGATCATGAATACAACCAATAAAACCGCACATGATATTGCTATTCCCCCACTTTATCAAATGTGACATACTCCCACCACCTACGCTTCGCTTAGAGGTGGGGGGCTTCTCGGGTAATCCCATCTCATGATGGGAAGTTGACCGAGCGATCCCCGTGTGCCCCACGGTTCGAGGACAAATTAGACGATCGCCAATCGTTTCATGCCCTCATGTTTGATATTGATGGCCGCATTGACGTCCCTGTCGCTCTCGAATCCACATTCACAGCGGAATGTCCGTTCAGAAAGCGATAGAGACTCCTTGACTCGACCGCAGCACGAACACGTTTTGGACGAGGGGAACCATTTGTCGATTTTGATCAGCTTCTTCCCCTGTTCGGCCAGCTTGTACTGAAGGAAAGTGGTGAACATGCCCCAGCCGTTGTCATGAACGCCTTGACCGAAATGGAGGGCTTGTGACATCCCTTTCATGTTGAGGTCTTCGATGACCACGCAATCATACCGTTTCGCTAATTTGTGCGACTCCTTATGCAGAAAGTCCTTGCGCTGGTTGGCCATTTTCTCATGCAGCTTCGCTACTTTCAGACGCTGTTTGTGCCAACGATTCGAGCCTTTCTTTTTACGAGACAATTTACGCTGTTCTTTTGCTAGTGTTTCCAATGCTTTGCGATAGAATCGAGGATAATTGGCTCTCTTACCCTCGCTATCGACATACAGCGTACTCATGGAAAAGTCAAGCCCCACAACCGTTTGCACTTCTTTTAGGGCAGGTTGATGTTCGTACTCTGTGAGAATAGAAATATAGTATTTTCCTGTTTTGGTTTTCGTGATCGTACAAGACTTGATGATATGGTGGGCAGGAATTTCCCGATGTGGCTTGAGCTTGATCCATTTCAGTTTGGGCAGCTTGATATAGCCATCTGAAAGCTTGATGTTGCCATTTACCACATTTGTGGTGTACGACTGTTTCGCCTTGCGGTTTTTGAACTTGGGAAATCCAGCACGGCCAGAAAAGAAGTGTTGAAACGCTTTCTGCAAATTTAGTTGAGCATTTGCCAGCGCAAGGCTGTCCACTTCTTTTAGCCAAGGAAACTCCTTTTTGTACTTGGCAGGGGTCGGAAATGTTTGGTGTTTCAAGGATTCTTGATCGTCCTTGAACTTTTCAAACATTTGTATGCGTTCTTCAAGCATTTTGTTATACACAAAACGGACACAACCGAAGGTTTTGGCGAGCAATTCTTCTTGTTCTTTTGTTGGGTATAGACGGAACTGATAGGCTTTGTTTGCCATATCGACACCACATCACTTCATACCTTGATTTTCGATATATTTTTTGATTACTTCAATGGGCGCACCACCCGTTGTAAGCAGGCAAAAGCTTCTTGACCAAAAATATTCTTTCCACAGTTTTCTTTTCACTTGCGGAAAATGCTTTTTGATCAGTCGAGAACTTGCACTTTTATAGGCATTGATGAACTTGGATAATTCACTATTTGGATGTGCTTTGAACAAAATATGCACATGGTCCATATCGTGATTCCATTCGACCAAGGAAATATTGTAATTTTTACCCAATCTCACAAACATATCTTTTGCATAGTCAGATATGGTATCATCAATCACTTGTCTGCGATATTTTACAACCAGCACAAGATGATAATACAATAGGAACACTGAATGGTTATTATTGTCTAATTTCATTGATACAACAGCCTTTCATTTTTCTAAAACTGATTATATCATAACACACAAAAAAGAGACAATTTTAGGCTATACCTAACCGAAATTCATCTCCCACTTTCACTTCGTTTAGAAGTGGGAGACTTCTTTCGGAAAGATGTTAAATTTAACAAACTCTATTTTTATACCATCTATAGGTTCCTGTAATGAACTTTTTATTCCTCCTGAAACCTGCTTGCGATATTTTCATTCCTCTAACATATTAAAACAATAAAATGTGGAGAAATTATGGATTTTTTGAGATTGTTACATAATTACATGATAAGAATCATCTCCATTGTTTCTGCATATTTAGTCGATAATATAAAAACAGCAAGTTTAACAAAGGGGTGCAGCTGTCATGTTAGGGATTATACTTTTTTTAGCCTTTATGATTGTTTCACTTTCTATTTTTCTTTTACGAAAGCCAACCAATGAGAAGTTATATAAACTAGCAATAGGATCCTATATCGCTTTTTTCCTATTGTTTTTAACTCTATTTTTCCATTATGTAAATTCTGAAAATATGGTCGACGCTATAAACAATCTAGTACAGAAAACATCATATAAAAATAAAGTTGAAGCGAGAAATCCATCATCTAGACATTCAAAAGAACAAATCCCGGTTAAATCAGCTCTCATTGATGCCCCCCTTTTCTCGCAACTCCCAGAACTACCAAGGGGGTGCGAGGTAACAAGTCTGGCAATGCTTTTGAATCACGCGGGAATCAATGTAGACAAGATGACACTAGCGAAGCAAATAAAGAAAAATCCAACCCCTTATCGAATACATAATGGAAAAGTATTTTATGGACATCCAAATGAAGGGTTTGTTGGTGACATGTATACAATAAAGAAACCGGGATATGGTGTCTATCATAAACCTATAAAAGAATTAGCCGAGATTTATTTACCAAACCAAATCGTTGATTTAACAGGACAATCATTTGAAGAAATATATAAGTATTTGTCTGAAGGTACCCCAGTTTGGGTTATTACCAACACAACCTTTCGTATACTTCCTCCGTCTGAATTTATTGAATGGCAGACCCCGCAAGGCCCTATAAAAATAACATACCGGGAGCATTCCGTGTTAATCACCGGATATGATGAGAAATATATTTATTTTAATGACCCATTGACAGGTACGAAAAATAAAAAAGCACCTAAGTCTGAATTTATTCAAGCTTGGATACAAATGGGCAAACAAGCTATTACCTATAACCGCAATTAACCGGTTATAGGTAGTGGCTTATCTTTTTTATGTCAAACAATAATTTAATCTTCGAACTACTTCGTGTGAAAAAAATATAATTTTTCTCCATAAATTTTGCACATTTATTTTTTATGATGATGTTACTATGACTTACATCACAAGTTTATGGAGGGAAAGCGATGAAGAAATTATTGTTAGGAACTGTTTTGGCAGGAGTTGTTGCGATTGGTGCAGCTTGCTCAAATAATTCTTCGATGCAAGGACACGACATGTCCAACATGAATATGAAGGAAGAAAACACCGCACAGGACTCCAGTAAGAAACTGCCTTTGGCAACCAATACAGAAGTTTTATCCGGTAAAGAGATTAATCTTACTGCTAAGGAAGCATTATTACAAATAAATGATAAAGTCAAACTTCCGGTCTACACGTATAATGGATCGGTACCCGGTGCGCAAATCCGCGTAAAGCAAGGGGATAATGTGAAAATTGTTTTAAAAAATGAATTGCCAGAACCGATCACGATTCACTGGCACGGCTACCCTGTTCCAAATGACCAAGATGGAGTACCGGGTGTCACGATGGACGCCATTAAACCGGGTGAAACGTTTACGTATGAATTTACAGCAACCGTGCCGGGAACGTATTTTTATCATTCCCATCAAAAAAGCGCCGAGCAAGTGGACAAGGGATTATACGGTACATTAATCGTAGAACCGAAAAATGAAGAAAAAGTAGATCGAGATTATACACTTGTGTTAGATGAATGGATGAGCAATCCGGATGAAGGAAATATGGATATGAGTGGAATGGATCAGCATATGAGCAGCATGGGCCATGATATGAATATGTATGATATTTTCACGATTAACGGGAAAAGCGGTTCCGCTGTCAAACCTTTAAAAGTGAAGAAAGGCGAAAAGGTGCGGCTTCGCCTTGTAAACGCAGGATACATGGCCCACAAACTTCACCTGCATGGTCATGAGTTTAAAATTGTCGCAACTGACGGGCAGCCGTTAAAAGATCCGCAACCAATCAAAGATGAACTTTTAAATATTGCTCCGGGTGAACGTTATGATATTGAATTTATCGCGAATAACCCGGGTGAATGGTTATTAGAATGTCATGGTGATATGGAAGGTACCGATGGCATGAAAGTGAAAATTCAATACGAAGACCAGACAAACAATACGGATAAAGAAAATGCAAAAGAAAACCTCCCTGTTGTGGATATGACAACATACGGAAAATATGAAGTAGGTTCATTTACGTTAGACCAAAAATATGATGTAGAGTACACAATGGATTTAGGAACGGCCATGGGCAAAAATGGCATGATTTTCACGATTAATGGGAAAACGTATCCTGACACAGCGCCGATCAATGTGAAGACAGGAGATTTAGTAAAAGTAAAAATAGTGAACAATTCACCTATGGATGTACATCCGATGCATTTACACGGACATTTCTTCCAAGTATTAAGCAAAAACGGTAAGCCAGTCACAGGCTCTCCATTGATAAAGGATTCCTTAAATGTAAACCCTGGTGAAGAATATGTCGTCGCGTTTAAAGCGGATAATCCGGGAAATTGGATGTTCCATTGCCATGACTTGCACCATGCTTCAGCCGGAATGGTCACAGAAGTAAAATATACCGATTACAAATCGGACTATACCCCAGATCCGAATGACACAACAAATAAAGGTGAATAAGAAATGGACCCCCCTCCAAATAAAAATGCTGGAGGGGGTTTTTTGAATAACGAGCTATTCCCCCCCAAAACAGCGCATACCATTTGAAGTTTAACTTTCATTTAGCAATTGTTCAACGTGCTGTTTTAGCTTAGGAATCTTATTTCGAACAACATCCCAAACAATTCGGTAATTAATGGAGAAATAACCGTGGATCATCATATCCCTCATGCCAGCCATCTTTCTCCATTCGATATGTGGGGATGCCTGTCTAATTTCGTCTGGAATGTTTTTTGCTGCTTCTCCGATCACTAATATGTTTTTAATGACCGCATCTGATATTAAATCATTATCTAGAAAGTCATCATAAGAAAGCCCTTGGGTGTACTTCTCAATTTTTTCTGCAGCAGCCAGAATACCTTGTAAAAAAACGCTAGGCTCTCTCTGCATACTTAGCACTCCTTAAAATAGTCGGCTTTAATGTCGGTTTGATATCATCTACAATAACTAAATCTACCGGTTTTTGAAAATGATCTTCCAAACTAAATTTCAACTCCATATAATTATCGAATGTCATCGCATGATCTATAAATTCTACCAACACATCAATGTCACTCGATTCTCTTTGTTCTCCCCGACTGTACGAACCAAATAACCCGATCCGTTTCACACCATACTTTTCATTCCATACATCTAAATATTTTGACATTTCGTTAAGTATTTCTTGTTGTGATAGCAAATTGACCACCCCCCTTTTCTCAGTACCTGTTATCCTCATTATAACATCTCGTTTTTTAATTATTCTTCATGAAAAGAAAAAAAGAGTCAGTCAAGACTTTGTGGAGAACATTTTTTCGGTTCACTACGGGTGTTGTCAATCACTAGTTAGCGAACCATTTTCAGGAATTGATATCGTAAGCGCTTTTGGACTCTCATCCCTCATCTTGAAGTGATGATATTGTATTCCATTTTTTTACACCCAACCAAAATCCCGAAGCGCCGACAACGCTTGATGGATCGGCGTCCCGGATGACCGCTGCAGACACGGTAGATTCTGACGCACCACATCTGCCCACAACCGTCCTGCCTTCCGTTTGGCCTGTTCAACCCGCTTGG
>NZ_JXTH01000083.1 GCF_000836725.1 Anoxybacillus thermarum | reverse complement strand
CCTCCAAAAGGGCCGCCAACAAGACAGCGAACACCTTTTGAAGAGTTCTGACTAATTGTTCCTCCAGCTCTTTTAATAAAGGCCATTCTGTGGTAAAATGTTTCATGGACTCTCTCCCTCCTGTTTTATTGATGTTGGTCATCACCATCATAGCAGGGAGAGAGTCCTTTTTGCATGACATTTGCTTTTTTCTACCGCGCTTCGCTTGGTGGCCCCGACGAGCGTCGCGAACAAAAGTTCGCAACCCTCGTCGGGGAATCATTCCTGAATGTCACCCACAAATATTTTACTCACACCTGCTTGAGCCGCTCTCTGAACATAGCCCAATTGCTTCTTTTATTGAAAAGCGAGGCGAAGGTATTCATCATGTCGCGCTTGGGGTTGATCATATCGAACAGCGCATCGAAGAGTTAAAAAATAACGGCATTCGCATGATTCACGAGCAACCGAAGCGCGGTGCAGGCGGTGCACGCATCGCTTTTATGCATCCGAAGTCAGCCCGCGGCGTGTTATATGAACTTTGCGAAAAGGTCGGTGGGCAGTAATGGACATGTACGATAAAATAAACGAGCTATATGACCGCCGCCGAGAAATTGAGTTAGGCGGTGGCGACGATAAAATTGCAAAGCAGCATGAAAAGGGAAAATTAACGGCAAGAGAGCGCATCGATCTTTTATTAGATGAAGGGACGTTCGTTGAGTTAAATCCGTTTATTGAACATCGTTGCACCGATTTTGGATTAGCGGGGAAAAAAGGTCCGGGTGACGGAGTTGTCACAGGATACGGTAAGATCGATGGACGAACAGTATTTGTCTTTTCGCAAGATTTTACTGTATTTGGTGGAGCACTTGGGGAGATGCATGCAAAAAAAATTGCGAACATTATGGATTTAGCAGCGAAAACAGGGGCTCCAATCATCGGATTAAACGATTCCGGTGGCGCGCGCATTCAAGAAGGCGTATTGTCGCTTGATGGATACGGCCATATTTTTTACCGAAACTCGATTTATTCGGGCGTCGTTCCACAAGTTTCCGTCATTATGGGTCCGTGCGCAGGTGGTGCTGTCTATTCACCAGCGATCACTGATTTTGTATTCATGGTTGAAAAAACGAGCCAAATGTTTATTACTGGACCGAAAGTAATTGAAACAGTAACAGGAGAAAAAATTAGTGCCGAAGATTTAGGGGGAGCGCGCGTACATAATACGATTAGCGGAAATGCTCATTTTTCAGGAGCGACGGAAGAAGAGGTGCTTGCGCAAGTACGACGGCTATTAAGCTATCTTCCACAAAATTGTCAAGAAAAGCCGCCCGTTGCACCCGCACCAGAGAAAAGCGATTACCGTCCCGATTTAGCGGATGCTATTCCAATTGATGCGGTACGTCCATACGATGTGCGAAATGTCGTGTTGCAAGTCGTTGACGAAGGATCGTTTATGGAAGTACAAAAAGATTTTGCGAAAAATATTGTCATTGGTTTTGCCCGCATAAAAGGGGAAGTTGTCGGACTTGTATGCAACCAGCCGAAGTTTATGGCCGGGGGGCTTGATATTGACTCATCGGATAAAGCGGCGCGCTTTATTCGCTTTTGCGACTCGTTTAATATTCCGATTATTACATTTGAAGATGTGACGGGATTTTTCCCAGGAGTCAAACAAGAACACGGAGGCATCATTCGCCATGGGGCGAAAATTTTATATGCGTATTCGGAAGCGACGGTGCCGAAAATAACGGTCATTTTACGGAAAGCATATGGTGGAGCATACGTTGCATTAAATAGTAAATCGATCGGAGCAGATGTCGTATACGCATGGCCAAATGCAGAAATTGCCGTTATGGGACCACAAGGGGCAGCGAACATTATTTTCGCTAGTGAAATCGAAAATAGCCCAAATCCAGAAGAGACACGGGCGCAAAAAATCGAAGAATATCGAGACAAATTCGCCAACCCTTATGTTGCCGCAAAGTACGGGATGGTCGATGACGTGATTGACCCACGCGACACGAGAATCAAACTCATTCAAGCGCTCGATATGCTTCGCCATAAACAGGAAGAACGTCCAAAAAAGAAACATGGGAATATTCCGTTGTAAACATATACCGCCATCTGTTTGGCGGTATATGTTTTTTGAAAAATAATCGTACATTTCGCAAACGATGTAAAAATCCGTTATACTTAAAAGTGAGTACATACATAGGAGGATGCATAATGGTCAATGAGCAACGTTTAGTTGATGAATTTTTAGAGCTTGTACAAATTGATTCCGAAACAAAATATGAGCGTGAGATAGCAGATGTGTTGAAAGCGAAGTTTAAAGCGCTCGGTTTACATGTTATTGAAGATGATACGACGGCACAAACAGGTCATGGAGCAGGAAACTTAATTTGTACATTGCCCGCGACAAAAGAAGGGGTCGATCCGATTTACTTCACATCACACATGGATACGGTTGTGCCAGGAAAAGCGGTCAAGCCGTCCATTCAAGATGGATATATTGTGACAGATGGGACAACGATTTTAGGAGCGGACGATAAAGCAGGGCTTGCCGCCATGTTTGAGGCGATCCGAGTGTTAAAAGAAAAACGAATCGCGCACGGCACGATTCAATTTATTATTACTGTCGGAGAAGAGTCCGGGCTCGTTGGGGCGAAGGCGCTCGACCCGTCGCTCATTCAAGCGAAATTTGGATATGCGTTAGATAGCGATGGAAAAGTTGGACAAATTATCGTTGCTGCTCCGACGCAAGCAAAGTTGAAAGTAACTGTTCACGGAAAGACGGCTCATGCGGGTGTTGCACCAGAGCGTGGTGTATCGGCAATTACAATCGCCGCGAAAGCGATTGCGCAAATGCCGCTTGGGCGCATCGATGAAGAAACAACTGCAAACATCGGCCGTTTTGAAGGTGGAACACAAACAAATATCGTTTGCGATCGTGTTGATATTTTAGCTGAGGCGCGTTCGCTCGTTCCTGAAAAAATGGAAGCGCAAGTCGCGAAAATGAAAGAAGCGTTTGAGCGAGTAGCGGAAGAAATGGGTGGTCGTGCAGATGTTCACGTTGAAGTGATGTACCCAGGATTTAAATTCGGAGACGGGGATTATGTTGTTGAAGTAGCGAAGCGAGCGGCTGAAAAAATTGGTCGTCCGCATGAACTGTTGCGTAGCGGTGGGGGTAGCGACGCGAATGTTATTGCAGGATTTGGCATTCCAACCGTAAACTTAGCGATCGGTTACGAAGACATTCACACAACAAATGAACGGATGCCAATTGAAGAACTTGTCAAAGCAACGGAGATGGTGCTTGCCATTATTGAGGAAGTAGCGACAAGGGGGTGAAACGATGGAGAAAGTCGTCGTTTTTCAACTTGCGAATGAACAATATGCCATTCCGGTTGAACATGTTGTTTCCATCGAAAAAATGAGCCATCCGACGATCATTCCGGGAATGCCCTCGTATATGCTCGGTGTTGTGCGCATTCGCGGTGAACTCGTTCCTGTGCTTGATACGTCGCAAATTTTATATCGCCATCCATACGTGGAAACAGAAGAAACGCGCTTCATCGTTGTCCATACGGACGATGTACATGTCGCGTTTATTGTAGACGATGCAAAAGAAATTATTGATATTCCGTCACAGATGATGAAGCAAGTCAATATGCTCGCTTATCAACAAACGCCATATTTCATTGGCATTGCGAACATGCCTGATCGGCTGATTACCGTTATTGATCCGACAATATTGTTCGATCATTTAGAAGGGTCAAGTACAATTAAAGAACATATAAGAAATGAGAAACAGAACACTTGAACGAGGAAAGATGATTATGGTATGTTCTTTTTTGAACAATCAAAATATAGAAAGGAACGTTTGCTATGGCGAAACAACAAATTGGTGTGATCGGTTTAGCGGTCATGGGAAAAAACTTGGCGCTTAATATTGAAAGCCGTGGGTATTCCGTTGCCGTATATAACCGTTCGCGCGAAAAAACAGACGAGTTTTTAAAAGAGGCGGAAGGGAAAAACATCCTCGGTACATATAGCATCGAAGAGTTTGTGAACGCGCTTGAAAAGCCGCGCAAAATTTTATTAATGGTAAAAGCAGGTGCCGCAACAGACGCAACTATTGAACAACTAAAGCCGTATTTAGAAAAAGGCGATATCGTGATTGATGGCGGCAATACGTATTTTAAAGATACACAACGCCGCAATAAAGAACTTGCTGAGCTTGGTATTCATTTTATCGGTACAGGCGTTTCAGGTGGAGAAGAAGGAGCGCTGAAAGGACCTTCCATCATGCCAGGTGGACAAAAAGAAGCGCATGAACTCGTCCGCCCGATTTTTGAAGCGATTGCCGCGAAAGTCGATGGTGAGCCGTGCACGACATATATCGGTCCAGACGGTGCGGGCCATTACGTAAAAATGGTTCATAACGGCATTGAATACGGCGATATGCAATTAATTGCCGAAGCATACTTCTTATTAAAACATGTGCTTGGCTTAAACGCGCAAGAGCTTCACGAAGTGTTTGCCGAGTGGAATAAAGGAGAATTAGATAGCTATTTAATCGAAATTACGGCAGACATTTTCACAAAAATCGATGAGGAAACAGGCAAGCCACTCGTCGATGTTATTTTAGACAAAGCAGGACAAAAAGGAACAGGAAAATGGACGAGCCAAAACGCGCTCGATTTAGGCGTTCCGCTTCCAATTATTACGGAATCGGTATTTGCTCGCTTTATTTCTGCAATGAAAGAAGAGCGCGTGAAAGCAAGCAAGTTACTAGCAGGTCCAGCTGTGAAGCCGTATGAAGGCGATCATGCGCACTTTATTGAAGCCGTTCGCCGCGCGCTTTACATGAGCAAAATTTGCTCGTACGCCCAAGGCTTTGCGCAAATGAAAGCTGCATCCGAAGAATACAACTGGAATTTACAATATGGCAATATCGCGATGATTTTCCGTGGCGGCTGCATCATTCGTGCGCAATTTTTACAAAAAATTAAAGAAGCGTACGACCGCGACCCAGCGCTACCAAACTTATTGCTTGACCCGTACTTTAAAGACATTGTCGAAAACTATCAACAATCGCTTCGCGAAATCGTCGCAACTGCAGCGATGCGCGGCATTCCAGTACCAGCGTTCGCCAGCGCCTTAGCCTACTACGACAGCTACCGGATGGAAACATTGCCAGCGAACCTTATCCAAGCACAACGCGACTACTTCGGCGCCCACACATACGAGCGCATCGACAAAGAAGGCATTTTCCATACGGAATGGTTGAAATAAACGAACACCCCCTAGGGCAAGTGGCTCTAGGGGGATTTTAAGAGAATTTATAAATTCCCCCTCACCATTCGATGAGGGGGATTGTTTATTGTTCAAATAATAATACACGCGCTGGGGCGGCGTCGGTGCCGACGAGTTTGAGGGGAGCAGCAACCATCCAATATTCGCCGGCTGGTACGTCTTTTAAGCGAAGCCCTTCGATGACGATAATGCCATGGCCGAATAGCGTTTTATGTGTTGGGTGTCCCGCTTGGTTGCGCTCGACGCCGAGCGCGTCAATGCCGACGCCGCGAATACGTTTTTCGGCTAAGTGCATCGCAGCATCTTCGGCAACGTAAATAAATTCAAAGTTAAAGGTATCGTCGAATGAGTTTTTTGTTTTGAATAAGATAAAATCGTTTTCTTGAATATCAAAATGAATGAGATCTTCTTTTGTAATGCGATCATTGACGTTTGTGACGTCTAATACTTTGCAGTAGCCGACGAGTTTTTCAAGCGGAATCGTTTCAAAAGTTTTCCCGTCTTTTACCATATGGAGTGGTGCGTCAATGTGTGTGCCGGTATGCACATCCATATCAATGCGCGATTCGGTGACGTAATCGTTCGTGACGGTCGTTAGCTTTGGTTGTTTTTCCGGCTTATTTTTATACACAGGCATCCCTTCAAAAATCGGAGCAGTGACATCGTACATTTTCATGTTTATTTCCTCCTTACATTGTTCCGTTTAGTGACCACCAGTGGAATCCGTCTTTTTGCAATAGCTCATCTGCCTTTTTCGGTCCCATGGAGCCAGCTTCGTAGTTCGGGAAGTCAACCGCTTTCGTATTTTCCCATACTTCAGAAATCGGATCGACAAAGCTCCATGACGCAGCGACTTCGTCCCAGTGCGTAAAGTTTGTCGCATCGCCGCGCATGCAGTCATATAACAATTTTTCATACGCTTCTGGCGTATTAATGCCGTCGATGCAATTGTTGCAGTAATCCAGCTTAATCGGTGTCGTTTTCATACTTTCGCCGCTTTTTTTCGCATTTAAATGAAGAGTAATTCCTTCATCTGGTTGAATATGGATGACAAGCAAATTCGGATGGACGTATTCGCTCGTGCGATAATATAAATTCATCGGTACGTCTTTAAATTGCACAACAATTTTCGTTGATTTTTCGGTCATTCGTTTTCCTGTTCGTATGTAAAATGGCACACCTGCCCAGCGGAAGTTGTCGATCATTAGTTTCCCTGCAACAAACGTTTCCGTGTTAGAATGTGGATCAACGCTATGTTCTTCACGATACCCCACGACTTGTTGCCCGCGCACAATGCCGCGTCCGTATTGCCCACGTACGAAATGTTTGTCGACATCATCATGCGTCATCGGACGAAGCGCACGAAGCACTTTTACTTTTTCGTTGCGAATGTCGTCTGTTGTCAGCTTAATTGGCGGTTCCATTGCGAGAAGGGCAACCATTTGTAGCATATGGTTTTGTACCATATCGCGAAGCGCACCAGAATGGTCATAGTAGCGACCGCGATCTTCCACCCCAAGCGTTTCGCTCGATGTAATTTGAATATTGGCAATAAAGCGATTGTTCCAAAGCGGTTCAAAAATGGCGTTCGCAAAGCGAATGACTTCAATGTTTTGCACCATTTCTTTTCCAAGATAATGGTCAATTCGGAAAATTTGTTCCTCGGAAAACGATTGTCGAATTTCTTCATTTAATTTTTGTGCGCTTTGCAAATCATGTCCGAACGGTTTTTCAATCACTAATCGCGTCCAGCCGTTTGTGGCCGTCAGCCCTTCTGATTTTAAATGCGATGTAATCGTTCCGAAAAATTCAGGTGCCATCGCTAAATAAAAAATGCGATTGCCCGGAACATGAAATTGTTGTTCCACACGCGTTAATAATTCATTTAATTGTTCGTATGACTGCGTATTTGTTGCATCTAATGAATGATAGTAAAAATGAGAAATAAATGGATCATCCATTAATTCTTGTTTTGTCGCTTCTTCAATCGTTTCTTTTACGTAATGGCGAAACGATTCATCTGTATGGGGACGACGGGCAACGCCAACAACCGCAAACTGTTCAGAAAGCTTTCCTTTTTGATACAGTTTATAAATAGATGGGAATAATTTGCGTTTTGCTAGGTCGCCAGTCGCGCCAAAAATAACAATTGTCGCTTTTGGTTGTACGTCATTCACGGACCATATACCTCACTTTTATTCATTTTTTGAAAGGTTCATGATAATGTAATTTTAGAGGTTTATTGTGGTAAACGCAAATGTTTTATCCGACTAGAGTCAGTCAAGACTTTGTGGAGAACATTTTTTCGGTTCACTACGGGTGTTGTCAATCACTAGTTAGCGAACCATTTTCAGGAATTGATATCGTAAGCGCTTTTGGACTCTCATCCCTCATCTTGAAGTGATGATATTGTATTCCATTTTTTTACACCCAACCAAAATCCCGAAGCGCCGACAACGCTTGATGGATCGGCGTCCCGGATGACCGCTGCAGACACGGTAGATTCTGACGCACCACATCTGCCCACAACCGTCCTGCCTTCCGTTTGGCCTGTTCAACCCGCTTGGAC
>NZ_JXTH01000082.1 GCF_000836725.1 Anoxybacillus thermarum | reverse complement strand
CTACGGGGAGCTGATGTTCAATGATCAAAGCCAGCTCTTTTTCCTGCTCAGGGGTCAATCGACGTGGGGCGCCAGGTGAGTATTTCATCTCCAGTCCATCAAGACCGCGCTGGGCGTAGGCATGAATATAGTTATAAATAGTTTTCTTGGATCGACCAATAATCGTTGCGATTTCTCCTTTGGTATATCCCTGCAAATGAAGATAAATCGCTTGGTAGCGTTCATATGCTCGTTTACTTTTTGCTTCTTTCATGGCAGTGGACAACTTTTCGATCTCGTCTTTGTGATTTGGCATCATAGTTTTCTCTCCGTTCCCCTATTTTCTCTTTGTATTTATTCGCCGTGGAACGGGAGAAAACCTTTATTTCAATTTATATAGAAGGTTTTTTCTTTGACAGTGATGGTAAGCCGAACAAAGTTGAAGTAATGCAAAATCAAACGAGCTTGCAATACGATGATATGGACACGTTAATGCCGCTACCTCTGCACCTTGCACAAAAGGCAAAAGAATATGCTAAGATGGTGTTGTAGAACGAACAGACGGGAAACAGTGAAAGGAATGGTGCGCATGAATATACAGAAAATTGTTCAGCGGCTTTCTCGTGACGAATTGTTGGAGCTTGTGTTGAACTTAATTCGATCGGACAAGCGTGTTCAAGAATGGGTGCTTGATTTTTTGGAACGAAATGGGTGCTTGACAGCCAAAGAAACGGCACAAAAACATAACCGCGAATATCGGGAGAAATTTGCGGAAGCAATCGGTATTATTAAGGAATTTAATATGTATGGTGGTGGACCTGAGGAAGAAGAAGACATTGTTTACGAACATATGGAAACAATCCTCGCGCTCCTTCAAGACGGACATCTTCCTGAAGGCGCTAGAGAAGAAATGATTCATGCGTTAATGGAGCAATATTTAGAAGGTAACTCAGGATTTGAGGATGCGATATGGGAATGGATCGAGCAAATCGCTTCTACTGAAACACATTGGCGCACGATCGTCGATTATTTAGAATCATTGGGGGATAGATACTATCAGTCGCTCATATTAGATATTTATCGCTACAAGCTTGATGATGCGCATACATATGAACAAAGACGGGCTCAGCAGCTTCGCTATGGAAGCGATTATGTCGAATATGCTTTATTTTTAGAGGAAAAAGGCGATCGGGATAAAGCATTGGAAATTGCGGAGAAGGGACTGAAAGAGGGAGAAGGGGCGCTAGACGGCTTGTATGCCTATTTGTTCAAGCGGTACGATGAAATGGGAGAGAAGGAAAAAGCACTTCAATTATTGAAACAACACTTTTTCCATCGTCCTTCTTATGAGCTGTATCAACAAGCGATTGTATACGCACCGCCAAACCAAAAAGAAACAGTGAAACAAGAATTGTACGATTGGCTCGAAAGCCATCCTGTGCACGCTTTCCTCAAAGCGAAAATTGACTACAGCGAAGGAAATAGCGAAGCGCTGCTTCACTATGTGACAAAACGTTCGCGTGCTTTTGATTATTCCAGCCCATCAACATATGAACGGTATTTGAACAAGCACTATCCACTTGAAATGATTGCATACTATAAACGAATCGTCGAAGCGTTACTTGCGGAAAGAAAGCGTTCCGCCTATCGACGCGCCATTGTGTTTATTAAAGAAATCGAGCATGTATACACGAACATTCTCAAAGAGCCGAACAAATGGGACTTCTATTTTCAAAGTTTTATCGTGCCGCATCAACATCGTCTCCCTGCCTTTTTAGATGAGTGGAAGAAGCATTGGGATTAGGATTAGAAAGTGGTTGCTAAGGCGGTGCATATTCGCACCGCCTATTTTTGTCCAACAATTGCTTTCGTAAACTCAGTAAAGTCTGTTAAATGGCTGTCGAGTATTTTTTGTAAAATGGTCAAATTCAGTTCTTGATAGTCATGCACGGCGATATTGCGAAATCCGACCATCGCTTTCATTTTTTGCGATAGGGATGGAGAGATGATGCCGTGTTGTTCTAAAAGAGTAAAAGCATCTCGGCTTGTTTGTGGAAGTCCGAGCTTTTTTTGCGCGACGATGTGCATTGCTAAGTCAATGCTCGCTTCACACGCTCGTTGAAGATTGAGGACAATGGAATCTTGCTTTGTGTAGTTCTCCAAATGTTTTGGATTGTTTTCGTATTCTTCCTGAATACGCTTCAGACACCGTTCAACCACACTTACTTTATTTAAGATGACATCATTAATCATAAACCGACCCACTTTCAGCAATGTTTCGCAAAATTTCTGCTCGTTCTTCGTTTAGCTTCGCATACATTTTCAGAATTCGCCATTCGTACTCCGCTTTTTTTTGTTCGTCTGCACAATAGATGACTTTGCCGCTACTGACGATTTGTGCTTGAAAAACGGTGCTCGCTTGCTTTAAATCGATGAGGTCAACGTCTCGTTGTAATCGCTCTGCCGATTGTTGTGCAAGCATAAAGCGTTCATAATGATCCAACGATCGTTTATCGCTTAAGAAAGCAATATCTATATCGCTATCGGGACGAACGTGTCCTGTTGCTGCTGAGCCGAACAAATAAATAACATATGGGGAGACTGCATCTTTTAACATTTCGACTATGATTTGTTCCATTTGTTCCGTCATGCCACCATTCCTCCTATTTCCAATTATATTATTTTCGTTTGTGCCTGTCACCTGTCGAAGCCGTAGTGGAAGCGATCCGCGCGTTATTGGCAGAAAAGCCTGTCGGCAATGACATTTGGATCGCGCTCGTATGGTGTTTAGGTATTCTCATTGTTGCGTATACAACTGCAATGCGCGTCTACAGACGAAAAATGGCGTGAGGATAGGGCAAGCAGATGATTTGAAGTGAGAAAGATATGTTCGTTACAATAAGGAAGAAAATTCCCTCCGATCTGGAGGACAAAACCGAGGTGTGACGATGAAAATTGAAGTATGGTCCGATTTTGTTTGTCCGTTTTGCTATATCGGCAAGCGGCGGTTAGAAGAGGCGCTTTCGTCTTTTCCGCATCGGGAGAATGTCGAGGTCGTCTTCCGTAGTTTTGAACTTGATCCGCATGCAAAAAAAGAAACGCCATTTAGCATTCACGAAATGATTGCGCAAAAATACGGCATTTCCGTAGAAGAAGCGAAGCGGGCAAACGCCGATATTGGCAAGCAAGCGGAGGCGCTTGGTCTTACGTTCCGTTTTGAGACGATGAAACCGACCAATACGTTTGATGCCCACCGTCTCGCGCAATATGCGAAGGAAAAAGGGAAGCTTGATGAAGTAGTAGAGCGGCTGTTTTACGCCTATTTTACCGAATCGAAGCGAATTAGCGACCGCAACGTGCTACTGGAGCTTGCCGAAGCAGCAGGGCTTGATCGGAAAGAGGCGGAAGCGGTGCTTGATAGCGAACGTTATGCCGAACACGTGCGAAACGAGGAAGCGATAGCGGCTCAACTCGGCGTCCGCGGTGTACCGTTTTTCGTGCTCAATCAAAAATATGCGATTTCTGGCGCTCAGCCCGTCGATGTATTCCGCCAAGCATTAGAAAAAGTATGGGCAGAAGAACAGCAGTCCTCATCGCTACAATTGCTTGCGGAAAAAGGAAAAACGTGCACGGACGAAAATTGCGCTATCGACTAAATTCAAGCAAATAAAAAGCCGGCTAGGGAATGATGAAGTGACCCAGTAAAATGGGACAAGGAAAAAACACCTCCTGAATCGAATGTATAACTCACTTCGATTTGTGGAGGTGTTTGTCTTATGGGGACAAGAGTTCATTATCCAGAGGAGATCAAGTGGAAAGCTATCGAGATGAAACAAGCAGGGTATACCAACCGAGAAATTATGGAGACGTTAGGGATTAAAAATAAGACGCAGATCAAGACATGGATGAGATGGTATAAAAATGGCGAAACTCATCGGTTTTCTCAGCCTGTAGGGAAGCAATATGTATGGGGGAAAGGGGCACAGGAATTAAATGAAATGGAACAGCTCAAAATGCAAAACCGTCAGCTAGAAGCACAATTGGAAATCTTAAAAAAGTACAAGGAACTCGAGAGGAGATGGTGCCAGAAGTAGTGGTCCAAGTTGTAAGAGAGTTAAAAGACAGATATCCTGTTACCCTTATCTGTTCTTGTTTAGGAATTCCAAGATCGACATATTATCGATGGGAAAAGAAATGGGAAGAGTTCATGATGGAATCAGAGTTAGAACGGTTGATTCAAGAAATTTGTGTAAAGAATCATTATCGTTATGGTCATCGCAAGGTAAGAGAAGTCCTACGGCTTAAATATGGAATCAAGTTGAATCGCAAAACCGTACAAAAAATCATGCAAAAACGGAATCTTCAATGCCGTGTGAAGAAAAAACGTCAAAACTGGATCAATGGAGAAAGTAAAATCATCGTACCGAATCGTTTAAACCGTGATTTTACGGCTTCTCAACTAAATGAAAAGTGGGTAACGGATATCACTTATTTGCCGTTTGGTACTTCGATGCTTTACTTGTCAACCATTATGGATTTATACAATAATGAGATTATTGCCTATCAAATCAGCGACCGACAGGATGTTCAGCTAGTGTTAAAGACACTAGAAATGGCCGTAAAAGAGCGACAACCAAAACAAGTGTTACTCCATAGCGATCAAGGGGCGGTCTATACGTCTTATGCTTTTCAACATTTAGCCAAAGAAAAAGGCATTACCACGAGCATGTCCCGCAAAGGAAACTGCCATGATAATGCAGTAATAGAATCGTTTCATTCTTCATTAAAGGCTGAAACATTCTATTCACAAGAAAAACAAAATCTCACTAACTCTATTGTAAAACAAATGGTTCAGAATTACATCTATTATTATAATCAAATTCGAATTCAGGCCAAATTAAACTACCTGTCTCCTATTGAGTTCAGGAAACAGGCAGCATAGGTGTTTTTTCTGTGTCTCAAATAGGTGGGTCAGTCCAGAATCCTGACCGGCTTTATCTTATTCCACATCATCCATATGCAAGATGGAATTAAGCGAAATTGCTAAATCTGGATACAAAAAAGACGTTAAAACATCTTTCGGGCCGAATACTGCGCGTTTTTGAAACCGCCCGTCTTCTAAGCCGATGACTTCAATCGTCCGATTGCTTGGGTCGACCATCCAAACCTACCGGACGTGTTTTACTCGCTTGCGGATTTTGGATTCGACCAGTTTTTTGGTTCCTGGATGAGCCGCCCGCTCCTCACGGAAGCTGTGCTTTGATTTCTTCCATTTGCGCGAGGTGGCGCTGTTCATGATAGCCGACAAATTCCACCCATTGCTTCAAATTCAGTGACCCAAAAATTGGATGCGAGAACGATTTGGCTTCCAAGTCAGCCGGGTTGGCTTGCTCCGTGATTTGGCGCAACCGCTGCCGCGATTGATGCAATTTTTCTTCCAGTTCGTGTCGAGTGAAAAAGCGGTCGCTCGGGCGGGCGAAATCAGGCGCCTCCACTTTTTTCGAACGGTCAACGGTCAAGTGGATCGGTTTCTCCTCGACCGGTTGGCTCTCGCCATGCTTTAATGTATGGGCGATCATGGCTGCGATCGATGTTTCGATTAAGTACAGGTGTTCGAGCACTTGGGCAATCGTCCAACTTCCGTCCGCCACTCGGGTGTTCAGCTGTTCGTCCGACAGCCCGGAAACGCTTTTGATCAGCTGTTGGCGCACTTGCTCATTATGATCCATCATGTTTCCCTCATTTCGATGTAGATTTGGTTTCATCGTATCATAAGGAAGATCAACTGTAAAGCCGTTTTGTGTTCGCCGTGATCATGGTTTTGACTTGTTCGATATCTCGGCCATAGTGTGCCGCCACGGCTCGCGCGGAGTCCAATTGGGATCGGTGCCTGTCACCGCCCAGGGGTGCCGCTGTTTTGGCCGTTTTCGTCCAAGCGGTGGAAAGTGCCGCTCTATCGGACGGGAAAAGGGATGGAGAAAGCATTAGTTGGCATCGCTTGGATCGCATTCGTCTATTTTGGCGTCAACGGCTTGTTTCACGAATGGTGGCGGTCATGGTTGTCGATGTGGTAACGGCGTCCGATCAAAAAAAAGGAAAAAAGAGGTGAGGTGGCGAATATAGTGAGAGGAACGGATTTGACTAGATAAGGGGGAGAGGAAGATGAGCGAACAATATCCGGTGCTCTCGGGCGCCGAGCCGTTTTACGCCGAAAACGGGCCGGTCGGGGTGCTGCTCGTGCACGGATTCACCGGCACGCCCCACAGCATGCGTCCGCTCGCTGAAGCGTATGCGAAAGCCGGCTATACCGTTTGCCTGCCGCGCTTAAAAGGGCACGGAACGCATTACGAAGACATGGAACGGACGACATTCCACGATTGGGTCGCCTCGGTCGAAGAAGGATATGGATGGCTGAAACAACGATGCCAAACCATTTTTGTCACCGGGCTGTCGATGGGCGGGACGCTCACGCTTTATTTGGCGGAACATCACCCAGACATCTGCGGCATCGTGCCGATTAACGCCGCTGTCGACATCCCGGCCATCGCCGCCGGGATGACGGGCGGGGGCGAGCTGCCGAGGTATCTGGATTCGATCGGTTCGGACTTGAAAAATCCGGATGTGAAAGAGCTGGCATACGAGAAAACGCCGACCGCTTCGCTTCTTCAGCTGACTAGGCTGATGGCACAGACAAAAGCGAAACTCGATCGCATCGTCTGTCCGGCGTTGATTTTTGTCTCCGACGAAGATCACGTCGTGCCGCCGGGAAACGCCGACATCATCTTTCAAGGCATTTCATCGACGGAGAAAGAGATCGTCTGCCTCCGAAACAGCTACCATGTGGCGACGCTCGATTACGATCAACCGATGATTATTGAACGGTCTCTCGAATTTTTCGCCAAGCACGCCGGATAAAACGAATCGGTATATGGCTGATCCTGTTCAAAGGAGAGGCCATTTTTTGTTTGTCGGTATTTTTGTGAAAAAATATGTGGCTGTTTTGCCGGGCTTGTTCTACACTTATAAATAGCTGGAAAAAGAATAAGGGAGTTTTCTTTGTATGAATCATATCAAACCGATCGCATTGCTCGTTGAAGAAAAACGAATCGTGGATGCCCTTGCCCAGGTGCGGCCGCTCATGGCTTCGTGGGACGAGATCGAACCGTTTCGGACGCTTGTCCGCCTGTTCGACTACGCGCTTCATCGGTGCCTGTCACCGCCCGAAGTATGTCGAAAAGCTCTGCGGAGAGAAATCTCTGTAGGGCTTTTCTTTTGTCTTCCTTTTCTTTGATTAAAAAGAAAAAAGGCAAAGCGACAATGGCTTTCCCCTGAAATGGATGTGGATGATATCTAGTCATCTGAGACTTTAATCAAAACTTCTTCTCTTTTCCGTTTTATTCGTTTCCAAAGATATGGTCCAGCGAAGAATAAACGCTTTGTAACTATTCAGCCACATGATCAAGTGGGCTGAATTTAAACAGTTGGAATTTATTTTATCTTTTAATCACTCTCTCCCTTCAAAAATTAAATTTTCAACCTAAAAAACGGTTCATCCTCCCACTTTTTCACCCCATTTGTCATAAAAATTTTCCGCAAAATTCAATTTTCTACTTTTGCATTTCCCTTATTTCCCGATTTTAATCAAATTGTCCCTTATATTCTACGAAAGGATGATTTGTGTGCAATACCTCGATTTAAAAATGGATTTTATGTTTAAACAACTGTTCGGCCACCCAAGCAGAAAGTCAATCACGATGGCGTTTTTAAATGCGTTGCTACATCGGACTGGAGATGATCGCACCATCGACGTACAGTTTGAAAACACCGAACTAACGAAAGAAACAGAAGACGGTAAGACTGGACGGTTAGATGTCATCGTTCGCACAAACCGCGGCGAGCGCATTCACGTTGAAATTCAAATCATCCCACAATACGGTATGCCCGAACGGCTATTGTATTACTGGGCAAGGTTGTTTTCATCTTCACTATCGAAAGGAGAACGGTACGACATCCTCCCTCCAACGATTATGATCGCCATCTTAAATTATCCCCTTTTCCCACATGAAACAGATCGCTTCCATACCGTTTTTCACATTCGTGAAGACGAAGAACAGTTTCTTTGGAGCCATCACCTTGAATT
>NZ_JXTH01000081.1 GCF_000836725.1 Anoxybacillus thermarum | reverse complement strand
TGGTCCACCATCCAAACCTACCGGACGTGTTTTACTCGCTTGCGGATTTTGGATTCGACCAGTTTTTTGGTTCCTGCCGACTACGGGGAGGACTACCGAGGTTCCGTCTCATCAGGAGCGAAAATTCAGTTTGAATATGACTTGTTGTCTGGTGCCTGTCTTCAACTATGCGTTCAATCGGCCAATGACTCGGACGCCCGTTTTGCCTATCATGCCCAGCACACGATTTTGCCGAATGACCTATGTATTCGGGATTTGGGCTTTTTCTCCGTTGCCGCACTAACCGAGATCGACGCCCGTGGAGCGTATTATATTACTCGGCTCCGTTCCGATATGAAAGTGTATATCAAAGAGAATAGCCAGTGGAAGGAATGGGATTGGGAATCTCTTGGGAATCAATTAAAGGAAAGGGAATCAGTAGAAATGGAACATGTATACATCGGGCATGAGCGTTTGTATATCCCACGCTTGATTTTTCGACGTTTGACGGAAGAAGAATGGCAAAAACGGATGGCGTATGTGCGAAAAAGGGAAAAAAGAAAAGGGAAGGCGCTGACACGCCAAACCCTCGAACAAAAGAAATACCACATCTTACTGACTAATTTACCACAAGAGTCGTTTGATGGGCAACAGGTTTATGAGCTTTATTCTTTGCGGTGGCAAATTGAACTGCTGTTTAAAGCGTGGAAGTCCGTTTTTGATTTGGAGAAAGTGAAAAAGATGAAGAAAGAACGGTTCGAATGCCATGTATATGGGACGTTGATTGCCATTTTGGTGACTCAGACCTTTCTGTTTCAAGCTCGAACGTATTGGCAACAAACAGAAGGGATTCAAATCAGCGAACGGAAAGCACTAGATGTTCTCCAATTCTATTGGCAACAACTGCTTTTGCGCCTATCCAAGGAAGAAATCAGCCTTTCTTCTCTCCTCCTTCTATTGAGAAAACATGGAAGAAAGGATCGAAGGAAAGGAAAAGAAACGGCATCGGATCTCTTGGTTAAATTGGGTATTTATTGATTAGATTCATAAAAACGCCAAATAACCCTCTCCAAGAGGGTTATTTGGCATGCCTAAAACATGTGGTATTCTTTTTCTTCAGCTAATGATCACAAACATTGCGTATGGACACAACGACCCTTAACACTAAACTTGACGGGTATGGGGATGAACCGTCAACTTAATAGGTTGGCGGTATTTCTAAAGAAGAGGGATATTTTTTATTATTTCCTCTACATAAATTCTGCAAATTTATTTATTAAGATATATTTATCTGGTTATTAGAATCGTTGGTTTAGGAGGATGGTATGAAAACTGTAAGAATCAAAAATTGAAGCAGCAAGAGTCGGCGAGTACGGAAGAAAAAGGTTTTTCGTAGTTACAGAAGTTACAGAGGAAATCCGAAAGTTAGCTAAACAATCTGATAGATCTTCAAAGTAAATTTCTTTAGTTTTTAATGAAATCGTCTATGATCTTAGTCAAACAGTTAATTCTATTGTGGAAGGACAGAAAGAAGTCGCAATCGGCATCCATCTAATTGCAGAAACTGCTTCTGTATTTTAACAAATTGTAAAAGCTACAAATGAAATGAGGGTCTATTTGCAAGAGGTGGCGTTAAACACGGACAATATTTGTTTCAATCACAAGCATTAAAGAGAATATAAATCAAATCAAGAACTTTACTTTTGAAACGTCTTCACTAACAGAAGAAGTACAAGAATGAAATCATTTAGCTGCTAAACTCAAGATATCGGTAAATAACTTTAAACTGCCAAATGAGGTTAGAATAAAATGAATAAGGAAAAGCGGGTTCTTCAAATCGTAAATCGTCTTAGAGCGATGGGCATACCAGCAGAAATAACGAAATCAAGACTAGCTATATTAGCTGCTATATTAGAAGAAAATTCATGGAAAAAAGGTCAGAAAGGAGACTTTAGCAAATGGAAACCATTAAACCTTTAAATCCAATTGCGCTGGAATTAGGACCTTTAAGTATTCATTGGTACGGAATTATTATTGGTACAGGACTCTTATTAGGATTGTATATTGCTACTAATGAAGCAGCAAAAAGGGGATTACAAAAAGAAGTATTTACCGATCTTGTATTATGGGCTGTCCCTATAGCTTTGATATGTGCCAGAATTTATTATGTCATCTTTAATTGGTCGTATTATTCGCAACACTCCGATGAGATTATAGCTATATGGAAAGGCGGAATTGCCATTCATGGGGCTTTAATAGGTGCTATTGTCACAACTGTTGTTTTTGCAAAGAAAAAGAATTTGAGCTTTTGGAAATTGGCAGATATCGCGGCACCAAGCATTATACTCGGGCAAGCGATTGGACGTTGGGGAAACTTCATGAATCAGGAAGCACATGGGGGACCTGTATCAAGAGAGTTTTTAGAAAGCCTTCAGCTTCCTGATTTTATCATTAATCAAATGTACATTGAAGGAAGTTATTATCATCCAACATTTTTGTATGAGTCTCTATGGAACTTTATAGGGTTTCTGATTTTATTGATATTCCAACGTTTAAACTTAAAACGTGGAGAAGTATTCTTGACTTATGTTATATGGTATTCGATTGGTAGATTCTTTATTGAAGGAATGAGAACAGATAGTTTAATGCTAACGGATAATTTAAGAATGGCTCAAGTTTTATCTATTACTTTGGTGATTGCAAGTACAGTTCTTATATTATACAGACGAACTAGAAAAAATTTGACAGCTAGATATAAAGATTAAATTAAACTATTCATTTTTAGGCTATCGAAAAAAATCGATAGCCTTTTTTAATCCTGTGTAGCAAGTCTTTAAACTATTTATCCATAGGTCGTGACTAATAAAGGTACAACTACTTCAGATATTCCGGGGTATATAAAAAAGCTAGTGTTCAGCCTATTTTTTCATATAGAACTACCGATAATTAGTGATTATGTAACAAAAAGGAGTACCGTCTGTTGAACTTCTCCCTGTCCAGTGGACAGTATTTAAAAAGGGCATTTTTAATCAGCTGTAGCCTAGATATTATTTAGGGCTACAGCTGTTTAATTTTGTATACGTTCGTTGTTGTAGAATTTCATATATTGTGAAATAGCTTGTTTCATTTCCTCAACTGTTTCAAACTTATACATATACACACATTCTGTCTTCAAATGGCTTAAAAAGTTCTCCACCCCAGCATTATCTAAACAATTACCTTTTCTGGACATACTGGCTCTTATCTTGTATTGTGATCAAGCAAAACAAGCATTACAAGATACTCTAAAGGAACACGATAAAGAAGGGTTTCATTTTTCTTCTGCAGGTGGAGGATGTTGCGGTCCGCAACTTAGTTTATCATTAGATAACCCTCAAACCACTGATCGATTGAAGAACATTAATGGTATTCAGGTAGCGATTAATGAGCAAATGGCTTCTATCATCGAAGGAGTTACATTCGATGCGGAAGAAACGGGAGAAGGCGTTCAATTCGTCTTATTAGGCTTAAATCAATGTTGTTAAATCTGCAAGTTGAATATGCTAATAGACAAAAGTAATGAGTGACAAAAAAGTTCTTTAAACTTCTTCATAAATTAACAAGAGTAGATTTTAATAAGCTATAAAAACTTCGAAATTCATTTGACCCTGTACTATGGTACAGGGTTTATACTTTATCTAGGGGTGATAAGGTGAAATATCGTATTGGTGAACTTGCTGACAAATGTAACGTTAATAAAGAAACCATTAGATATTACGAGAGAAAAGGCTTAATCAAAGAACCTTCAAGAACAAAATCGGGATATCGATTGTACTCGGAAGATACTGTGAAGCGTATTGGTTTTATTAAACGTATGCAGGAATTAGGGTTTTCTCTAAGTGAAATTCATAAATTACTTGGTGTTGTTGATAAGGATGAGGTTCGATGTGCGGATATGTATAACTTTGTTTCTCAAAAAATAGATGAGGTTCAACAACGAATGAAAGATTTAAAGCGTATTGAAAATATGTTGAACAAATTAAAAGAACGTTGTCCGAATGAAGAGCAACTACATGAATGTCCAATTATTGAATTTCTGATTGATGATTAAAGAAAGGGGGATATCAATGAAAAATAAGACATTTACTACAGGAGTGATCGGAACACTTGTTACTATATTATGTTGTGCTACACCTATTTTAAATATCTTGTTAGGTTCTGTTGGACTAGCCAGTATTACTGGATATTTAGATTATGTTTTAATACCAGCGTTAGCGATTTTCCTTACATTAGCGATTTTTTCCTATAACAAGTCAAGCAAATCAAATTGCAAAAATGACTCTTGTTGTTCTGTTGATTAGGTAGGTGATAAAGATGAAAGAGAAAGTTTCACAGTTATTAACTTTATTTTCTGGTTTTGTTATGGCTGGTTGTTGCTTAGGACCACTTATTTTAATTCCTCTTGGACTTACAGGTTTTGCAGGAGGATTAGCGATTTATTCTACTAAGTATCAGACGATGTTAAGGATTGTCACTTTTGTTTTACTCGGTTACTCATTTTATTTGGTCTATGGGCGAAAATGTAAGAAAAAAAGTTCAATCGTTGGTTTATGGGTAACAACTGTTGCAGTGTTAATCATGTTTCTTTATACATTATGGGCTAAAGGTTACTTTTAAGTAAAGATGGACTTTGGTGTGAAAAAAGCTAATCTTGGATTAATTATATTTTTAGTCACACTAATTATTACGGCTTGTGGTAATGAAAATAAAGTAGAAACTACAGCGAATGGAAATAATACTAAAAGTGTTACCTTTACCATTACTGAAATGGATTGTTCAAGTTGTCCCTTTGTTGTCAAAAGTTCTCTTGAACGTGTAAAAGGTGTAAAAACAGTTGAGGTAACAATTACAGAAGGTGTCCAAGGAACAGCTAAAGTTGTGTTTGATGCTTCAAAAACAGATGTAAAAACTTTAAAAAATACCGTCTTAGAATTAGGGTATGGTGTTAAACAATAGGAGGGGGTTCATTTGTCAACTCATAAATATCGTTTACAAGTGGAAGGTATGACATGTACTGGATGTGAAAAGCACGTTGAAACAGCTCTAAACAGCATAGGAGCTAAAAATGTAGATGTAAATTTTCGCCGTGGAGAAGCTATTTTTGAATTACCAAAACATATAGGTATCGAGAAAGCCAAAGAAGCTGTGAATAAGGCTCATTATAAGGCAGGTGAAGCTGAAGCTATTCATCAACAAAAAGGCTCTGTTATTGGTGATGATGAAGGTGATTATGATTATGAATTTATTGTCATTGGTTCTGGAGGGGGAGCTTTTTCTGCTGCTATTAAAGCAGTGGAATATGGGGCAAAAGTGGCGATGATTGAGCGTGGTGCCATCGGTGGAACTTGTGTAAACATTGGCTGTGTTCCATCCAAAACATTGCTACGTTCTGGAGAAATCAATCGTTTAGCAAAAAACAATCCATTTCTTGGTTTAAATACTTCAGCTGGTTCGGTAGATTTGAAAAAACTAATTGAACAAAAAGATGAACTTGTGAAAGAATTACGTCAGCAAAAGTATGTTGATTTAATTGATGAATATGGGTTTGAACTAATACAGGGAGAAGCAAAATTTGTAGATGAAAAAACAGTAGAAGTAAACGGTAATAAAATAACAGCTAAACGCTTTTTAATCGCAACAGGAGCTTCCCCATCCATTCCTAATATTCCGGGATTAAAAGATGTTGATTACTTAACAAGCGCCTCTTTGTTAGAGCTTGAAGAACTGCCAAAAAGTCTTGCTGTTATTGGTTCTGGATACATCGGATTGGAGTTAGGTCAGCTCTTTCACCATTTAGGAGTGGAAGTAACGTTAATGCAGCGTAGTCAAAGAATTCTTAAAGAATATGATCCTGAAATTTCAGAAGCTGTAGAAAAAGCATTAACAGAACAAGGCATTCATTTTGTTACCGGTGCTACATTTGAGCGTGTAGAACAGAACGGGGATATGAAACAAATTCATGTTACTGTTAATGGTGAAAAGAAAATCATTGAAGCTGAGCAGCTACTTGTAGCTACTGGGCGCAAGCCAAATACGGAAGCACTAAATCTTCAAGCTGCAAACGTAGAAGTGGGTTCTCGTGGTGAAGTTAGAGTTGATGACTATTTAAGGACCTCCAATCCTAGAATTTATGCTGCCGGAGATGTAACAATGGGACCACAATTTGTTTATGTTGCTGCATACCAAGGTGGAATTGCTGCCGACAATGCAATCGGTGGCTTGGAGAGAAAAGTAAATCTTGATACTGTTCCGGCTGTTACATTTACGAATCCATCGATTGCTACGGTTGGGTTAACAGAAGAACAGGCTAAAGAAAGAGGATACGAAGTGAGAACTTCCATTTTACCACTTGATGCAGTTCCAAGAGCGCTTGTTAATCGCGAAACGACAGGTGTATTTAAACTTGTTGCTGATGCAAAAACATTAAAAGTGCTAGGTGTTCATATTGTTGCCGAAAATGCTGGTGATGTTATTTATGCAGCCACATTAGCCGTAAAATTCGGTCTAACGGTTGAAGATTTGCGGGAATGCCTTGCACCATATTTAACAATGGCAGAAGGATTGAAATTAGTTGCCTTAACATTTGATAAAGATGTTAAAAAACTATCTTGTTGTGCTGGTTAAAGACCAAGTTCTTTTTATGCATTTTTCTATACTTATAAAGTATGGCAAAAAGAAATTCTACCTATAATCTGAATACCCTGTTTAATTTCATGGACAATACAATTGTGTTGAAAGAAAAATTACAAGAACAATTTTACAAAAATGAAAATTCCAAAAGGGAGAAACAAATCATGGCTTTATCTTACTCTGAATTCAAAATGAAAGAGATTAAACAAGAAGGGAAAATTGAAGTTCTAAGGGAAATGATTAAAGACGGAAAATCACTTGAGGACATCAAATATATGAATAGATACTTCAAACTACCTGAAGAAGTAATCGAGACGTTGTTTAAAGAATAATGAATACTCTAAGTCTAAAGGTTTCTGATGTATCATTTCCTAGTGCATAAGGAGGTTTCTTTAATGATTTCGGGTTTAGAACGATATTTAAACAGAGTCGAAGATGATACGATAGCTGTGCTGAAACTTCTGGTTGCAGGAAAAACGGTTGAACAAATTTCTAACGAATTAAAGATTCCACTAAAGAAAGTAGCAGAGATTAAAGAAAAATTCGAGTCCAGCTAGGCAGAAGAACGATATAAAGAAAATAAAAATGTGAGAAAACTTATGATTGGTCGCTTGTGTGCTACGTAAGTTTTCTCTTTTTTGTTAGGTTCGGCTAAAGGTGATTGTTGTTTTGAACTTCCCTTGAAACTCAAGAAATTTTTGGACTTTGCAAGGCAAGGTGGGATAAGAAATTGGAAAATATCGTTAAAAAGACTTCTATAAAGCATCAGAAGCGCAAATATATAATGGGATTGAATTAAATTGTAATAAGGGTGAATCAATTATAATTGCGAACGGTGCCAGGCACTGTTCGTAAGTCACCCGAATGTCCATGGCTGACGATGTTGTCGGCTGTCGATGGACGAACGAAAAAAATGGATGAAGAGATGTTTCGTGAATTGGAGGGAATAGCCATGACAGAACAAGACATTTTAGAAGCGCTAGAAGAATGGCAAAACTTAAGCGTCGACCCCGAAAACCGTTACGCATACGAAATGCGGCTGAAGTGGCTCCTTGATCAACTCTCAAACATTCGCGGCAGTCGGGAAGAAGGAAGACAAGAAGGGTTGAAAGAAGGTCGAGAAGAAGGGAAAAATGAAACGATTCGAAAAATGGTCGAAAAAGGAATGAGTATAACAGACGTTGCCCATATTCTCGACATGACAGAGGAGGAAGTACGGGAACGGTTGGGGGATTAGCGAACGATGTCGGGTGCTGTTCAACTATGTTGTGTCCCTCTTTGTCCCACGTCAGTGACGTTGCACAGGTGATTGGAGAGCGATCAGAAAATCGATTCGCTGTTCAAATACGTCCTGAATTAGCGAACGGTGCCAGGCACTGTTGTTCAATGCTTTCAACGCCAGTAGCCCAGTTTATTTTTGGGGTCAGTGTTGATTATTTCAATATAAAATATCTTTTCTTCATTGCAGGTGCTTTGGGTATAGTTACTATATAAGTTGAATTAAAGATTTACAACTGAACACACAAACGATCGATCGTTTGTTCTGGTTTCTGGTTGATTCGCTGAATAAAGGCTTGGACATTCTTTCTAATTTCTTGCACACTCGAATAGAACACGTTGTAAATCACGTCTGATTTCAGCCATTTCCATAGCCCTTCAATCAAGTTCAATTGCGGACTGTATGGTGGCAAAAAGACGAGCTCTAACCGATCTTCGTGTTCTTTTAAAAATGGCTGAATGAGTTTGGCATGGTGAATTCGAGCGTTATCTAAAATCATCACTATTT
>NZ_JXTH01000080.1 GCF_000836725.1 Anoxybacillus thermarum | reverse complement strand
TGGTCCACCATCCAAACCTACCGGACGTGTTTTACTCGCTTGCGGATTTTGGATTCGACCAGTTTTTTGGTTCCTGCCGACTACGGGGAGGACTACCGAGGTTCCGTCTCATCAGGAGCGAAAATTCAGTTTGAATATGACTTGTTGTCTGGTGCCTGTCTTCAACTATGCGTTCAATCGGCCAATGACTCGGACGCCCGTTTTGCCTATCATGCCCAGCACACGATTTTGCCGAATGACCTATGTATTCGGGATTTGGGCTTTTTCTCCGTTGCCGCACTAACCGAGATCGACGCCCGAGGAGCGTATTATATTACTCGGCTCCGTTCCGATATGAAAGTGTATATCAAAGAGAATAGCCAGTGGAAGGAATGGGATTGGGAATCTCTTGGGAATCAATTAAAGGAAGGGGAATCAGTAGAAATGGAACATGTATACATCGGGCATGAGCGTTTGTATATCCCACGCTTGATTTTTCGACGTTTGACGGAAGAAGAATGGCAAAAACGGATGGCGTATGTGCGAAAAAGGGAAAAAAGAAAAGGGAAGGCACTGACACGCCAAACCCTCGAACAAAAGAAATACCACATCTTACTGACTAATTTACCACAAGAGTCGTTTGATGGGCAACAGGTTTATGAGCTTTATTCTTTGCGGTGGCAAATTGAATTGCTGTTTAAAGCGTGGAAGTCCGTTTTTGATTTGGAGAAAGTGAAAAAGATGAAGAAAGAACGGTTCGAATGCCATGTATATGGGACGTTGATTGCCATTTTGGTGACTCAGACCTTTCTGTTTCAAGCTCGAACGTATTGGCAACAAACAAAAGGGATTCAAATCAGCGAACGGAAAGCGCTAGATGTTCTCCAATCCTATTGGCAACAACTGCTTTTGCGCCTATCCAAGGAAGAAATCAGCCTTTCTTCTCTCCTCCTTCTATTGAGAAAACATGGAAGAAAGGATCGAAGGAAAGGAAAAGAAACGGCATCGGATCTCTTGGTTAAATTGGGTATTTATTGATTAGATTTATAAAAACGCCAAATAACCCTCTCCAAGAGGGTTATTTGGCATGCCTAAAACATGTGGTATTCTTTTTCTTCAGCTAATGATCACAAACATTGCGTATGGACACAACGACCCTTAACACTAAATTTGACGGGTATGGGAGGGTTCTCGCTCGTATGTCCCTAATATAAGGGTAAAGCTACAATGGCTCTATATCCTAGAAAACTATAATTTTCACCATATTTTTGAAGCGACGATTCCGAGTAAAATTCCGATCATAGCGCTCGATAGTGTTCCAATCAGATAATATTCCGCAAATTGTTTGTGTTCAAATTGCTTAAATCGGGTTAATGTTTTTAATGCTGCTAAAAAGGCAAGTCCCTGTGGTAAATCGATCATCATCAGGATCACGATCAGAGCCCGCTCTAGCATGCCGATGATTTGGCCAATTTTGGCTGGTGAATCATGAAAATACTGCTCTGTTTTGATCGTGGTGATCTCTGTTTCTGTTCTTCCATCACTTTCATATTTCGTTTTTACTTCTGTCTTTTCATCGGATAAGCGATATATTCCTTCTTGCAATTCGCTGTTTGGAGCAATATTTTGCAAGAGAATTCCAAGAAAATAACCAGCTCCATAAGTGGCTAAAATAAAAATGCAAATGACAGCAGCGATCTTTTCATAAATACTAGCATTACCTGTAAACACCGCATAAAACGCTTGGATATTGTCCATAAATGACCATTCTGACGTCGTGGCAGTGAAATAATGAAGTACAAAAATAATGGTCAAAAAGTGAAGAACTTGATCGATGAGAAACAACAGTGCGTGACTACTTACTCTATTCATTTTTTTGCTTAATTTTATTTTTCCGTAATCAATAACAAAGCGAAAAATAGAGATTATTAAAATAGCTTGTCCAAATGACCAAAGGGTTGCACTAGTAATAGATGGATTGACGAATGCAATCACGAGACTAGCCATTGCCATTAAAATCACATGAATAGCAACATGCTTGGCTAGTGTAATGATGGGTTTACTCTTTCTCTGCTCGATGAATGAATCCGATTGAAAAATAAAATCCCCCAGCAAATGAGCAGCATAAAAATAAATCCACAAATTTTATCGCTCCCTACGATTCAAGAGATTTTCATACAGCACTAGCAATTGAGTAAAGCTATCTTCTACTGCTTTGATTTTTTGGTAATCAGCACGTTTCAGTAAGTAACTGACGGTCGAAATAGGTGATTTGTACCCTAAATGTTTTCCGATTTTTTCATACGTCCATTCGGGAAATTGTTCAATCAATTCGATGACTTGTTTTTGCTTATCCGTCCACTTTCGTTTGGTTGTGACGATTACATTTAATAAGGCGTTAAGTGGTTCGTGCGGGACAAGTTCGGATGAAAAATAAAAGCTTGTCTCGGTTTCAACATCATTCCAAATTTTTGCTTGCTCACTTTTTTTCTTTAGTTGTTTGTCCCTTGCTTCAAATGCATGTAACACAGCGCTTCCATTCATCGTATGAACGTTTATTTCATCCGTTTCCAGTTCTCCAATTCCAATGCCTAAATAAAAAGGACAACGATGGAGCCGTGACAGTTGGAAAATCTGGTTGATCAGCGGATAGGCATGCGAAAAGTTTTTCATGACGCCAATGAGTTCATCGCCATTTCGAATGGCAAACGGAACAAGCAAGTCTTGTTCAAATTGTTTGTTGATTGTCTGCTGGCATTCTTTCAGTATGGAAATTAAATGTTCTTTCTCTATCCGTTTGGACTGTTTGACATCTGCTGCGAAACAGATTGCTGACGTTGGTTTCATAATATCCCTCTTTTTGTTGATGAATATATATCAACATTTTTGATGTTGTTGAAAAAATATCAACATATACTTGCTGATACAAGGATAGTAAAAATTCGTCGCATTTGCAATAACCAATTTGTTGTGAGCAGGATTATACAATCCTTGTTCATCTTACAGCGAATATGGATTCTACAGAGATGGGAGGCACTGTTAAATTTCAAGGGCTACCCCAACGGAAAACTCTGCATTTTTTGCTTGCAGAAAACAGTGTTATGTTCACGGATCTAACTTTCATCCATATAAAAGAGGGTGCACTTCCTATCAAGTGCACCTCCACAGTTGACATAGAACTGTTTATTTTTCAATCAACATTTGGCTCATGCATGCCATTCTTGATCATATAATACTCAATCGCTTGTTGAAACCACTCGTCCTCTTCCTTTGTATGCGGAGACGGAAACTTGTTCTTGAGTTCTTCTATTTCTGTCTCATCTAACCCACTGAAAGCTTTCGCCGCTTCTTCACTGACAAATTCAAGGGCTACCTTCATGTATTTTTCTACGAGTTCTTGTACCTCAGGGTCATGAACGGGCTTTCCTGCTAACCTTTTTACTTCCTTGGACAAATGGATAAATTCTTTGTCTAATGCAATCATCTCTTCTTCAGGTTTATTGAATAACTCATCAACCACTTCCTTAGACGTATGTTGTTCTAGCCATTGGCGTTGTTCCTTCTCTGTTTGGATGTTGTGAATTAGACTCATTAAGATTGTACTGTCTACTTCCCCTTCTTCCTCTAACAGGGTAATCGTTCGATCGATCGCTTTTAATACTCTTTCGATATGTTCTTTTTTCTCCTCAAACGCTTTTCGTTGAATTTGTAATGTTTCCTTTAAGCTTAAATCGAAGCTAGGTTCGTTGATCATTTTGCATATTTCCTCTAGACTGTAGCCTAAAAATTTAAGGCTTACAATTTTTTGCAACGTTAGTACATCTTGATCGGTGTATAGGCGATGTCCAGAACTAGGATGCTTTTCAGGCTTGAGCAGTCCAATTTCATCGTAATAATGCAATGTCCGTATCGTTGTACCCGTCTTTTCAGAAAATTCTCCTATTGAATAATATGGTTTCTTGTTCATCTTCAAATTCCTCCCATCCAATATGATTGCAGCTGAGGTCATTTCAATCATACTTCCTCACGTAACGGGAGGTGCAAGCGAAACTTTTAAAGGATTATAAATTTTGACGAAATGTTAAATGACTAGTTTTAGGAGTGATTGTTCTCTTTGTTAAGAAGTTCTGATACGGGTTGAATAATTCCTTCACCGAATTTTCGTTTTAATTGCTCAATGGCATTCAATAATGCTTCATTTTTTGCATCTTCTTCATAGCTGAACAAATCTAATTGTTTGATCGATTCTTTTTTGTTCAATACATCCAGGGCGGTAATCCCTAACAATCTTACTGGATCTCCGTTCCAATGCTGTTTAAATAGCTTCACCGCATATTCAAAAATTTCTTCTGGTTCTTGAAACGGATTCAATAACTTTTTACTTCGAGTCACCGTTTGAAAATCAGCGTAGCGAATCGTAATTTGAATCGTTGAGGAAACGACTCGCTTCCTTTTCATTCGGTTGCTGACTGAATAAGCCAGTTTTCGCAATACTTCAATGAGGGTATGTTCCTCAGTAACATTATGAGAAAGGGTCGTGGAATGGCCGATGGTTTTAAATTTAAGAACGGCTTCAGGATCAACCGGTCGGTGATCGATTCCATTTGCTCGCTCCTGCAAGTAGACCCCTGTGATGCCAAGTAAGTCTTTTAACACTCCTTTTTCCGTTTTTGCCAATTCACCAATGGTAAAAACACCAATGCTTTTTAACTTTTTTGCTGTTTTTTCTCCAACCCCATGCATCGCTTGAACGGGCAAAGGCCAGAGTATTTTTGGCACATCCCGTTTGCGAAGGACTGTAATTCCTAATGGTTTTTTTAGATCGCTCGCCATTTTTGCCAAAAACTTATTAGGAGCAATTCCGATGCTAACGGGAATTTTTAACGTCTCTAACAAACCTTTTTGAATTTGCTGAGCGATTTGAAGAGGAGTTCCCGACGAATAGCGATTGGTTATATCCAAATATCCCTCGTCAATAGAAGCAGGTTCCAAAATCGGCGAAAAAGTTGCTAGAAATTGAAAAACTTTCGTACTCATTTCTCGATATAGGTCAAAATCAGGTTTCAGGATCACCAATTGTGGACACTTCTTCTTTGCCTCCCACAAAGGCATGGTCGCGTTCGACATGTGCCTGGCACTTAATAAGGGTGTACTTTTTTCACCGGCCTTTTAGAGTGTGAATCGTCTATTTCTTTCGTTTCAATTTCTTTATTGTGATTTTGATATCGTCTAATAGTGCGCTTTCACTTAGCCATTTCCAAAATTTCTTTTTTGTTAAATACTTTTTTTCCTCAACAATTCTTTCAAGCCTTGATGCATCATCAGTATTTCCATATCTACCTATTGCAAGTATGGCATGATTCTTTAGTGTTGTATTAAAATCACCCGTTAAAATTTCAAAGAACTTATTTACTACATCCCTGGTAACTTTGTCCTTAGGAAATTTTTCCGCGAAAGCAAGTAGAGTAACGGCACTAAAAATACGCTCAAATTCCTCACTAAAGAGATCTTCTATTATAACTTTTGATGCTTCTGGATGATCAAATGAATGATAAATAGCCTCTGCTAATGCTTTATGAGAATAACGGGAATCTGGTTTTCTGTACTCCTTGATTATTTCTTCTATTCCACACATTATTTGTAATTTTGCTACCTTGATTTGTTCCAGTACCTCTTTGTTATCCGTCTTGATTTTGTCTAATTCTCTTATAGCATTGTAATCGCCAATTGTTCCTATCATAGCTATATCTGCGATTAAATCCGTGCCACTTTTTTTAGATAAATTGTGAATTTTTCTTTTTAATTGAGTTTCTTTACCCTCTAAAAAATCCAATACACTTTCTGCATAAGCTTTAACAAAAAATATCTCTGTCTCATCTTCAAGAATAGCTTTCAGAAAAGGGATTACACTACTGTCATTTAATAATTTCAATGTTTCTAATATCCCAATCTTACCATTAGGATCTACTTTATAAAAGTATTTTTGTAAGATAGTAATTATGTCCCTTCCCATCTTAGCTAAATCTTGAGCAACTATATCTATATTATGCTCATTAAAATTATTAACTAAATTTCTAACCGTCTCCTCATATTGATTCATATTTTTCACCCCTAAAACTATCAAAGAGGGACACACTCTAAGTGTGTGTCCCAAAATATCTTTAATAACTTGCCTTAATTATAATCCATGCGCCGGCTTTCTTATAATTCTTGAGTTGCCTTTTTACATAGCTTCTTTTCCAAGAACCTTTTGGTTTTAATTCAACGACAACCCTTCCTCTAAAAAATTGAAGGTCTGGACGTTTTTTAGTACCTCTTAATGGTTTATCATATTTGCCTCCAGGAACAACTCTTTTCATAGCTTTTGTCCATGCTTGGTGCGCGGCTCTCCCTCTAACATATGCAGGACCCTTAGTAATATTGTAAATATTTCTTGCAACTTTAGCTGCACGGTAAGCACCTGAGCCTATTCCACCGATAGCACCTAAACCAGCTCCTATTGCAACAGAACCCCACAACTTCCAACCTTTGAGACCTCTACTTTTTGCAGACTTATACGACGATACTCCTCCGATTAACGCTCCTACTGCCATCCACACCCAATGCCCATCCGGATCCACCAACATCACTGGGTTGTTGTTCGCATACGCATACCCATTCTGCGTGGGAATATCACCCGCATCCCCTGAGTCTGGATCCAAGGAAGGGAACACACCGTGCCCTAGACAATAAGAAAGCTGCTTAACGGAACCCCATAGGATAAAAAAACAGAAGGACGAATTTGCGTCCTTCTGAAGAAAAATTTTAAACTGTCAATCTGGTGAAAAATGATTCAACTTTGATAATATTTTAGAGCTATTCATTATGCCTCTCTTAATTTTACAGAGGTATAACGCTTTGAATTTTTCTCGTAAAGCGCTATTTCATCATCACTTATCCACATTAAATGACCTAAAAACCTATCGTAAATAAGTTCATCGGGTTCAGTTGACACTATTTTTTTTTCAAGTAATACTTTATCTTTTCTATCTTTAATCACCATCTTTATTGTAAAATCATACAGATCGTGATTACAATGTACCTCAGCTTTGTATTTTTTATTTGGACTTAATTTAGGCTTGTTCCAAATAAACTCATTAATATAGTTTAACTCCTTTACTCTCTCATAAGCTTCTTGAAAAGGATTAGGATCCCAATTTTTTTCTCTAATAACAAAATCGAGGCTATTTTTCAACAGTTCTAGGATCTCTATTTTTTTTTTGTTATCTGGATACTCTAGAAATTCTTGAATATTATATGGCACTAAGACTTGACAAAAACCATCAAAACATCCTAATAGTTTCATCTCGGAGTAATTACCACAATGGAAATTTAACTGCCTACAATCAGCGGTTTTATATTTTTTATCAAAGACCCGTTCATACAATTTGGTAATACATCTAGTTTGAAAAGAAAAACTTTTTTTAACGTCGGATATCCCTTCTTCTCCTAATAATAGAAATGTTTTCAGTAACATAGCTTACCCCTTTCTTTATGTTATCACGGTCTGACATGAAGATACATATTACCCCCAGCTTTTCTCACTGCATAAGCTCTTCCTCTCTCCCACTTTAGAGCTTTCTCTCTTCCATAAATATTTCTCTTAACAATCCGAGCATAGTATCTTTGATACCCCGCTTTTTTATTCCACTTATTGACCTGACGGTTAGCCCTAGGTGATGTACCGTTTTTGTTTAGCTTAGCACCACTAATACCTACTTTAACTATACGTTTTTTACCGTTAACTATTTCATAAATTTCATACCCATGATGAATCCTCTTTGAGAATCGACTATTACCATGCACAGCTTTAATAATTTTACTAGCAGCTTTGAACTTGCCACCAAAACCAACAAAATTGATAGCCGCCGCAGCTGCGACACCTTTCCATCCTTTTCCTGACTTGTATGCCTTATACGCACTATAAGCCGCAACCCCTGCATTGATGGCCAGCCAGACCCAATGCCCATCTGGATCCACCAACATCACTGGATTGTTGTTCGCATACGCATACCCATTCTGCGTAAGGATATCGTCCGCATCCCCTGGATCTGGGTCTAGAGAAAGGAACACGCCATGCACCGGATGGTAGTACCGGGCAATCAGATAATACAGACCCGTTTCTTGGTCATATTGGTATCCCGCATATCGGTATGGATTTTCGTCCGCCAATGCGCCGGATTGGGAAAGAATGTTCCCCCACGCATCGTATTGGTAACGGGCCACGATGTTTCCTTGCGCATCCGTTAGGGCGATGACATCGCCATGGGCGTTATAGTGGTAAAAATACGTCGCATTGCCTTTTTTCATGGCAAGGAGTTGCCCGTTTTCTCCGTATATATACGATCTTACCACATTTCCACTTGCATCGGTTTCATACAGAACGTTTAGGCTGTCGCCTTGGTAATGGTAGTTCGTAATGACGCCATTCACATTCTTTTGGATGCGTCGGCCGTCTTCATCATATTTGTATGTGACAAACGGCGTGCTTTCTCCTTTTCTTGTAATGGAAACTAATTGGTCTGCTTCATTCCATTCGTATTGATACTTTCCATCTTCTAAACGATTGCCGTTGGCATCATAAGAGATTGTCTCTGTTCCAAAACGAACCAACTGATTGGCAGCGTTATAATCTGCATCGGTGGTCGTCGACTGCCCATCTTTCGTTTTCACGATTTGCTTCCGATTTCCGAATCCGTCATAGGAATACTCGATGTTCGTACCATCTGGAAGTTGTTCTTCCACTAA
>NZ_JXTH01000079.1 GCF_000836725.1 Anoxybacillus thermarum | reverse complement strand
TCCAAGCGGGTTGAACAGGCCAAACGGAAGGCAGGACGGTTGTGGGCAGATGTGGTGCGTCAGAATCTACCGTGTCTGCAGCGGTCATCCGGGACGCCGATCCATCAAGCGTTGTCGGCGCTTCGGGATTTTGGTTGGGTGTAAAAAAATGGAATACAATATCATCACTTCAAGATGAGGGATGAGAGTCCAAAAGCGCTTACGATATCAATTCCTGAAAATGGTTCGCTAACTAGTGATTGACAACACCCGTAGTGAACCGAAAAAATGTTCTCCACAAAGTCTTGACTGACTCTATGAAAAAACAAATAATTGCGAAAATATGAATAGTGCGATATAATAAAGTTTAATATACAAGAAGGAGGGAACGATATGCACGTATTCGAAAAATTGTATGATGAGCATGAAAAAGTAAAAGTGAGGTTTGTCGGCTTTACGACAAAAGACGTCCGATACGACTTTGGCATCGTGTACACAAATATGTTTTTTGGTAAACCACTTGTCATCTGTATGCAAACAGGCCGCTCTGCTCTCCTCGACCCGAAAGACATCGAAGACCACGACTATTTACAACGCACGTTCCGTATTGACACGAAAGAACAAGCTGAAGATTTAGCGGAATTTTTCTCAGACATTTTACCAACGACACCTTATGCTGAACAATATGAGTAAGAGGCGTGAAATACGTCTCTTTTTTTATTTAAATATGTCATACTAATCCCTATTGACAAAACAAATGTGACATATTATTATGAAATCAGTAAAACGTTTTCAAACATTCCAAAGGAAAAGGGGTTATCGGGGATGGGTACAATTGTATGCCAAACATGCAATGCGACAATCGATCATTTTGAGGACGAAAAAGTAACGGTATTGTACGGTCAATGCAGCGGTTGCGATTGTGAAGACGAACAGTAAAACATAGATCGGAACGAGCTTTGGGGGATGAGGAGACAATATAGAGAGAAGGGATCGGCATAGCCGGTCTCTTTTCATTGATGAAAAAAAGCGGAACTCGATGCGAGCTCCGCTTTTTTCATTTCTGGTGTTCTTTAATGACGCGCAACGTTTGTAACGTGTCGTCTTCTGGACCTTGAACAGGCAGGCCGACTTCTATATTTTTGCGAATATAGTTTAAATTTTCTTCCGTAATAATTTCACCCGGAATGAAAATCGGAATGCCCGGTGGATATACCATGACAAACTCAGCGATAATGCGCCCTGCTGATTCGTCAAACGGCACGACTTCTGTTTCCGAATAAAACGCATCGCGCGGGGTGAGCGCAAGGACAGGAATGTCTGGTAAAAGCACTTTCGGTTTTTTTCCGACTTCAGCTTGATGGCGAAATTCGTTTGATAAACGACGAAGCGCTTCGACTAATACGCTCGTCTCCCGTTCTGTATCGCCCGGTGTAATAATACATAAAATGTTGTATAAGTCGGATAACTCCACTTCAATGTTGTAATGTTCACGAAGCCATTTTTCGACTTCATAGCCTGTTAGTCCAAGCTCTTTGACCGAAATGATAAGCTTCGTTGGGTCGTAGTCAAACGTCGCTTTTGTGCCGATAATCTCTTTTCCGACGCAATATAAATAGTCGATGTCGTTAATTTGCTTGCGCGTTTCATTCGCGAGGCGAATCGCTTGTTCCGCTAACTCATGTCCTTCTGTCGCAAGCCGTTTGCGCGCCACATCGAGCGAAGCAAGCAACAAGTAAGACGTCGATGTCGTCGTTAACATGCTTAAAATGGACTGCACCCGTTTTGGCGACACGAGCCCTTCTTTCACGTTTAAAATCGAGCTTTGTGTCATGGAACCGCCAAGCTTATGCACGCTCGTCGCCGACATATCCGCTCCTGCTTGCATCGCTGAAAGCGGCAAATCTTCATGAAAGTGAATGTGTACGCCATGCGCCTCATCGACAAGGACAGGGACATGATAGCGATGCGCAATGTCAACAATTCGTTTTAAGTCGCCAGCAATGCCAAAGTACGTCGGGTTGATGACGAGCACCCCTTTGGCGTCCGGATGTTGCTTTAACGCCGTCTCTACTGCTTCTGGTGTAATGCCGTGTGAAATGCCAAGCTCTTTATCAATTTCAGGATGAACGAAAATCGGTGTCGCTCCCGAAAAGACGATCGCTGACATGACTGATTTATGCACGTTTCGTGGGACGATAATTTTATCGCCAGGACCTGCGACAGACATGACCATCGTCATAATCGCGCCGCTCGTCCCTTGCACGGAGAAAAACGTATAGTCCGCCCCGAACGCTTCCGCAGCCAACTGTTGGGCGCGTTTAATCATTCCTTTTGGCTGATGTAAATCATCAAGTGGACCGATATTAATTAAATCCATCGCTAACGCATTTTCTCCAATAAAGGAGCGAAACTGCTCGTCCATTCCTGCTCCTTTTTTATGGCCGGGAATATGAAATTGAATCGGATTTTTCTTTATATGCTCTAACAGTCCGGTAAATAACGGTGTTTCATACTGTGACAATTTCGCTGTACACCTCTTTAACTTGGATTTACATAAAACAAAGTGAATTATAGCACTTCTTTATACGTTTGCAAAGATGATTTTTTGTTTAAAAATGAAAGGCGGTGTATGTTTCTTCATTTATTGTTTGTGAAGGACTTTTCTTTATGAGCGAAGAATGATAAAAAGTAAAGGGGGAGTGGACTGTGAACTGGAAAACGAGAGTAACGGAGTTGTTAGGCATTCGTTATCCGATCATTCAAGGAGGTTTGGCGTATTTAGCGTATGCCGATTTAGCGGCGGCGGTATCGAATGCTGGAGGGCTAGGGCAAATTACGGCGATGTCGCTCGAGACGCCTGATGAGTTGCGGAAAGAAATAAAAAAAGTGCGCGAAAAAACGGACAAACCGTTTGGAGTCAATTTTGCGATCGGACAACATGGACGCCCGTTTGCGCACATGCTTGAGGTGGCGATTGAAGAAAACGTGCCGGTCATTTCGATGACGGGCGGAAATCCTGCACCCATTTTCGAACAGTTAAAAGGTGTACCGGTGAAAAAGCTTGTGCTCGTGGCGGCGGTACGTCAAGCGGTGAAAGCGGAGGAGCTTGGGGCGGATGCGGTTATGGTTGTCGGTCAAGAAGGGGGCGGTCATCTCGGCAAACACGATATCGGGACGTTCGTATTAGTGCCGCGCGTCGTCGATTCCGTATCGATTCCTGTCATCGCTTCAGGAGGCATCGGAGACGGTCGCGGACTGATGGCTGCGCTTGCGCTTGGGGCAGAAGGAATTGAAATGGGCACGCGCTTTATTGCGACAAAAGAATGCATTCATGCCCATCCGGTGTATAAACAAATGCTTGTGGAGCGCACAGAAAGCGACACCGTCGTCATTAAACGGTCGCTCGGTGCGCCTGCCCGCGCGTTGTTAAACGAATGGACGGAAAAAATTTTACAGTTTGAACAAGAAGGAAAAGGATACGAGCAGTTAAAAGAGTACATTAGCGGACAAGCGAACAAGCGATTTATTTACGACGGTCGTACGGAAGAAGGATTTGCGTGGGCGGGACAAGTGATCGGACTCATTCGCGATGTGCCGACAGTAAGTGAACTTTTTGCGCGCATGATTCAAGAAGCGGAACAAATTCGCGCACGTTGGACAAACTAAAATAGACAGCAAAAAAGAAAGGTGAACATCATGAAATATGCATACCCGATTGATTACAGTTGGTCAACAGAAGAAATCATCGACGTCATTAAATTTTACGAAGGTGTTGAACAAGCGTACGAACGAGGCATTGAGCGAGAGCAGCTGATGAACTTATATCGTCGCTTTAAAGAAATTGTCCCAAGCAAAGCGGAAGAGCGAAAACTATGCGATGAATTTGAAAAAGTAAGCGGCTATTCACCGTACCAAACGATGAAAAAAGGAAAAGAGTTGTCCGTCGGAGATATTGTGAAAATGTAAAGTTGCATATCCCCTTTCCGTTACATAGTATGTAAAAAAAGAAAATATTCAAAAAAAAAGACTTCAAAACGGAAGGGGTGCACGATATGCGAAAAACTGCCGATGGATTTAAAAGAATGGATGGAGAACGACGAATAAAAGTATTAAAGCTCGAAGTAGACTACGAACTAGCCACCCTTTATGAAGCGATGTTAGAAAATAACGAAGCGAAAAAAAACGAATGTAAACGAAAACTAGAAAGACTGCGCCAAGAATTGATTCGCCTGTCGAAATGAAAGGGACGTGAGAAGGCGGCAAGCGCCGCCTTTTCTACATAAGTATATGCAGGAGGTCTTATATGTGGAACGAAATTGATCAACATATGCAGCATTGGATTCGGGAAGCAGGGGAGCGCATACGCGATGCGTTTCAAACGAAACTAAAAATCGAAACGAAATCAAGCCCATCCGACTTAGTGACAAACGTCGATCGGGAAATCGAACAATTTTTTATTGAACGCATTCGCCAAACATACCCGATGCACCGCATTTTAGGAGAAGAAGGGCTCGGCGATACGCTTGAAGCGCTAGACGGCATCGTTTGGATCATCGACCCGATTGACGGAACGATGAATTTCGTTCATCAACAGCGTCATTTTGCGATTTCTGTTGGGGTGTTTCAAGATGGTGTCGGCATGCTTGGCTACATTTACGACGTTGCTTTTGATGAGCTGTATTACGCCCAAAAAGGAAAAGGGGCGTTTGTAAACGGCACGCCGCTTCCACCGCTCGAAAAAACGTCGCTTGACCGTGCGATCATTTCACTAAACGCGACATGGGTGACGGAAAATCACCGCATCGACCCGAACGTCCTCGCCCCGCTTGTGAAAAAAGCGCGCGGCACGCGTTCATACGGCTCCGCTGCGCTCGAGATGGCATATATCGCTTCTGGGAAACTCGATGCGTACATTACGCTTCGTTTGTCGCCGTGGGATATTGCCGGCGGAATGGTTATCGTGCAAGAAGTAGGTGGAATCGTGACAAACTTGTACGGTGAGCCGCTCAATATGATCGAAAAAAGTTCCGTATTCGTTTCTAAACCGGGATTGCATGAAGAAGTACTTTCGATCATCAAGCGCTAACTATTACTCGTTAGCGCTTTTTCTTTTTTTTAATGAAAAGCCGAGCCCCATGACACCAAAGAGAGCGATCGTTGCCCCAATGATCGCCGGCACATGTCGGTAAGCGATTGCAATGCCGATGCTAATCATCGCCGCCGTGGCAAGTAGTGCAATCATAAAAAAAAGCGGTTGAAATTTGTTCATTTTCTTCCTCCTCATCCTCTTTCCTTTTAGGTTACAACAAAACATTCCGCTTTTCTACTATGTTTATGCTATAATAGACGCGCAATGTTGAAAAATAGGAGTTGACATAAGTGAGAAACGATATTCGTAACATCGCGATTATTGCGCACGTTGACCACGGGAAAACGACGTTAGTCGACCAATTGCTTCGCCAATCAGGAACGTTTCGGGCGAACGAACAAGTGGAAGAACGCGCGCTTGATCGCAACGATTTAGAACGTGAACGAGGCATTACCATTTTAGCAAAAAATACAGCTATTCAATACAAAGGCACGCGCATTAACATTTTAGATACGCCGGGCCACGCTGATTTTGGCGGGGAAGTGGAGCGCATTATGCGGCTTGTCGATGGGGTGTTGCTCGTCGTCGATGCATATGAAGGATGCATGCCACAAACGCGCTTCGTCTTGAAAAAAGCGCTCGAACAAAACTTAACGCCGATTGTCGTCGTCAACAAAATCGACCGTGAGTTTGCCCGTCCGCACGAAGTTGTCGATGAAGTGATCGATTTATTTATTGAGCTTGGTGCAACGGAAGATCAACTTGAGTTTCCGGTCGTGTATGCTTCTGCGATTAACGGGACGGCAAGTTTAGATGCGGATAAACAAGACGCCGATATGACCGCGCTATTTGAAACGATTATTGAACATATTCCTGCCCCGCCCGACAATAGCGATGAACCGCTTCAATTTCAAGTGGCGCTTCTTGACTATAACGACTACGTCGGTCGTATCGGGATTGGACGCATTTTCCGCGGGCGTATGCAAGTTGGGCAACAAGTGGCGCTCATGAAGCTGGACGGATCTGTAAAAACGTTTCGCGTGACAAAACTGTTTGGCTTCCTCGGCTTAAAACGCATCGAAATTGAAGAAGCGAAAGCAGGCGATTTAGTTGCTGTTTCTGGTATGGAAGATATTAACGTTGGAGAAACGGTATGTCCGCTTGATGCCCAAGAAGCGTTGCCGCCGCTTCGCATTGACGAACCGACGTTACAAATGACGTTTCTCGTCAACAATAGCCCGTTTGCTGGACGGGAAGGAAAACATGTGACAGCAAGAAAAATTGAAGAGCGCCTTCGCCTCCAGTTAGAAACGGACGTGTCGCTTCGCGTTGAGCCAACGGATTCGCCAGATGCGTGGATCGTGTCAGGACGCGGGGAGCTTCATTTATCGATTTTAATTGAAAATATGCGCCGTGAAGGCTTTGAACTGCAAGTGTCAAAGCCGGAAGTCATCATAAAAGAAATCGACGGCGTCATGTGCGAACCTGTCGAGCGCGTGCAAATCGACATTCCTGAAGAATATACAGGGGCGATTATGGAGTCGCTTGGGGCGCGCAAAGGGGAAATGGTCGATATGATCAACAACGGAAACGGGCAAGTGCGCCTCATTTTCCTCGTTCCTGCGCGCGGATTAATTGGGTATCGCACAGAATTTATGTCGCTTACGCGCGGATACGGCATTTTAAACCATTCATTTGATAGCTACCAGCCGGTCATTGCAGGTCAAATTGGCGGCAGACATCAAGGTGTGCTCATTTCGATGGAAACAGGAAAAGCGACTGCTTACGGCATTATGCAAGTTGAAGACCGCGGCGTCATTTTTATTGAACCGGGAACGGAAGTGTATGAAGGGATGATCGTTGGCGAACATAGCCGCGACAACGATTTAGTCGTCAACGTATGCAAAATGAAACATGTAACAAACGTCCGCTCGTCAACGAAAGAACAAACGGTGACGATGAAAAAACCGCGCCTCATGACGTTAGAAGAAGCGCTCGAATATTTAAATGACGACGAATATTGCGAAGTGACGCCACAATCGATTCGCTTACGAAAAAAAATATTAGATAAAAACGAACGGGAAAAAATTGCGAAAAAGAAAAAACTCGCTGAGCAAAAGAAATAGGGGGAGTCGTCATGGATGTGATCGGTCGCCTGTCGTTTTTCGCTTCGCTATACAACGTGCATGAACAGCCGGTGAAAGGGATGTGGCTGTTGTATGCGACGATTGTCGTTTTATCGATCATTGTGTATCGTCTTGGCTTTGCGCGTGAACTACCGCTATTAAAAAACGTTATCATTTACTCGTTGCTTGTGCTCGGTTGTACCATTTTAGCGTTTTTCGCCGTCTTTTTACCTGTCGCAGAAGGATTGCTTGTTGCGGCGGTCGTATTAATCATTTATAAATGGCGGCTTCGTCGTGAAGGAGAGAATACGGAATGAAACTACAAGATGCGGTGTACAATTGGTTGACGATTACGGTGGTTGCCCATGCGCGCCCGGACGATACAGCAGCACAAGAAACAGAACGATTTTTTGCCGATTTGTTGCGTGAAGATCATGCGGTTGAGCAAATCGCATATACAAAAGAAGACGATGTCTATACAGTTGCATGTACCGTAAACAACGAATCGCGCACGTTTCGCTTTCCAGCCGAGCTCGTCGAAACGATGCTCGATCAAATTAATCGCGAACCTGAAAAATATGTCAATTACCAATAAGCGCCCATGTTTTCTGTCGGGCGCTTTTTCATCTTTCAATATTCTAACGTATGGAGGAAAAAGAATTTTGTTGACGAATACAGATGTCGAAAAAAGTATGTGAGGTGAATGTATGCCTATTGACCACGATCGTCTGTTTAAAGAGTTGATTTAAACGTTTTTTGAGGAATTTATTGTTCTCTTTTTCCTGACAATGCACGAGCATATCGATTTTCGCCACGTATCGTTTTTATCGAAGGAGCTGTTTACCGATGTGACAGCAGGAGAAAAGTACCGTGTCGATTTGCTTGTCGAAACGAAGCTGAAAGGGGAAGATGGGTTAGTGGTCGTGCATATTGAAAACGAAAGCTACGTTCAACCATCGTTTCCTGAACGAATATTTATTTATTTTCGCCGCTTGTTAGAAAAGTACCGCAAACACATCGTACCAATTTCTGTATTTAGCTACGATCCGCAACGAATGATCTGCATTTACGCTCCAATTTCCGTTTGGCCATGTGGTTGACTTTCGTTTTTTCACTTTGGAAATTCGTAAACAAAACTGCGAAACTACATTCGTCAAGACAATCCAATCGCTGCTGCACTGCTAAGCAAAATGGGATATACTGAAAGTGAACGGGTAGAACTGAAAAAACAATTTTTACGCATGCTTGTCCGAATGGAATTAGACGAAGCGAAACAACGATTGCTGTTTGGCTTTTTTGAAACATATGTAAAAATATCAGACGAAGAAGAACAACAGTTGCGGAGAAAGGTGAGCGGGATGGAGACGAAAGAAAAAGAACAAGTGTTGGAACTCATTATTGCGTATGAACAAAAGGGGGGAGAGAGGAAGGAATAAAACATATTGTACAAACGATGGCGAGAAAAGGGATGAGTATACAAAACATTGCGAGCCTCACCGATCTTACGGAAGAAGTGAAACAATTGTTGGAAAACAAATGAGTTGTTTGCTATGTCCCCTCCAACCTTGCAAGACGGAGGGGACGACAGTTATTTCTTATACGTCATTTCATTACCATTCCGTTTCATGTTTGCTCGTGCGGAAAAAGCGAAACTTGCCGGTCGCTAGCCGCTCTTTCGTTTTTTGCGCAATGCGTTCATGGCACGTTTCACACATATATGTATGAATCGGGCGGTTGCGCAACCGTTTCGCAAGCAACGTTTCGTCGTTTAACGTATCTATTTTTTCACAAAGAATGCATCGTACTCTCATCGTCCAACCTCGCATGTTTTTTTAAAAACTAGTATATGTGTGAGTAAAATATTTGTGGGTGACATTCAGGAATGATTCCCCGACGAGGGTTGCGAACTTTTGTTCGCGACGCTCGTCGGGGCCACCAAGCGAAGCGCGGTAGAAAAAAGCAAATGTCATGCAAAAAGGACTCTCTCCCTGCTATGATGGTGATGACCAACATCAATAAAACAGGAGGGAGAGAGTCCATGAAACATTTTACCACAGAATGGCCTTTATTAAAAGAGCTGGAGGAACAATTAGTCAGAACTCTTCAAAAGGTGTTCGCTGTCTTGTTGGCGGCCCTTTTGGAGG
>NZ_JXTH01000078.1 GCF_000836725.1 Anoxybacillus thermarum | reverse complement strand
CGACTGCGCTCCATCAAAGCCCAGTTCGGCATCCAGCAAGAAGGTATACGCCCCCGCCTGCCGATCATAGTAGTAGTTCCGTCGAAACGTCACTTCTCCAAACAGCGTTTGGATCGTGGTCGGCCGTTTGTCTTTCAGCTGATACCGGCGCTTGTCCCGCGCTTCCGCCAGTTGTTGATCAATCTCCTCCAAAAGGGCCGCCAACAAGACAGCGAACACCTTTTGAAGAGTTCTTACTAATTGTTCCTCCAGCTCTTTTAATAAAGGCCATTCTGTGGTAAAATGTTTCATGGACTCTCTCCCTCCTGTTTTATTGATGTTGGTCATCACCATCATAGCAGGGAGAGAGTCCTTTTTGCATGACATTTGCTTTTTTCTACCGCGCTTCGCTTGGTGGCCCCGACGAGCGTCGCGAACAAAAGTTCGCAACCCTCGTCGGGGAATCATTCCTGAATGTCACCCACAAATATTTTACTCACACACACAGCTATTGCGTTTGCTTGGAAATTCGCCGCTACAAGTACATGTCACTTTTTTACGTCCTGAAACACATGAAGCGAAAACAACATCAAAACATCATCTTGATCAATTTTATACAACATTTCAACATGTTCAGCATAGAAAATATGACGGCATGATTATTACTGGTGCACCCGTTGAACATTTGCCGTTTGAACAAGTTGACTACTGGGATGAGTTAACTCAAATTATGGAATGGACAAAGACGAATGTCACATCTACGTTACATATTTGTTGGGGTGCACAAGCAGGGATGTACTATCATTACGGTATCCCAAAATACGATTTGCCACAAAAATGTTTCGGCGTATTCGATCATATGTTAGAACAAAAGCACGTCAAACTTACTCGTGGATTTGACGATATTCATAAAATCCCACACTCGCGCCATACAGATGTGAAACGTGAACATATCGAAGCGGTTTCTGAGTTAACAATTTTATCTTCATCCGAGGAAGCTGGCGTCTGTCTCGTCATTTCAAATGATGGAAAACAAGTATTTTTAACAGGACACCCAGAGTATGATGCCACGACGCTCAAAGAAGAATATGAACGAGATGTGGCCAAAGGATTGGACATTCAAATCCCAAAATATTATTTTCCACATGACGACCCGAATAAGCAACCATATAACACGTGGCGTTCCCATGCGAATTTGCTGTTTGTCAACTGGCTCAACTACTATGTGTATCAAGAAACGCCATACATTTGGGAGTAAGCTTTCGCTTTTTGCGAGAGCTTTTTTATTGATATATATTCAAATTTGAATATAATAGTTTGTATATCATTCATACGGAGGAGAGTAATAAAATGAAGAATGAACAACGATATTTATCGTTTATTGTAGCTGGATTGTTATTAGCAATCCTAATGGCAGCAATGGATAACACGATTGTTGCAACGGCAATTGGGACGATCGTTGCCGATTTAGGCGGCGTAGATCAATTTGTTTGGGTGACATCTGCTTATATGGTTACTGTCATGGCTGGTATGCCTATTTTCGGGAAGTTATCCGATATGTATGGTCGAAAACGTTTCTTTTTATTCGGATTAATCGTCTTTTTAATCGGTTCTGCGCTCTGTGGTTTAGCACAAAGCATTGTACAACTTAGCATTTTCCGCGCGATTCAAGGAATTGGTGGCGGGGCATTAATGCCCATTGCATTTACAATCGTATTTGACGTATTTCCACCAGAAAAACGAGGAAAAATGACAGGATTGCTCGGTGCGGTCTTTGGGATGTCAAGTGTGCTTGGTCCGCTCCTCGGTGCTTATATTACCGATTACTTAAGTTGGCATTGGGTGTTTTACGTCAATGTCCCAATCGGTTTATTATCTATTTTTTTCATTGTCCGTTATTACAAAGAAACAACGCCACATACGAAACAAACAATCGATTGGTTCGGCGCACTCACTCTCATTGTTACAGTCGTTAGCTTAATGTTCGCCCTTGAATTAGGTGGAAAAAAATATGATTGGGATTCATTCACCATCATATCGTTATTTATGGTTAGTGCGATGTTCTTACTAGCATTTTTGTATATAGAAACGAAAGTAAAAGAGCCAATTATTTCATTTTCACTATTTAAACGACGAACATTTGCTGTAGCGCAGTTGCTTGCTTTTTTATACGGTGCGACATTTGTCATTTTAACCGTTTTTATTCCGGTGTTTGTACAAGCGGTTTATGGCGGTACAGCAAAAAATGCTGGACTAATCTTAATGCCAATGATGCTTGGATCTGTTGCAGGCAGTTCGTTCGCTGGTATTTCACAAACGAAAACATCATATCGAAACATTATGTTTCTTTCTGTGATCGCTTACTTTACAGGCATGCTATTGCTTAGTTTCATGACACCGGAAACATCACGTATATGGTTAACTGTGTATATGGCGATTGCGGGATTTGGCGTTGGGTTCTCATTTTCTTTGCTACCGACTGCATCAATGCACAATTTAGAACCACGTTTTCGTGGAACAGCGAATTCAACCAATTCGTTCTTTCGCTCGCTCGGCATGACGCTCGGCATTACCATTTTCGGAACGATTCAAACAAATACATTAACTAGCAATTTAAAAGAAACTTTCGGTTCGATGCCATCAGCACATTCGTTCGATCCACGTGCACTATTTGAAGCGGGAGCACGTGCACAAATTCCGGCACCTATTTTACAAAAAATTGTTGATGCGTTGGCATCATCCATTACGTATGCATTTACGCTCGCATTAATTCCAATTGCTCTTTCATTCGTATTAATTTTCTTCATGGGGAATGAAAAACTAGAAATACAAAAACGGGCAAAAGTAGGGGAATAAAATGAGCGTGAAACTTGTCATTCTCGGCTTGTTGATGGAAGGTGAAAAACATCCATATGAAATTCAACAAATTGTCAACGAACGCCATATGAAACATTATATTAAACTGGCAGCTGGATCGCTCTATTATGCCTTTGATCAGCTTGAAAGACAAGGATATGTAGAGGTGGTCGATGTCGTACGCGATACGAATCGCCCAGATAAAACGATTTACCGCATTACCGAAAAAGGAAAGCAACACTTTGAACAGCTCTTACTAGAAGAATTACAAAAACATGAACATATTCACCGCTCTATTTATGCGGGGCTATCTTTTGCTGCATACGCCGATGCAGCAAAAGTAAGTGCGGTATTAGAGCGACGTTTCCAAGAAACAAAACAACAACTCGAAAAATTGAAATGGATATTTGAACAAAAGCGAGAAAACGAATATGTCGCAAAATTGTACGTGTTAAAAGGAGTCATCATGCATTTAGAAACCGAAATAGAATGGCTCCAACAATTAATCCAGGTCGCTAACAATAAAAAACTACATGAAAAAGGAGGGAGCTAGCTCCCTCACCTTTTTTGCAACATAAATAACCACATAAACGAAACAGCCTGTTTTAATTCTGTTGGTAGCTGTTGAATGAAATGCCCATCGACTCCACGCTTATACACTCCCTCTTGAGAAACTGTTATGAAGCCATTTTCCTTTGCTAACTGTTCAAACTCCCATGGCATCATCGTATTACAAATGACTGCTTCATCATATAAACGACGATAGCTATTGACTCGGGGAGCGGCTGTTGGACCAAGAATACCGACACATACATACGCATTTGTTTTTAATACCCGACGAACTTCTTCAAGTGCAGCAAGTGGGCGTTCAGTCCATTCTAAGCAGTTAATAATCATCGCACCGGAAAACGTTTCATCTGGAAAAGGTAAGTTCATAATGTCTGCTTGTTGAAAATGAAGATGTTCATGATACCTTTGTTTTTTTGCTAATTCAATCATTTCACTTGATAAATCTAATCCGATGACACGATATCCTTGTTGACATAGTTTATATGACCCGTATCCATCCCCACATCCAATGTCTGCAATATATCCTTCTTTCGGCATATATGTCGTGACAAACGGAATAATCGTCTTTCGACTTCCTCTCTCCCACATGTCTTCACTACTTTGATGCCACCACTCCGCTCGCTCATCCCATTGTTTTTCCGCCTCTTTATGCCATGCGCGCATAACTCCACCCCTTTTTGAAAAAATAAACATGTTACGTTTATTGTAGCAGAAAGGAGGCCGAAACATGACAAAAAAAGTGAACGAAGGAAGTCGAAATCAAAACGCACCAACACAACACGGGCAACTATATGAAGGTGCCGGAGATAACAGTAAAGGCCGTAAGCAAAACAAAAGCCAAAGCGATAAAACAGAGTAATGAAAAAAGTCGGGCTGATCGCCCGACTCATTCTTCTCGCTTACTAACACGAATAGCTGGTGTGTTGTTCCCAATATAAAACGGAACGCTTTCTTCATGTGGATAGTCATAAAAATAACGGTTGATCTCTTGTTCAGCAAACGCTACTTCATCTTCTCGCATTGTTCGTTTTTTCTCCATCGTCTATCCCCCCTAGACAATAGAATAACCGAACAAATCGTTATTCATGCAAAGGCCCGTCTGAAACAATCACTCCATCTTCATCAACATATACGTATGTACCTGGCTTCCACTCTATATCCCCGAAATAAACAACTGTGTCTCGTTTCCCTTTTCCTTCTTTTTTACTTTTGCGAGGACATGTTCCGAGGGCAAGTACACCAATTGGCATCGTACTTATTTCTTTCGAATCACGAATACATCCATGTACAATAATACCTGCTAATTGGCGATCATACGCGATTTGTGCCAGCCGATCACCCACAAGCGCACATTGTTTTGATCCTTTTCCATCAACAACGACTACACTTCCTGCTGGTACCGTTTCTAGCGCTTCTCGAACAAGGACATTATCTTCGAAAACATCTACCGTCGTAATCGGTCCATAAAACGACGTTTTTCCACCGTAATTTTGAAACGTCAGTGAACAAACGCGGACACGTTCCCCGTATTGATCACATAAATCTGCCGTTTTCATCCTCATCCCCCACTTTTGTCAATCTCAACATAATCATATTCAATTTATTCAGAAAAATCAATAAACGAAGACGAAAAGAACGAACTATTCTCTTCTATTGCTCCGTTCGTTAAAAAATAAATAAACAAAACGAGAAAGCAGTAAAAAAGCAACGTTTCAAAAAAGCTAGATGTACGATAAGTCATAATAAAACGATATCTTTTTTTAGAAAATGGCCAAAGTAGCGGAACACCTTGACTCGAACAGTAATCAGCTAACACATGAAACGCGTAGCCGAGACATAGCCCGAGCGTAAAAGGAGAAAAATGTTGGGATAATAAAACGGCTGTGATCGCTCCCCATGCTAATAGCGAGTGCGTAAATCCGCGATGACCAAACGCCTTTTTCACTTGTTTCGCCACACCAAGTGAGCGGCGACCAATATAAGAATTTGGTTCATCAATATCAGGAAGCAACCCTCCAATAGCTAATCCGGCTGCATAGGTAACAGTAAAAGATATAGGGGTATACGTTGCAAACCCGGCACCAATGGCTAATGATGAAACAATATGAGTATGATAACGCATTGTTTTTCACCTTCCTTTTGTAAACGCTTCACATGACACTTATTATTAACATTCATGAATTTGCGACTGTTTTTTCAATAAATGTTCATTCTTCAACTAACTTTGTGAAACTATTAGCATTATACTAGTATATGAACAAATTGACAAATAAAGCTGGTGAGGAAAAATGATAAAAAAAACACCTGCAGAACTAAGCGTTATGAAAAGTTTAGCATTTTTAGCGGTCGTTTTTCAAAGTGCGTTATTATATGTTATGAATGATCGCCCTCCACATGCTGAGGAAGCGATTATGATCAGTATATTGTTTCAAGTCGTCAAATTTTCTGCGCCTGTGTTCGTCTTTTTAGTTGGATTTCATATTGCACAACAAAATGAAGCCATTCATTACGCACGTTACATGGCCCATAAATGGAGAGAGCTAATTATCCCGTATATAACATGGTCATCTATTTACTTTGTATTTAGTCATCCACATGCATTTGAAGCGATGAAACAACTATTGCTTGGGGAAGCAGCTCCTCATTTATGGTACGTCGTCATGATTATACAATTTCATTTGCTTATTGTCGCCATTGTTCCATTTTTCCGATGGCTTAATGAAAAAAAATATTGGAAATTATTTATTATCGTTAGTGCGATCACTTACATGGGCTTCATTACATTCATTTCTCCAGTCGTTCAAAGCAAATCATATGTACATTATGTTGATCGCACATTTTTATCTTATTTCTTCTATTTTGGTTTAGGTGGTATGGCCGCATACACATTGCCAGCTTGGCGAAAATTTGTTATTCGAGCTATTCCACTTAACACATTTTTATTTTTATCTTTATTTATTTTTGTTGGGTATGAACTATTTACATCGCAAAGTATTTTTTCGATCGATTTAACAACGATTACGTATTTAAGACCTTCAATGGTGTTATATGTCACATCGGAAATTTTCTTATTATACGGTTTATCAATCACGATTGTACAAACAAAATCGCTCCTATATACAGCGTTACGTTTCGTTAGTCGATATACGTATGGGGCATATATCGGACATGTATTTTTCTTATCCATGTTTGTGTCGATTATTCCAACAACGATGTATTCCCTATTACAAGCGGTGATGTTATTCGCCATGACAACCATTGCTTCAATCGGTATGTGCTATATGATACACGCTACACCATTTAGCGTACTTTTTATCGGTCAAGCACGTGAACGTCGAACCATTTCCATCCCTGTATTTTCAAAACCGAAAAAAGGCATCCCAAGTTAATTTTTGGGATGTTTTTTGTTTTATTTGCACAAACAAAAAGATGATAAATACGTATGATAAAAAACAAGCCAGCTCTAAAAAAGAAAAAGGGGTGACTCAAAGTGACAATTAGTAGAAAAATATTTCTTTCATTTTTCGTGATGTCGGCTCTATTTGTTAGTATTCAGTTATTTACAATTTTTCAAATTGCTCAAAAACATGATAAACAAAATCAAATGATTGATAGGCACATGCAAATTTTAACGTACACAAATGATTTAACGATCGCTTTTTATGAGCAAAGGAAAGAAGTGTTAACGTACTTGTTGCTAAGAACAAAAAATCATTTAGATAACTATACGAACGCCCGTTCACATTTTCATGACGCCTATAACAATGCAGAACGTATAGCAATAACAAAAGAAACAAAAGAAATTTTTCAACATATGCAAAAACTTGAATTGCAATATTTTGATCTTGTCCAACAGTTTATTCGCGCTGAAACGGAAGAGGAAGAGACAGCAGTTTTTAAGGAATTAGCAAAAAAGGGGAATGAATTTATAATCATTGCTGACAAGATGATTATGAAACAAAAGCAGTTGCTCGCTGAGGAACGTAAACGCATAAAACAAGAAATGAAACAAATACAAATGATCTCCTCATTGCTCTTTTTTGTATTATCTATTGTTATCATTAGTATAACGTGGTTAATAAGTAGTAGAATTGCTAAACCGATCCGTCTCGTTTCCGATGAACTACAGCGCATAGCGAAAAAAGACTTATCTTCCCCGCCTTTGTCAGTTAAAACAAAAGATGAAACAAAACATATGACTGAGTCCATTAATGATATGAAAACAAAATTGAAGCAAACGATTGAAACGATGAAGGATATTTCTATTCATATGGCGTCGCAAGCGGAGCAGTTTGCCGCTAGCTCAGAACAAAGTACGCAATCGTCCGAGAAAGCGACAGAAACGGCTGAACAAACATATGCAGAAGCGGAACAACAATTGCGCATGCTCAAAGTAGCGGACGATTCTTTATATGAATTTTCCATCGGGATGAATCAAATTGCCGAAAGTACAGAAGATTTGCTTGCATCAGCAGAACGAGCACATGATTTTGTCAATCAAGGGAAACATTCCATTCAAGCGGTGACAACACAAGCTTCCGACATGCGTGATGCCATGTTTACAACAAAAACACTTGTTGAATCACTTCAACAACATTCCGAGAAAATTGGAAAAATTACAAACGTCATTACGGCTATCGCCGAACAAACGAACTTGCTTGCCCTAAACGCAGCCATTGAAGCTGCGCGTGCCGGTGAGCATGGAAAAGGATTTACTGTTGTCGCTGACGAGGTACGAAAACTATCTGAACAATCGAAAGAAGCGGCAAAAGAAATTGAAACGATGCTAGATCAAATAAAGATCGGAACAAAAAAGGTAGCGCAAGCCATCGAAGAAAATACGAAAAAGCTTGTTGACGGCACGACATACTATGAAACGGCAAAGCGTTCATTTCAAGCGATTGATGAATCAGTAGAACGAGTGTTTTCTAAAGTACAAACAACATCAGCAGCGATTGAACAAATGACCGCGATTTCAAACGAAATAACTGAAACGATGAAACAATTAAAACAAATAGCGCATCGAGTCATGCAAAAAAGTAAAGAGAGCGCCCTAACTGCAGAAGAACAGCTAGCCATGAACGAACAAATTTCTTCCGCTGCCCAAACGCTTGCTAAACTTAGCGAGCAACTTCGTACAATAGTTGAATCATTTCGTCTGTAGCTGTGCATACATGTATGCGCAGCTACTGCTTGTCAAAATATTGAGCAAGTTCAACAATCATAGCTCCCATCCGTTCATGGGCTGGAGCAATGACGCGTGCAATCCCTTCTTCATGTAACGTCTCTTTTGTTACTTTTCCTACCGCAACAGCTACAACATCATCAGCAAATGCTCGTTTTATTTCTTGAACATATCCCCACTCGTTTACAAAGGAGAAGAAAAAGCGCACTTGAATCGCTGATGTAAAACAAACCGCTTGTACAGATCGAGAAATGATTTCATCAATAAGCTGTTTCATCACATCAGCCGCAGGTGGCGTATGGCGATACGGCCATATCTCTTGATATAACGCGCCTCGTTTAACCAAAAATTGTTGCAACGATGGAGCGGAATCCCCATAAAGCTGAACAACGACACGTTTGTCTGTCCACTCTACTTCCTTTAGCGCATGCACAAGACTTTGTGTTGTTCCGTCGTCTGCTGTTATGTGCGGGCTTATGCCGTATGTACGTAAAACGTTTGTCGTTTTATATCCACGTACCGCCACATGCGCTTGACGAATGGCTTGAAGGAACATTTCTCCTATTCCCCACTCGTCTGCTTTTTTCATTAATGTATCAACACCAATCCCTGTCGTAAAAATAAACCAATCGACTGGTTCATGTGTGAGTAAAATATTTGTGGGTGACATTCAGGAATGATTCCCCGACGAGGGTTGCGAACTTTTGTTCGCGACGCTCGTCGGGGCCACCAAGCGAAGCGCGGTAGAAAAAAGCAAATGTCATGCAAAAAGGACTCTCTCCCTGCTATGATGGTGATGACCAACATCAATAAAACAGGAGGGAGAGAGTCCATGAAACATTTTACCACAGAATGGCCTTTATTAAAAGAGCTGGAGGAACAATTAGTCAGAACTCTTCAAAAGGTGTTCGCTGTCTTGTTGGCGGCCCTTTTGGAG
>NZ_JXTH01000077.1 GCF_000836725.1 Anoxybacillus thermarum | reverse complement strand
CTCCAAAAGGGCCGCCAACAAGACAGCGAACACCTTTTGAAGAGTTCTGACTAATTGTTCCTCCAGCTCTTTTAATAAAGGCCATTCTGTGGTAAAATGTTTCATGGACTCTCTCCCTCCTGTTTTATTGATGTTGGTCATCACCATCATAGCAGGGAGAGAGTCCTTTTTGCATGACATTTGCTTTTTTCTACCGCGCTTCGCTTGGTGGCCCCGACGAGCGTCGCGAACAAAAGTTCGCAACCCTCGTCGGGGAATCATTCCTGAATGTCACCCACAAATATTTTACTCACACTAAATTTGTTTGAAGATCTTGACAACAGTTGATGTTTTATGATAAAAGAGGGTATATTGACATGTGAATAATGGAGCGATGAGCGGAATGAGTAGTGCTTATCTCCCTGCTGACAGAGAGCTAGTGGCGGGTGCGAACTAGCGCATAGGTAAGCATGAATTACCTCCGTGAGCATCTTTTGCGAACAGCTTGTGCGAAAGTAGCAAAAGACGGTATAGGCCGTTATGCCAATGAAGCGAGAGAACATGTACGTTCTCTAAGTAGGGTGGTACCGCGATGAAACTCGTCCCTTCATAATGAAGGACGGGTTTTTTTGTTTCCATAATAAACAGAAAGGGTGGTTGTAATGGATTTGCTTCAAGATTTACAATTTCGCGGTTTAATTAATCAAATGACAGATGAAGATGGACTGAAAGCATTGTTAGCAGAAGAAAGCGTAAAAGTATATTGCGGTTTTGACCCAACGGCAGATAGTTTGCATATCGGTCATTTGCTTCCGATTTTAATGTTGCGTCGCTTTCAACAAGCTGGTCACCAACCGATTGCGCTCGTTGGTGGAGCAACGGGGCTGATCGGAGATCCGAGTGGAAAAAAAGCAGAGCGAAAATTAAATGAAAAAGAGACGGTCTCTCATTACAGTGAGCGAATTAAACAACAGTTAAGCCGCTTTTTAGATTTTGACAAAGATAACAATCCGGCGATTATCGCAAATAACTACGAGTGGATCGGTTCACTTGATGTCATTACATTTTTGCGTGATGTCGGGAAAAATTTTGGAATTAACTACATGCTTGCGAAAGAATCTGTACAGTCGCGATTGGAAACAGGAATTTCGTTTACAGAGTTTAGTTATATGATTTTGCAGGCATACGACTTTTTGAAACTGCATGAAATGTATGGATGTAAGTTGCAAATTGGTGGAAGTGACCAATGGGGGAACATTACGGCGGGGCTCGAGCTCATTAGAAAGACAGAAGAAGACGCAAAAGTGTTTGGATTAACTGTTCCGCTCGTAACAAAAGCAGACGGAACGAAGTTTGGGAAAACAGAGGGTGGAGCGGTATGGCTTGATGCTGATAAAACGTCTCCATATGAGTTTTACCAATTTTGGATTAATACAGATGATCGTGATGTTGTAAAATATTTGAAGTACTTTACGTTTTTATCGCACGAAGAAATTATGGAATTAGAAAAACAAACAGCTGAAGCGCCGGAAAAACGGGCAGCACAAAAAGCATTAGCTGTGGAGATGACGCGTCTCGTTCATGGGGAAGAAGCGCTGCAACAGGCAATGAACATTTCTGAAGCGCTCTTTAGCGGAGAAGTAGCAAAATTAACAGTAAATGAGATTGAACAAGGTTTTAAAGATGTACCATCGTATGTATGTCATGAAAAGGAAGTAGCGCTTGTTGATTTGCTCGTAGCGAGTGGCATTTGTCCATCGAAACGTCAAGCCCGCGAGGACGTAGCGAATGGAGCGATTTACGTGAACGGCGAGCGCATGCAAGACGTAAATAAAATCATGACAGAAGAAAATCGCATCGAAGGTCGCTTTACAATTATTCGCCGCGGCAAGAAAAAATATTATTTAATCCGTTATGAATAAAAAAACCCTCTCTGCTTCGGCAGAGAAGGGTTTTTTTATTAACGTGAGTAGAACTCGACGATTAATGCTTCGTTAATTTCTGCAGGCAATTCAGAGCGTTCAGGTAAACGAGTGTAAGTACCTTCTAATTTGTCCGCATCAAGTGTTAAGTAGTCAGGTACAAAGTTGTTCACTTCAAGCGCTTCTTTAATAATTTGAAGGTTGCGAGATTTTTCGCGAACAGAAATTGTTTGACCTGGTTTTACACGATAAGATGGAATGTTAACGCGGCTGCCATCAACTAAAATATGACCGTGGTTAACTAATTGGCGAGCTTGACGGCGAGTGCGCGCGAAACCTAAACGGTAAACAAGGTTGTCTAAACGAGATTCAAGCAAGATCATGAAGTTTTCACCGTGTTTACCAGCCATTTTACCAGCTTCTTCGAACGTTTTACGGAATTGGCGTTCGTTTACACCGTACATATGGCGAAGTTTTTGTTTCTCTTGAAGTTGAATACCATATTCAGATAATTTTTTGCGTTGTCCTGGACCATGTTGACCTGGTGGATACGGACGTTTTTGTAATTCTTTACCTGTACCGCTCAATGAAATGCCAAGGCGGCGAGAAATTTTCCATGTTGGACCTGTATAACGAGCCATAAATGCTCCTCCTTTGTTTTTATTTTTGGTAAAATAAAAACAGTCGTGCCTCACCATTTATCGCCATTTTGTTTTCATGTATCTTCGCCCTAGCAGCTGAGAGTTACACGATACAACCTCCAATTAGAGAATGACGATCCCTATGGGGAACAAAATGGACATACAAATGTGAGCACAAAGGCTGCAATATTTTACACAAAGGCTATTATAGTTTTTTTTCGTGTCTAAGTCAACAATTTTTGTATAGTCTTTATAATAAGGAGTATGGTATGATATAGTAAGTAGGTCCTCAGTTTTAGAAATATGACATAAACTCTCATTTTTTTATTTATATGGTTCATACATATAATAGAGAGGAAGTATGTGCGGGTGAGTGAAAAAATGAACGTTCAAGAACGCGATCAATACGCCATATTTAAACAAAAGTTTTTCGATTGGTTTTTAACAGAAGAAGATTTCACGAATTTACCTCGCGTCATCCAAGCGCTGATCACTTTATTGCAAAAAGAGTTTCACTTATTAGATGTCACGTTTTATGTGCTAAACCCGTTTAAACACGCTTTTGAACCTGAAGTGACGACAAATCACATCATTGAACAACAGCGAGAAAAATATATGATTCCGTTTGATGAGCAGCTAAAACAACAGTTTGACGATGTTGTTGTCATCGATGATGAAAGCGAAATCAAAACTGTTCAGTTTGGTATACATTTTTCAGAAGATTCACTCGGACTCGTTCGTTTTCAGCTTCATGTGCGACATATGATACCGAGATCGTTAATCAAACAAATGAGACAAGACTTTTTAAAAGTGTTTGCTCGCATTCGCAAAGTGTCTGAAGCATTAAGTGAGGAAAAAAGATACGAACAATTACATCGAGCAGCAACAAAAATTCATGCGTCTATGAATATTGGGGATGTACTTGAAGAAATTGTAAAAGTATTAAAAGAAGTATATCCGACATTTACGTTTCATTTGTTTTTATCTTATGACAGCACAACAGACCGAGATTTGCCGATCAAACTACTTACATTTGAAAATGAAGATGAGCACATGGGGGCCATGCAAGCGTATGTCACTGGACAAATTCAGCTCCATGATTCGCTTGTTTATAAAAAGTCTGTGATTTATGCCCCGATTAAAGGAGCTCAAGGCATTTACGGGGTGATCGAAATGATTGCTCCAACAATTATGGAGTTACCAGAAAGGGAAATGCGCTTTATTTCCTTATTGGCAAATACGGCTGGAAGCGCATTAGAGAATGCAAAATTATACGAACAATCGAAACGATTAATTGCTGATTTGCAACTCATTAACGAAACGATTCACCATTTAAATACGAACTTACGCTTTCAAGATGCGTTGAAGTTTATGATTGAGAAAATTAAAACGTCATTTGATGCGGACGAAGTCGGCTTTATTATTTTGCAAGAAAAAGAGCGGAGAGTACTTCCTGGAAGTACGGCGTTTTTTCAATCACGCGAAGCAAAGGCATATGTAGATTTCGTTTTTCATCGCATTCAACATCCACGGGATACGTTATTTTTAGGTGATGTAAAAATTCATAGCGATCATGCGAAACGTTTTCGTTCGCTTATGGCTGTACCGATGATGCGCGGGATGATGAAAGGGGTAGCGATCGTGCTACATCAAGAGGCGTACCATTTTTCTTTTGATATGTTTAAATTGTTACAGTCACTTATTCATCATTCCACGTTGGCGTTTACAAACGCCGCATTGCGTGAAGAGCTTGAACGAATGGTCATTACAGATCGGCTAACAAATTTATATGCACGTCATTATTTAGATGAACGTATCCAACGTTCGATGGAAGAGGATGGATTAGGTACATTTATTTTAATAGATATTGATAATTTCAAAAAAATAAACGATACGTATGGGCATCAAGTCGGGGATGAAATTATTATTCAAGTAGCAAATATTATTAAAGCAAACATTCGCCAAAATGACATCGGGGCTCGATGGGGAGGAGAAGAACTCGCCATTTATTTACCGAAAGTGTCCATTAATGCAGGTTTATCGATTGCGAACCGCTTAGTACAAAAAGTTCGTGAGCTAACAAACCCGCCGGTGACGATTTCTTGTGGGGTATCGTACTGGAAGAAAAATCGTGCGGACTCTGTGAAAGAGCTGTTTAATCGTGCCGATGAAGCGTTATATACAGCGAAACGGACAGGAAAAAACCGCGTCGTTGTTCAAGAATATTAAAAAGAGGCCAAATATTCCGGCCTCTTTCTTATATGTTAACATATTGAATAAGCGTTTCAACAAACTGTTGTAAATACTGTTCGTCTACCTCATCGAAACGATTTTTGATTGGACTGTCAATATCGAGCACACCAATAACACGGCCGTCTTTTATCATCGGAACGACAATTTCAGATTGAGATGCAGCATCGCATGCGATGTGACCCGGGAACGTGTGAACATCGGCAACACGTACTGTGCGCTTTTCAGCAGCGGCCGTTCCGCATACCCCTTTGCCGAACGGAATGCGCACGCAAGCCGGTAACCCTTGAAATGGCCCGAGAACGAGTTCGTTTCCTTCGGTTATATAAAAACCGACCCAATTAATATCGTGCAGAAAATAATTCAATAAAGCGGAAGCGTTCGCTAAGTTCGCTACAACATTTTTTTCATCTGAAATTAACGCTTTCAGTTGTTCGATGACAAGTGTATAATTTTCCTCTCTTGTCCCTGTGTATGTTTGCGTATGAAACATGTTCTTCACTCCTTTATATCAACATATGTTCAATTCCTTGGTGAAGGCCGGCAACCGAGTGAGCATCCGAGCCGTACACGAGCGGAATGCCGCGTTTTAACGCTTCTTTTACAACCCAATGAGGCGGATACGGCTCTAAGCAGAGCGGTTTTGTTGTGCCGGCACCGTTGTAGTCAAGTTCTAGTTGACGATTTTTCATTTCATCTAGAATGCGTGTGATGATTTTGTTCTCATCATAATCACACGGGTATGCGCGATGAAACTTGCGGACGAGCGTTATATGCCCGATACGTTTTGGTTTGTATGGTCCTAAATCGGCAACAACAGAAGCGAGAACGGTGTTATAATACGCATCATATACTCGTTCGATAGATTGAAACGCTGTAACGATTTCGCCGAACATGTCTTCGCTATAATCGATACACATGTACCGATTGTTCATTTGTAAAAAATGAACGGATAAAATGCTATCGTCTAGTTGTGGGCCGATTTCATTTAAAAATGTTTTCGTCTCGTGTTCATATCCGACAATGAAATCAACTTCTAATCCGATATGAATACGAATATGCCTTTCGTACTGTTTTTTAAATAATTGTAAAATTGATACGTATGACGCTAGTTGTTCTTCTTTCATCGCGCTATCTTGATAAGGGGTTGGATCTATAAATCCTTTCGGAAGCGGTGCGTGTTCGGTAAATGAAATATCTGTATAACCAAGCGAAATGGCTTTTTCGATATATTCATGCAGCGCATCGTCACTTCCGTGAGGACAAAACGGTGTATGAATATGCCCGTCACGCACGTTTTTCACCTCTTTTGGCGCAAAATTCGACAAAATCACGTTTTTTTAGGAAAAAAATTAAAATTTTTGCTCAAAAAATGTTGCTAACATGGTATCATAAAATCATTGAAAAGAAAATGCCTTCTCCATAAAAAAGAAAGCTTGACAACAAGGAGGCCCATTATGGAATTTGTAGCGATTAGTGCGCTCCTCTTTATTGGAGGACTTACATATACATACGTGTACCGAAAACGTTTATATAAACAAATCGATCAATTAGAGCAATGGAAAATTTCTTTAATGAATCGCCCGGTACCAGAAGAAATGGCGAAAATTAAGTCATTAAATATGATGGGGGAAACAGAGCAGCTGTTTGAAAAGTGGCGGAATGAATGGGATGACATTGTCGCTGTTCAACTGCCAAACATAGAAGAAAAGTTGTTTGATATCGAGGAAGCAGTGGGTAAATATCGGTTTATGAAAGCGAAAGATGCGTTACAGCAAACAGAACAGCAGCTTCAAGAAATTGAAGGGAGCATTCAACGCATTTTACTAGAGTTACAAGAATTAGTTGGAAGTGAAGAAAAAAATCGTGAAGAAATTGAACAATTAAAAGAGAAGTATCGCCAAGTAAAAAAAGCGATGCTTACTCAACGTCATACGTTTGGGCGTACAGAAACTGCGCTTGAATCGCGATTAAATGCTCTTCAACAACAATTTCAAACATTTGAACAGTTAACGACGGAAGGAAATTATTTAGCTGCCCGTGAAGTAGTGTTGCTCATTCAAAATGAATTAAATGAGTTGAATCGTTTTATTGAACACATTCCACTTTTACTGAGCGATGCGCAAGTTGAAATTCCAGCACAACTTGACAATATTGTCGAAGGGTATCGTGAACTGTTAGAGAAAGGGTATGTGCTTGACCATTTGCCTGTTGACAAAGAAGTAGAAACGATTCGGGAGAAGTTGTCAAAAGTGCTTGCGCTGTTAGAAACGCTTGCTGTCGATGAAGCAGAAAAGCTTCTTCGAGAAGTGCAAGAAGATGTTGACACGTTGTACGATTTGTTAGAGAAAGAAGTATATGCGGAACGTTTCGTTCATGATGAAACGGAAAAAATTGAACAAACGCTTTACGAGTTAGAAGAGGAAACGAAAGAAACGCGCGATGAAACGTTATTTGTTCAGCAAAGTTATCATTTATCACAACATGACCTTGATAAATATCGACAAATTGAAAAGCAAGTGCAACAATTGATGAAACGATTTATGTTAATTCAAACGAAAATGATCGAGGAGCGGTTAGCTTACTCGCTTATTCGTGAAGAGTTGGAGGAAATTTTAGCGCAAATTGCTGCGGTGAAAGAAAAGCACGCCCAATTTCGTGACCACTTATATGCGTTAAGAAAAGATGAATTAGCAGCGCGTGAGAAATTAGCAGAAATGAAAAAACAATTGTCTGAAGCGATTCGGCTCGTGAAAAAAAGCAAACTTCCTGGGCTACCGGAATCTTATATGTTGCAAGTGAGTGAAGCGCGTGAAAGCTTAACGCGTGTGTCGCTTACATTAGACGGAAAGCCGTTAAATATGGAGGCCGTTCATCAAGCGCTAGACGAGGCGATCTTGTTTGTGCAACATGTATGTGACCAAACAAAAGAAATGATTGAACAAGCTCGATTAGCTGAACAAGTCATTCAATATGGCAACCGTTACCGTCGTCGTTTCCGAGCCGTGAAAGAAGGATTAGAGGAAGCGGAACAGTTGTTTCGACGATACGAATACGAATTATCCTTACAAAAGGCGATTGCTACGGTAGAGCAAGTGGAGGAAGGAGCGTTTGAACGTATTCGTGAGTGGTTAAAAGAAAACGAGTGAAGGGGAATTCCTTCACTCGTTTTTAACTTGCTTTTCTTTCGATACGTGTGACATGATTTGTTTTGTTTAGCAATAAGCCGATCAAGCCACCGACGAGCGCTGGTGTGAGCCAACCAATTCCTTGTTCAAACAAAGGCAATGTTTTTTCGTATACGTGTAAAATGGCTGATACATCAAATCCCGCTGTTTTCAGCCCATCAACGACGCTAACAAGAAATGTACCAGCAATCGCTCCGATGTAAACCGTTTGTTTCCCGCCAAAATAGTCATGTAAAAACGATAAAGCGACAAGAGTAATGGCTAACGGATAAATGATAATAAGCACAGGAATGGATAACGAAATAAGCTTTGTTAAACCGACATTTGCGATGAATGCGCTAAAGACGCTCATCACAATGACGAGCATTCGATAAGAAAGCTTTGGCGAAATTTTCGCAAAATAGCTTGCGCACGATGATAATAAACCGACGGATGTCGTTAAGCACGCAAGCATAATAATAACCGATAAGATGACTGCTCCGGCTTGCCCAAATAAGTAAGTGGCTGCTTGGCTAATAATTTCTCCGCCATTATCGCGATAACCAATCGCCTGCACGCTTGATGAGCCGATGAAAGCGAGCGACAAATAAACGATCGTTAGTCCAGAGGCGGCAATGAGCCCAGCTTGAATGCAAAGTTTTGTCAGTTGCTTTTTGTTTGTTATTCCTTTTTGTTGAATAGCTTGAATGACAATAATACCAAAAACGAGCGCAGCAATGGCATCCATCGTCAAATATCCGTCAATAAATCCTTTAAATAACGGCGCATGTGCGTAGGCATCGGTTGGTTTTTGGATCTCTCCCATAGGTGTCCATATACTTTTGATAAAAAACAAAGTAAGACCGACAAGTAAAAGCGGCGTTAATAACTTACCGATGCGGTCAACTAATTTCGATGGATTTAACGCCAACCAAAGCGATACAATGAAATAAATGACTGTATACGCCGCTAACATGATGGAACGATCGGCCGTTTCAGGTAAAAATGGCGTCACTCCAATTTCAAACGAGACAGTCCCTGTACGTGGAATACCGAAAAATGGGCCGATCGCTAAATACATGATCGTTGTGAAGATAACACCAAATACAGGATGTACTCGACTAGCTAATTGTTGTAAATCACTTCCTGTTTTTGCGATGGCGCTTACGGCTAAAACGGGTAATCCGACCCCGGTAATCAAAAAGCCAGCAATAGCAATCCATACGTTTTCTCCTGCTGCTTGTCCGAGAGCAGGAGGAAAAATCATATTGCCGGCGCCGAAAAATAATGCAAATAACATGAAACCGACAGCGATTAAATCTTTTTTCGACATGTTGATCCTCCTTCGTTGTCTCCGTACCAGCCTATATACTACCATATAAAATAAAAATGAGTCAGTCAAGACTTTGTGGAGAACATTTTTTCGGTTCACTACGGGTGTTGTCAATCACTAGTTAGCGAACCATTTTCAGGAATTGATATCGTAAGCGCTTTTGGACTCTCATCCCTCATCTTGAAGTGATGATATTGTATTCCATTTTTTTACACCCAACCAAAATCCCGAAGCGCCGACAACGCTTGATGGATCGGCGTCCCGGATGACCGCTGCAGACACGGTAGATTCTGACGCACCACATCTGCCCACAACCGTCCTGCCTTCCGTTTGGCCTGTTCAACCCGCTTGG
>NZ_JXTH01000076.1 GCF_000836725.1 Anoxybacillus thermarum | reverse complement strand
TCCAAAAGGGCCGCCAACAAGACAGCGAACACCTTTTGAAGAGTTCTGACTAATTGTTCCTCCAGCTCTTTTAATAAAGGCCATTCTGTGGTAAAATGTTTCATGGACTCTCTCCCTCCTGTTTTATTGATGTTGGTCATCACCATCATAGCAGGGAGAGAGTCCTTTTTGCATGACATTTGCTTTTTTCTACCGCGCTTCGCTTGGTGGCCCCGACGAGCGTCGCGAACAAAAGTTCGCAACCCTCGTCGGGGAATCATTCCTGAATGTCACCCACAAATATTTTACTCACACATAATAAAACTTTGCGCTTTTCGACATTTTCCGCTAATATGAGAGTAGCATTTCTTCACACGTATTTCACATTTATTATACAGTTTTTACTAGGCATTTGCTAGATAAAATTTTGCGTTAAGGAAGTGAACACATTGCAACGGCTTTTAAAATGGTTTGCGGTAGCGACGACAATCGGCATGCTTTTCGTTTTAATTGGTGGGGCGCTTGTGACGAAAACAGGATCAGGGATGGGCTGTGGTCGTTCGTGGCCGCTCTGCCACGGGCAGCTCATCCCATCAAACATTACATCTGAGTTGCTCATTGAATTAAGCCATCGCATCGTCTCAGGCGTCGTCGGATTGATGGTGCTTATTTTATCGATTTGGTCATGGAAAGCGATCGGACATATTCGTGAAACGAAATTTTTATCCGTCGTTTCGTTCGTGTTTCTCGTTTTGCAAGGGCTCATTGGGGCGGCTGCGGTTGTATGGGGGCAATCGGACGTCGTGCTTGCGCTTCATTTTGGTATCTCGCTCATTTCGTTTGCGGCTGTCTTTTTATTAACGTTGTTTATTTTTGAAGTAGATAAAAAATTTGATGCCGCATCCGTTGTGCTCGATCGTACGATGACATTTCATATTTACGGCATTATTGCATATTGCTATATCGTCGTCTATACCGGAGCGCTCGTTCGCCATAAACAAGCGAGTTTAGCGTGCCCAAGTTGGCCGTTTTGCGCACAAACGCGGTTATTCCCGACACAACTGCATGAATGGGTGCAAATGGGACACCGTTTTGCAGCCGGATTATTGTTTCTTTGGATTTTATGGGCAACGATATACGCAATGAAACGATATAAACATCAGCCGATTATGTACTGGGGCTGGCTCATCGCGCTCATTCTCGTCAGCTGCCAAGTCGCAACAGGGGCGCTCGTCGTCTTTACGGGGTTAAACTTATACGTCGCTTTAGCTCATGCGTTTTTTATTTCATGTTTATTTGGTGTATTAAGTTACTTCGTGTTATTGGCGACACGTAGCAAAAAAGAAAAAGAGGTCGGCCATCAAGCCGTTCCATCTGCCGTATTAAAATAAAAGAACGAGGAAATCCCTCGTTCTTTTATTTTTCCGCTAATTCAAGCAATAAATCGCCTGTTTGGATGGCGTCGCCGCCTTTGACGTAAATGTCTTTCACAATACCAGAAAACGGTGCTTGCACAGTCGTTTCCATTTTCATCGCTTCGGTAATCATTAAATGGTCACCTTTTTTCACTTTTTCCCCTTTTTCAACAAGCACTTTGACAACTGTCCCCGGCATCGTCGCAGCAATATGGTTCGGATTGTTGCGATCCGCTTTCACACGCGCCACGACAGTTGTTTTAATGCTTTCGTCTTTCACGACAATTTCACGCGGTTGACCGTTTAGTTCAAAGTATACGACTCTCGTTCCGTCCGCTTGTGGCTGACCGATCGAGACGAGTTTGACGATTAACGTTTTTCCTTTTTCGATTTCAATTTCAATTTCTTCACCGAGACGCATGCCGTACAAAAACGTCGGCGTATCAAGCACAGATAAATCACCGAACTGTTCGACCGTATGGGCATATTCCACAAACACTTTCGGATATAGCGCATAAGCTAACACATCATAGTCGGTCACTTCACGCTGGACGATATGATATAACTCTTCGCGCAACTTCTCAAAGTCGACCGGCTCTAACAGTTCGCCCGGACGAACAGTAATCGGTTCACGCCCTTTTAAAATGATGCGCTGCAACGTTTCTGGAAATCCACCATGCGGCTGACCGAGGTAGCCTTCAAACAGTTCAACGACGGAATCTGGGAAATCAAGCGTTTCACCGCGCTCGTAAATGTCTTGTTCGGTTAAGTTGTTTTGCACCATATATAGCGCCATATCGCCAACAACTTTCGATGATGGCGTCACTTTGACGATGTCGCCAAATAAATCGTTGACGCGGCGATACATTTCTTTTACTTCATCCCAACGGTCCCCTAAGCCAACCGCCTTCGCTTGTTGTTGAAGATTGCTATATTGTCCGCCTGGCATTTCGTGCATATATACTTCCGTATGCGGCGCGTTCATGCCGCTTTCAAAGTCGACGTAATATTTGCGCACATCTTCCCAATAACGCGACAATTTCTCAAGCGATGCGATATCGACTTCCGGTGCACGTTCCGTTCCTTCAAGCGCATAATAAAGCGTGTTTGCGCTCGGTTGCGACGTTAAACCAGCCATTGAGCTTACCGCTACGTCAACAATATCGACTCCTGCTTCAATTGCTTTGGCGTACGTATAAATGCCGTTTCCGCTCGTATCGTGTGTATGCAAATGAATCGGAATGTCGACGACTTCTTTTAAAGCGGAAATAAACGTATAAGCTGCTTGTGGCTTTAATAGTCCCGCCATATCTTTAATCGCTAAAATGTGGGCACCGGCTTGCTCAAGCTCTTTTGCTAACTGTTTATAGTAGTTGAGATTGTATTTTGTGCGCGTTGGGTCGAAAATATCGCCCGTATAACAAATCGCTGCTTCCGCCACTTTTCCTGTTTGACGTACCGCATCAATGGCAACCGTCATTCCTTTTACCCAGTTTAAACTATCGAAAATGCGGAATACGTCAATGCCTGCTTCCGCCGATTGCGCAACAAACTCCCGAATGACGTTATCTGGATAGTTTTTATATCCGACCGCATTCGACGCGCGAAGCAACATTTGAAACAAAACGTTCGGAATTTTTTCGCGCAATTGAATTAAACGATCCCACGGATCTTCTTTTAAGAAGCGATAAGCTACGTCAAACGTCGCTCCGCCCCACATTTCCATCGAAAATAGTTGCGGCCATAAACGCGCGGTCGGCTCAGCAATGCGCAACAAATCGTTTGTGCGCACGCGCGTCGCTAAAAGTGATTGATGGGCATCACGAAACGTCGTATCTGTCAACAACACGCGCTGTTGTTCTTTTATCCATCGAACGAGCCCGTCTGCCCCCTGTTCATCTAAAATTTGTTTCGTTCCTTTTGGCATCGGTTCAATATGGTTTACTTTCGGAATGCGCGGCGGATCAAATACCGGCTTTTTCTTTTTCCCGATACCTGGAAAACCGTTCACCGTAACCGTTCCGATATACGATAACATTTTTGTTCCGCGGTCTTTCCGTTTCGGGAACACAAATAGCTCTGGCGTCGTATCGATAAACGACGTATCGTATTCGCCTGTTAAAAACTTCGGATGTTGCACGACGTTTTCTAAAAACGGAATGTTCGTTTTAATGCCGCGAATACGAAACTCGCGCAAGTTGCGCAACATTTTTGCTGCCGCTTGTTCAAACGTTAACGCCCACGTCGTCACTTTGACTAACAGCGAATCGTAATATGGCGTAATGACGGCACCTTGAAAGCTATTGCCTGCATCTAAACGAACGCCGAAGCCGCCGCCTGAACGATACGCCATAATTTTTCCTGTATCTGGCATAAAGTTGTTTAGCGGATCTTCTGTCGTCACGCGCGATTGAATCGCATATCCGTGAACGCGAATGTCTTCTTGTTTCGGAATGCCGACGTTTTCGCTATGTAGCGCATGTCCTTCCGCGATTAAAATTTGCGATTGGACGATATCAATCCCTGTAATCATTTCTGTAATCGTATGTTCGACTTGAATGCGCGGATTTACTTCAATAAAGTAAAATTCATCGCCAGAAACGAGAAACTCAACCGTTCCTGCGTTCACGTATTGCACGTTTTTCATCAGTTTCACTGCCGCTTCGCAAATGTCTTCGCGAAGCGCTCTTGAAAGCGATACGCTTGGCGCCACTTCAACAACTTTTTGATGGCGGCGTTGCACCGAACAATCTCGGTCATATAAATGAACGATGTTGCCGTATTCGTCACCTAAAATTTGCACTTCAATATGTTTTGGGTTTTCGATTAATTTTTCGACATATACTTCATCGCTGCCAAATGCCGCTTTCGCTTCCGATTTCGCTCGCTCATACGCTTCTTTCACTTCCGCTTGCGAGCGAACGATGCGCATTCCGCGTCCACCGCCGCCTAATGCTGCTTTAATGATCATCGGATAACCGTATGTCTCGCCGAAGCGCACGACGTCCTCCAAGCTTTGCACAGGCCCGTCGCTTCCCGGAATGACCGGAATGCCGGCTTGTTTCGCTTGGTGGCGCGCTTTTACTTTATCGCCAAACATATCTAAATGCGCTTGTTTCGGCCCGATGAAAATGATGCCTTCTTCTTCACATCGTTTCGCAAATTCGATGTTTTCCGATAAAAAGCCATAGCCCGGATGAATCGCATCGACATTATGCATTTTCGCGATTTCGATAATGCCTTCAATGTCTAAATATGCTTCAATCGGCTTTTTTCCTTCTCCAACTAAATACGCTTCATCCGCTTTGTAGCGATGGTACGATCCTGCATCTTCGCGCGAATAAATGGCAACGGTGCGAATCCCTAGTTCGTTGCAGGCGCGAAATACGCGAATCGCAATTTCTCCACGGTTTGCAACAAGTACTTTTTGAATACGCCTCATATGCATCCTCCCCCTATCCTTCATATAAAAACTATAACGAATTTTCTGTATTTGTAAATACAATTACGAAAAAGAAATATGATTTTTTTGAATATTGCTTTGTTTTTCTGTTTTATGTTTTTGTTCATAATTTGTTACCGCTGCGATGTTTGCCAGCACTCCGGCACACATCATTAGTAAAACGAGCGATGAACCACCGTAACTGACAAACGGCAATGTAACCCCTGTCAGCGGGATGAGCCCTGATATTCCACCTAGGTTGACGAACGATTGAACGCCAATCATTGTTGAAATGCCGATCGCTAATAAACTGCCAAACGCATCTTGGCACCTTCTTGCGATCCAAAAGCCGCGCAAGACGATAAACGATAAGAGAAGGAGGACGAACGAAACGCCAAATAGCCCAAGCTCTTCCGCGATCACCGCCATAATAAAGTCGGTATGCGCTTCTGGCAAATAACCGTATTTTTGAATGCCTTGTCCAAGTCCGAGCCCTTTTAATCCACCATTTCCGATCGCAATGTACGAGTTGGTGAGTTGGTATCCTTCGTCTTTTGCATACTTAAACGGATGCAAAAAACCGTCAATGCGCGATAAACGCTCTTTCGTAAACACGCGATCGTATATAACCGGACCGGAAATCACCGCGACAACTCCGAAAATCAAAGCAAACAGAAACAACTGTTTCATCAATAACCGTTTGCTTGCGGCGGAAGAAAGGATGATGACCGCACAAATCACGCCGATAATGAACATCGTACCGACGTCTGGTTGAAGGAAAATGAGTAAGCAAATAAACAACATATAGTAGATTGGAAATAGGACGTCTTGCGGCGATGTTTGTAATTTTTTTTGCTTGTTTGCTAATACTCCGCTTAAATATATGATTAACCCGATTTTGGCAAACTCCGCTGGTTGAATGCTAATCGGACCGATTTTAATCCAGCTTGTCGCGTTGTTTACGGTATGGCCGAACAAAAGGACGTAAATGAGGGGCAAAGGCATGGCGAAAAAAACGAATTGTAAAAACTTTTTGCGCGCATAATGTTTATACGGAACAAATGAAGTAAATAAAAAAATGACTGCACCGATGATCCATGCCCATTTTTGTTTTTGGAAAAAATAATCGCTCGCCGTATGAAAACGAGTAACGGCCGTAATCATGCTCGCGCTATATACCATCACAAGACCGAACAACGACAATAAACATATTGCGATAATAAGCGGATAGTCATAGTATTTCATAAACATTTTCAATCGCATCGAGATCCCATCTTCCCTTTCAATTTCTTATTTGCATTGTACTACAAAACAGAAAAAACCCAAACGAAATTCGTTTGAGTTTTTGTCATTTTTTCGTCTTTTTCGTGCACGCTTCATGCAATGCCGAAAGTTCGCGCTCTAGTCGGTCTAAAATCGCCTTCCCGTCCTTTTCATCGACAAGCCCTAAACGGACGGCAAAATCAATTTCACGGGATAAACCGAACATTTGCGTATCTAACACTTCCTCATATAGCGGGCATTGCGGCATCGTTAAATGATCCATTTGCACTTGGATCAGCTTCACAATTTTTTCCGCATCCGCTTGCAACAACGAATAGGCTCTTTCTCGAAAGTTTATCGCCACTTCAGGCGTCACGTTGACCCCTCCGTTCCGTACGTTCCTGTTCCTTCATCTTATCGTGAATACGAAAAAAATGCAAGCATCGTGTCTTGACGAACAATTTTACAAACAAGCGCTTTCATCATATAATGAAAGGCAGATAGGGGGAATGAACATGGTCATCGTCATTAAAGGGAACGTTAAATTTACGATTACACTCGATCCGAGCGTATGGATTTTTGATGATCGCAAAGTAGATGTACATACTTATTTTACACGTCATCCGCAAATAGAACAACGAGAAGACATAGATGACATTCAAAACATTTCAGCGTATTGGGACCGCGAAATTCAAGAAGGAGCCGTATCTCCTCCAACATTGCAAACAGAAAAACAGTTTGAAAAAGAAAAAATATTATCTGGTACGTTCGGCATGCCGTTTGCCCCATTTTTGCGCAACGCGGAACCGAACGACGATGCCAAGCGTTTCATCATCGTCACAGAAAACGGCGATACGACCATTCCGCTTGCCGAAGCTTATGAGCTGTTATTATGTTTTGCAAAAGACGGCAAACCGCTAAAAGAAGACGGGCCTGTCCATATTTATTTCGGTGATGGCTCAAATCGCGACAATCCGATCACGCACGTGCGGGCATTTATCGTCGAGTGAAAAGAGGCTTTTCGCCTCTTTTCTTTATAAAAGGTCGGCGGCAAGTTGCGCGAGCGATGATCGCTCTCCTTTAATTAATCGAACGTGCCCGGCCACTTTTTGTTCTTTAAATTTTTCAACGACGTATGTGAGCCCGTTATTATATTCGTCTAAATATGGGTGATCGATTTGGGCTGGGTCACCCATTAACACAATTTTGCTTCGTTCCCCGACGCGCGTTAAAATCGTTTTTACTTCATGTTTCGTTAAGTTTTGCGCCTCGTCAATAATAATAAACTGCTCTGGAATGCTTCGACCGCGTATATACGTGAGCGCCTCCACTTCAATAGAACCCATGCCTGATAAAATTGCATCAAGCTCACCCGGCTTTTTCGTATCAAATAAAAAGTGTAAGTTATCAAAAATTGGCTGCATCCACGGTCTCAATTTTTCTTGCTTCTCCCCCGGCAAATAGCCGATATCTTTTCCGACAGGCACAATCGGACGGGCGACAAGCAATTTTTTATATAGCCGCAAATCTTCCGTCTGCATCAATCCTGCCGCTAACGCAAGTAACGTCTTTCCTGTCCCTGCTTTTCCGATGAGCGTCACAAGCGGGATATCTGTGCGCAACAACAATTCAAACGCCATCGTTTGCTGGACGTTGCGCGGACGAATGCCCCAAATATGATCGTAATGAAACACAAGTTTGCGCGCTTTTTTTCCTGTATGATCGACGATGCCAAGCGCCGACGAAGAGCCGCCAAGCGCATCTTTCATGACGATAAATTGATTCGGATAAAACGGATGGTTCGTAATTTCCGAAAGCACTAATTCACCTTTTTCATAAAAGCGCCCTAAATGCTCCGGACTTATGTACAAATCTAAAAAGCCGGTATAAATATGGTCAATTTCAACGACGCGATCGCTTAAAAAATCTTCTGCCTCTAGCCCGATCGCATCTGCCTTTACGCGCACGAGCGCATCTTTGCTAACTAAAATCACCGGGCGACCGTCTTCTTTCGTTTGTTCTTCAAGCAATAAATTTTTTGCCACCGCTAAAATGCGGTTGTCGTTCGTTTTTTCAACGAAAATTTCTTGCAGTTGTTGAAACGAGCGATGGTTCAATTCAATGCGCAACACGCCGCCATTTTCGAGCGGAATTTTTTCATGCAGTTTTCCATTTTGTCTTAAGTTATCGATAATTTTAGACACTTGGCGCGCATTTCTGCCTACTTCGTCCATATACCTTTTTTTTGAGTCGACTTCTTCTAATACGACAGCCGGAATGACGACTTCGTTATCTTGAAAGGAAAAAATAGAATACGGATCTTGTAAAAGCACGTTTGTATCTAATACGTATATTTTTTTGCCCACGCTTTTTCCCCCTTGACGACCGTCATTGGACGGGATTGTTGTTTATATATATGATCGGACGCATAAAGATAGAAGAAGTTTTGCAAAATAAAGTTAAAGACGAAAAGGGGTGGAACAATTGAAATATATAATCGTATTCATATTGCTTTTCATGAGCGCCTGCGGACAACAAGCGCAACCGAATAATCGCGATTCGCTCGTTCATGTGAAAAATACGACAAATGAGCGAATCGTGAACAAATCCGGTCAGCAAATTGCTCGCCATCTTGCGCATCTGGCTAGCAGCGTCCCAAATGTCAACGATGCGACCGTATTAGTTGTCGGGAAATATGCGTTAGTAGGCATTGATGTAAACGCCAAGCTTGACCCGTCGCGCGTCGGGACTGTGAAATATTCCGTTGTAGAAAGTTTGCAAAAAGATCCGTACGGGGCGAATGCAATTGTCATTGCGGATGCGGATTTAAATGCGCGGCTGAAAGCGATTCAAAAACAAGTGGAAAACGGAAAGCCGATTCAAGGATTTATGGATGAGCTCGCCGCCATTGTCGGACGCGTTATGCCTGAAATTCCGAGCGACTTTTTACAAACGAAAAATCCACGCTCTACAAGACAAAACGATGATCAGCTGAATCGAAACGAGCAAAATCAGTTAGAAAAAGAGCAACAAAAGCAATCAAACGACCATATGAAATAAGCCGAGCGTATCGCTCGGCTTATGCTTGTTTTAAGGCGCTCATCACTTGTTGATCGAGCTTGGCAGCAGCTTGTGCATCGTACGTTTTTTCGTATTTCGGTTCGACTGAAATTTTTGCACCGTAAAACATGACATCGCGCACTTCTTCAATGTCAACTTGAATGGCAGCTAGTTTTAGCGGAACGTTTTCTAGCTTTTCTACTTTCACATGCGCTTTTCCGCTAATGGAATACGTTGATTCGTTGGCGATCAAAACGATCGAAATTGCTGGGTTAGCCTGCACGTTTGCGACGATGCGTGAACGTTGATCGACCGCAAAATACAATCGGTCAGGGGTTGGGGCGTACACCCAAGAAATCGCACTTGTATTTGGCGCACCTGTTTCATGATCGATCGTGCATACGATGACAAATCGTTCTTTTTGCAGCGCTTGGAATAACGGCTCAATTAATGTTGGTTCTACCGCATTTGGCATATGTATCCCTCCTCTTTTTTATCATACCTTTTTTTCACACAGTTTCAAACAATATGATATACTAGGAGTCAGTCAAGACTTTGTGGAGAACATTTTTTCGGTTCACTACGGGTGTTGTCAATCACTAGTTAGCGAACCATTTTCAGGAATTGATATCGTAAGCGCTTTTGGACTCTCATCCCTCATCTTGAAGTGATGATATTGTATTCCATTTTTTTACACCCAACCAAAATCCCGAAGCGCCGACAACGCTTGATGGATCGGCGTCCCGGATGACCGCTGCAGACACGGTAGATTCTGACGCACCACATCTGCCCACAACCGTCCTGCCTTCCGTTTGGCCTGTTCAACCCGCTTGGA
>NZ_JXTH01000075.1 GCF_000836725.1 Anoxybacillus thermarum | reverse complement strand
CTCCTCCAAAAGGGCCGCCAACAAGACAGCGAACACCTTTTGAAGAGTTCTGACTAATTGTTCCTCCAGCTCTTTTAATAAAGGCCATTCTGTGGTAAAATGTTTCATGGACTCTCTCCCTCCTGTTTTATTGATGTTGGTCATCACCATCATAGCAGGGAGAGAGTCCTTTTTGCATGACATTTGCTTTTTTCTACCGCGCTTCGCTTGGTGGCCCCGACGAGCGTCGCGAACAAAAGTTCGTAACCCTCGTCGGGGAATCATTCCTGAATGTCACCCACAAATATTTTACTCACACAGCGGGCAGCCGACATTCTCGGCGTTCGCACGCGCATACAGCTAAAACTTCCTGATCGCGGATTAACGATCCAAAAGGAGCATATTGATCCGATCGTGACTGTCATTCGTACGTATCGGCCGCGCATCGTGTTTGCACCATATTGGGAAGATCGCCATCCCGATCACGGACAATGTGCGAAGCTAGTGGAAGAAGCGGTGTTTTCAGCCGCTATTCGCCGTTACGGAGAACTTCCTCCTCATCGTGTGCAAGCGGTTTATTTTTATATGATCAACGGATTTCATCGTCCTCAGTTTGTTATTGATATTAGCGATACGATCGACAAAAAATTGGCGAGTTTACGGGCATATGAAAGTCAGTTTGAACGAATGAGCGGTTCAGTTGACACGCCGTTAACAAACGGCTATATTGAAACCGTTGAAAGCCGCGAGCGATTGTTTGGAAAAGAAGTCGGTGTTTCGTTTGCGGAAGGATTTATTTCGAAAAAACCACTTATACTTGCACATGACTTGTTAGGGGAAGAACGATGAAACTGAAAATAGGAATTGTTTGTTATCCGTCAGTCGGCGGCTCTGGAGTCGTTGCGACGGAATTAGGAAAAATGCTTGCCGAACGTGGTCATGATATTCATTTTATTTCTTCAAGCATTCCGTTTCGGCTAAATAAAGTGTATCCAAACATTTATTATCATGAAGTGGCAGTCAATCAGTATTCTGTATTTCAATATCCGCCATACGATTTGGCGTTGGCGAGTAAAATCGCAGAAGTGGCGAAGCGGGAACAGCTGGATGTCATTCATGCACATTACGCTGTTCCGCACGCCCTTTGCGCCTTTTTAGCAAAACAAATGGTCGGTGACCATTTAAAAATTGTGACGACGCTACACGGGACAGATATTACCGTTCTTGGATACGACCCGTCATTAAGCGACTTAATTAAATTTGGTATCGAACGATCAGATGTTGTAACGGCGGTATCGAATGCGTTAGCCATTCAAACGTATGAGCTACTTGACGTACAAAAGCCTATTCAAACGGTGTACAACTTCGTTGATGAACGTGTATACAGCAAACAGCGAAACGATGAACTTCGTCGTCAATACGGCATCGCCCCGCATGAAAAAGTCGTCATTCACGTTTCGAATTTTCGTAAAGTGAAGCGGGTATGCGATGTCGTTCGTACGTTTGCGCTCGTCGTTAAACAAGTTCCGGCGAAATTGCTTCTTGTTGGTGATGGACCGGAAATGACGGTCGTTTGTCGCCTTGTAAAAGAATTAAAACTATGCGACCACGTTCGCTTTTTAGGAAAGCAAGAAAACTTAGCGGAGTTATATTCAATGAGCGACGTAAAATTATTATTGTCAGAAAAAGAAAGTTTCGGTCTCGTCTTGCTTGAAGCGATGGCATGTCGCGTTCCTTGTGTAGGAACTGCGATTGGCGGCATTCCAGAAGTGATTGAAGATGGAAAAAACGGCTTTTTATGTGCGCTCGGTGATATAAACGAAGCGGCGCATCACACCGTGCGTTTATTGACGGATGAAGCTCTTCAGGAAACGATGGGACAAAAGGCGTATGAAACGGTGTATGAAAAATTTTATTCCGAACGAATTGTGGCACAATATGAACACATTTATTTTCAACTTAAAGGGGATGAATGATGAACGAACAATTTCGACAGGCGCTTTCTGTCATTGAAACGTTAAAACGTCACGGGCATGAAGCGTATTTTGTCGGCGGCGCAGTTCGTGACTATATATTGCAAAGACCAATTGGAGATATTGATATTGCGACATCCGCTCACCCGCAAGAAGTGATGGCCATCTTCCCGAAAACCGTCCCTGTTGGTATTGCTCACGGAACAGTAATGGTCATTGAGCACGGCATTTCATATGAAGTGACGACATTTCGAAAAGAGGGGCGTTACGAAGATTATCGGAGACCGAAAGACGTCACGTTTGTTCGTTCTCTTTATGAAGATTTGCAGCGGCGGGATTTTACGATGAACGCCATTGCGATGAATGAACACGGCGAGATGATCGATCCGTTTGGCGGAATCGAAGCGTTAAAACGACGCATCATCGAAACGGTTGGCGATGCGGCAGAGCGATTTAACGAAGATGCGTTGCGAATGATGCGCGCGCTTCGATTTGTTAGTCAGCTTGGCTTTTCTTTATCGCCAAACACAAAACAAGCGATCATGCAATACGGTCATTTACTGCAACATATTGCAGTTGAGCGCATAGCGGTTGAATTCGAAAAGTTGTTGCTCGGTCCGTTCATGTCTAAAGCGATCGAGCTTTTCATCGAAACGAATTTATTTTTGTACTTGCCTGAGCTTGCGACGAAAAAAGGAGAGCTTGCTCAACTCGGTGCTTCTTCACTTGTGCCAGCTCATCGCATTGAAGCGTGGGCGCGATTAGCATCTGTCGCTCATTTTCAAAACCAACAATTGAAAAAATGGAAATTACCGAACCACCTCATTCGCGACGTTTCGATTTGTTTAAAAGCGCTCGAACATATTCGCTTCCTTGAGGATTGGACAATCGATGCACTATATAAGTACGGACCGTACATTCCGCATATCGAGCGTACACGCGCAGCGCTTTATAGTGACGAACCGCATGTGTCTCTGTTAATGAAACAGTGGGAAGCGTTGCCGATTCGTGACCGTAAAGAGCTTGCGATCAACGGTCACGATTTGCTTGCGTTATTTGAAAGAAAATCTGGTCCGTGGTTAGCTGAAATGATTGAAGATATGGAGCGTGCCGTACTGCATCGTCAAGTGGAAAATGAGAAAGAGAAGTTAAAGGAGTGGGCGGTGTGCAATCAGAGACGAGAAAACAACTGTTGAAACTATTTACGGAAGCAGGCGAGTCATTTTTATCCGGACAAAAAATTAGCGAACAGCTCGGTTGCTCACGAACAGCAGTTTGGAAACATATTGAAGAATTAAGAAAAGAAGGGTTTGAGGTTGAAGCGGTTCGCCGGCTCGGCTATCGCCTAAAACAAATGCCTGACAAACTAAACGCGAATGAATTACAACTAGGTTTAAAAACGAAACGTTTTGGTTGGAACGTATACGATCAAGAAAGCGTGCCGTCAACGCAACAATTAGCTCACCAACTTGCGCACGAAGGTGCCGAAGAAGGAACGCTTGTCATTGCCGAGGAACAAACAGCAGGAAGAGGACGTTTAAACCGGTCATGGCATTCACCGAAAGGAACAGGCATTTGGATGAGCATCATTTTACGTCCGTCCGTTCCGCCACAACAAGCCCCTCAGCTGACGCTTTTAGTTGCTGTGGCGGTTGCCCAAGCCATTCAAGAAGTAACAAACATCGTACCAGACATTAAATGGCCGAACGATGTATTAATTAACGGGAAAAAAGTTGTGGGCATTTTAACAGAATTGCAAGCGGATCCCGATCAAGTGCGGGCGGTCATCGTCGGCATTGGCATGAACGTCAATCAAACACAATTTCCGAGCGATATTGCTTCGACTGCGACGTCGCTTGCGATTGAAACAGGACGAACGTTTCATCGACCGAAAATTGTTCAAACGTTATTGCAAAAATTAGAACAGTTATATGAACAATATGTACAACACGGATTTTTACCAATTAAACTGCTATGGGAAGGTTATTCCGTAACGATTGGTCAACAAATTGTAGCGCGTACGCTAAATGGAGCGATTCGCGGTGTTGCACTTGGCATCACAGATTCCGGGACATTAAAAGTGCAAACAGAAGACGGAGGGATCCACTACGTCTACTCAGCGGACATTGAAATAAAAAAACAGTAGGAAAATTTCGAAATATTTGTTAAAATGAAAGCGGTTGACATTGGGCAGTATCTTTGTAAGAACTGCACCACGCACGACGATATGTGTAACATGATTTCTGCCTTGATCCAGCGAAGCGGACGGGGACAGAGGGATGGAGCGAAACAAAAAGTCCTTCTTTCTCGATTTTGGCAGAAAGAAGGCTTTTTTATCCATTTCCTCTGCATATGAGAGGAGGATGTATATGAAAACAAAATTAGATTTTCTTCGCATGAAAAAAAATCACGAGCCAATCGTTATGCTCACTGCTTACGATTATCCGTCAGCCAAGCTTGCTGAAGCGGCCGGTGTTGATATGATTTTAGTTGGCGACTCGCTCGGCATGGTCGTATTAGGATACGACTCAACGATCCCTGTAACAGTCGAAGATATGATTCATCATACGAAAGCTGTTCGGCGTGGTGCACCGAATACGTTTATCGTCACAGACATGCCTTTTATGTCTTATAGCACGGTGAACGACGCTTTGCAACATGCAAAAGCGATCATGCAACAATCAGGTGCAAATGCTGTAAAAGTAGAAGGAGCAGGATCCGTATTGCAAGTGATTTCTGCTTTAACAGAAATGGGTGTTCCTGTTGTTGCCCATCTTGGCTTAACGCCACAATCGGTCGGCGTATTAGGAGGATATAAAGTGCAAGGAAAAGATGCTGAAAGTGCAAAGCGCCTTTTAGAAGAAGCGAAAGCGTGTGAGCAAGCAGGAGCGATTGCGCTCGTGTTAGAATGTGTGCCGAAACAACTTGGAGAGGCGATCACGAAACAACTAACGATTCCGACGATTGGCATTGGAGCGGGAGTTAGTACTGACGGACAAGTGCTCGTTTATCACGATGTGCTTGGATATGGTGTAGACCGTGTGCCAAAGTTTGTTAAACAATATGCGAATGTTCAACAAACGATGCAACAAGCGCTTGCCGAGTATGTGGCTGACGTCAAAACACGTCAATTCCCGAGCGATGAACAATCATTTACGATGAACGAGCAACAATGGATCGCATTGTATGGAGGGAAATAAGGTGGTTATCATCGAAAAAATTAAGCAAATGCAAGCGCATATCATTGCTGAACGACAAAAAGGAAAAACAATCGGTTTTGTACCGACGATGGGTTATTTACATGAAGGGCATGTCGCATTATTAAAACGAGCGCGCCAAGAAAATGACATCGTTGTTTTAAGCATTTTTGTCAATCCGCTCCAATTTGGACCAAATGAAGACTTTGATCGTTATCCGCGCGATTTTGAACGCGATTGTGAAATGGCTAAACAGGCGGGTGTCGACATTGTTTTTTATCCATCCGTCGATGAAATGTACCCAAACGAGCCATCTGTGACGGTGAAAGTGCATGAGCGTGTCGACGTGCTTTGTGGAAAATCGCGCCCAGGTCATTTTGATGGTGTTGCGACGGTTGTGACGAAACTATTTCATATCGTCATGCCACATCGCGCATATTTCGGAATGAAAGATGCACAACAAGTCGCTGTGATCGATGGGCTTATTCGAGATTTTCATTTTCCGATTGAGTTAATTGCTGTTCCGACGGTTCGTGAAGAGGACGGACTTGCTAAAAGCTCGCGCAACGTGTATTTAAGCGAGCGTGAGCGACAAGAAGCTCCTGCATTATATGCTGCTTTACAAAAAGGAAAAGCATTCATCGAAGCGGGAGAACGCGACGTAGAAAAGGTACGGCAAGCCATTGTACATCATATCGAACAACATACAAGTGGTGTCATTGATTACGTTGAAATTTATTCGTATCCTGAGTTAAAGCCAATTCAAACGTTACAAGGAAATATCATTATTGCGCTTGCTGTGCGGTTTACAAACGCTCGTTTGATTGATAATATCGTTATGAACGTACAATAAGGGGGAAACATCATGTTTCGCACATTAATGAACGCTAAAATTCACCGTGCTCGCGTAACGGAAGCGAACTTAAACTATGTTGGTAGCATTACGATTGATGAGGATATTTTAGATGCAGTCGGCATGGTTCCAAATGAAAAAGTGCAAATTGTAAATAACAACAACGGTGCACGATTTGAAACATATATTATCCCAGGAGAAAGAGGGAGCGGTGTATTTTGTTTAAATGGGGCAGCTGCTCGTCTCGTTCAAAAAGACGATGTCATTATCGTCATTTCATATGTGCTCGTACCAGAAGAAAAAGTAGCTTCACACCGTCCGAAAATCGCGATTATGGACGAGCATAATCGCATTAAAGAGCTTATTGTTCAAGAGCCGGCGGCGACCGTTTTATAACGGGAGCCACGCCGCCTCTTTTTATTTGTTATACACATGTGAGGTGGGAAAATATGAATGACCGCTTTGTCGTCGTCGATATTGAAACGACAGGAAATGCCTTGAAAAAAGAAGATCGCATCATTCAAATTGGTTTTGTCGTCATCGAGGGCGGCAAAGTTAGCGAACGTTTTTCAACATTCATTCAGCCTGAGCGGGACATTCCGCCATTTATTCAACAGTTAACAGGCATTGATGATACGATGGTGCATGATGCTCCTCCGTTTCATCATATTGCACCGATGCTTGTTGAAAAATGGGAAGGAGCTTATTTTGTTGCCCATAACGTTCATTTTGATTGGGCGTTTTTGCAAGAGGAATTTATTCGTAGCGGCGTACAACCACCGACATGTCGGCTTTTAGATACGGTAGAGCTCGCACGTTTTCTCATGCCGACACAATCAAGTTATAAGCTTAGCCATTTGGCTGAATCGTTATCGTTTGCGCACGATCGACCACATCAAGCCGATTGCGACGCGGAGGCGACTGCCCAACTTCTTCTTTTTTTACTTCGCAAGCTATCTCGTTTACCGCTTGTGACATTAAAGCAACTCCGTCGGCATAGCCAACCGTTAAAAAGCGAACTGACCGCTTTGCTAAACGAGTTTATTGCAAAAAAAGAACGCACGGTTCAACTCGATGAATCAGTCGTTGAGTATGAAGGAATCGCTTTAAAAGCATGGTTTTTGCCGAAACATGAAGAACGGAATAAACATGTTCCGTCTTTTTCACAATGGCTTGCGACAAACCCATTTGTTGCGCCATTTGAATATCGCGACGGGCAACAACAAATGATGATCGATGTAAACGAAGCGTTGCAAACGTGTCAACATGCGCTCATTGAAGCAGGAACAGGCGTTGGAAAAACGATCGCTTATTTGCTTCCTGCAGCGTTTTATGCAGTAACAAAACAGCGCCCTGTCGTCATTAGCACACATACGCTCCAGTTGCAAAAACAAATGATTGAAAAAGAATTGCCACGCGTCGCTAAGCTCGTTCCTTTTTCATTTACGACCGCAATGTTAAAAGGAAAAAGAAACTATATTAGTGCGCGAAAATTTGCGCGTACGTTAAAACATGTCGACACAAACTACGATATCGCTTTAACAAAATGTCAATTGCTCGTTTGGCTGACGGAAACGGAGACAGGAGATGTCGATGAATTAAACTTAACTGCAGGGGGCGCGCTATTTTGGGAAGAGGTGCATAGCGATGAAACAAATGAAGAACACGATTTTTTTGTGCGCGCTAAAGAAAAAGCTAAACACGCCCATGTGATTATTACAAATCACTCGTTCGTTATGCATGATTTAACAGCAGACGAAAAGTTTTTGCCGCCACACGAACAGCTTATTATCGACGAGGCACACCATTTAGAAGATGTCGCTGCTCATTTTTTCGGACGGCACGTGTCATATGAGTACGTTCGTCTATTATGGACGCAGATGAACGATATTGCCATGATGTATCAAATGGGCGCACTTCGCTCGCTTCTTGGGGATTTAGAATACGAACTAAATCAACTATTTCAATCTCTTCGCCATTACGTATTGCGCCGACAAAAAGGGGACGGTCGCATACGTTACCGTTTCGTTCCTTGGAAAGAGTACGGAAAAGAATGGAGCGGAACGATGGAATTGCTTATGCGTATTATGAGCGATGTACAACAACTGTCACATATGATCGGTGATGTTCCGAAAGAAGATGTCAAACCTTTTACAACGTTTATAGACATTTTATATACGTTACAACATTTACTAACGAGCGACGATGACGACATCGTCCGCTGGCTAGAGGTAGATACAAAAGCGGCAGTCAATGCGGTTACGGTTATTTCACAGCCGCTTGATTTAGCCCAGTTTTTTGCAGATCAACTATTTTCACGTAAGCGAAGCGTCATTTTAACGTCGGCTACGTTAACGACAAACAATCGTTTTTCGTTTATGATTTCACGGCTTGGTCTCGATGATTTTTATCCGTTTACACGCACCATTCCGTCGCCATTTTCATATGAAAAACAAGCAGCGCTTATGGTTCCGACCGATTTGCCAACGTTTCCTTCCGCTACGGTTGAACAGTACGCTCAGCAAGCCGCGCAACAAATTATACGCATCGCTAAACATACGAAAGGACGAATGCTCGTATTATTTACGTCGTATGAGCTATTGAAACAAACGTATGCATTTGCTAAGCAGCTCAATGACGAGCAATCATTTGTATTGCTCGCCCAAGGAGTGAGCGGAGGCAATGCAGCGAAATTAACACGCCATTTTCAACAGTTTGAGCAAGCCATTTTATTTGGTACAAGTAGCTTTTGGGAAGGAGTAGATCTTCCGGGAGATGGCGTAACATGCGTCGTTATCGTTCGTTTACCTTTTGCTCCACCAGACGATCCGGTCATGGCGGCCAAAAGCGACTATATTCGTTCAAAAGGAGGCAATCCATTTTACGATTTATCGTTGCCACAAGCGATTTTGCGCTTTAAACAAGGATTCGGTCGATTAATTCGCACAAAAGAAGATCGCGGGATCATTTTCGTTTTAGACCAACGTTTATTAACCGCATCATACAGTAAATATTTTTTGCAATCTTTACCACCTATCCGTATATATCATGCGCCGCTTGCGGAACTTTTACAACATGTAAATGAGTGGCTATAATTTTCCCTTCATCGGTGAAAAATAAAAGGGGTAGATGAAGGGAGTGGACGGTTTTGCTGTGGGCGTTATTATTTTTGCTACTCAATAGTTTAATGCATCTTTCTGTGACAGGAGAGCATATTCAAAAAATTGATATGATGCTTGAAGAAGAAGAAATGGCCATCATTTTTTTGCCCCTCAGTAACGGGGAAGCGACGTTGTTTAAACATGCAAGCGGAAAGACGATATTGTTCAATACAGGTGCCCCACATACGGAACGGGAACTAAAAAGATGGTTTGAACATTTTCATATTACTGAAATTGATGAACTCATTCTCACGAGCGATGATGAAGAGTATGTGGGGAATGTAGAATGGATTGAACAAACGTACGGTCCGAAAATTGTGAATGAATGGGAAGAACAAAAAGTGTATGAGCCGTTTCCGTATTTTCGTATGCAGCCGCTTTATATTGCCCATGGGGATGTGACGATGTCGCTTCAATACGGACAGCTTCGCCTTTTATATATGGCGCATGCTGACAATGACGTGGAACGAAAATTAATGACGATGCCACTTAGCGACGTAAACATATTGAAAATTGCTCATTTCGGCCTCAATGATTATCCACGTACCTCTTTTTTAAAACATGTCGATCCGCAAGTGGCCATCATCTTTAAAAAGCACGGAAGTTGGCCGAATGAACGATTGCTTGAACGGTTGTATGCGGCATGGATTGATTGCTATGAAACGAGCCGTTTCGGAGTCATTGCTGTGAAATGTAATTTAAACGAATATGACGTCATGACGTTTTAAAAAAAGGGCCAACGTTCGGCCCGCGGTGTGTACGATAGGAATTTTTTAGTGTGAGTAAAATATTTGTGGGTGACATTCAGGAATGATTCCCCGACGAGGGTTGCGAACTTTTGTTCGCGACGCTCGTCGGGGCCACCAAGCGAAGCGCGGTAGAAAAAAGCAAATGTCATGCAAAAAGGACTCTCTCCCTGCTATGATGGTGATGACCAACATCAATAAAACAGGAGGGAGAGAGTCCATGAAACATTTTACCACAGAATGGCCTTTATTAAAAGAGCTGGAGGAACAATTAGTCAGAACTCTTCAAAAGGTGTTCGCTGTCTTGTTGGCGGCCCTTTTGGAG
>NZ_JXTH01000074.1 GCF_000836725.1 Anoxybacillus thermarum | reverse complement strand
AGAATTGTATGAGCAGAGAAAAGAGACAATCGAACGAAATTTTGCAGATTTGAAAGAGAAGCATGGTCTGCGCTGGACGAATTACCGTGGATTGGAAAGAAACCAGATGCAGGCGATGCTTGTTTGTGCTGCGATGAATTTAAAGAAATTAGCAAACTGCCTATGGAGAATGGGCATCTCCCCTCTTTTTCACTTATGTATGTCGTTATTTTCGTCAGTTCATCGAGGAAAACAAATATCAAAATGGAACAAAATGGTTGTAAGAAAATTGTCTTACAACCATTTTGTCAACAGTCTGAAACTAGGAAGAATAAACTTCCTAGTTTTTATTGCTTTCTTCTTGAAGAAGCTCTTCATCTAACTGTTCTAATTCCGCATCAATATCTTCATCTACTTCGTCTGATGATATATCTACGACGGCGATGCGGACTTTCGTTTCCCCGATGACTTCCGCAACAAACTCGCGCTCTACTTCCACAGTGACTTTATTTCCGTTCGGGGCAATCGTGCATTCTAAACAATTTGGCTGTTGAACAACGCGCGCAATCACTTCTTGTTCTTCACTAATAAGTTCTTCATTACGATACTTTAACGGAATCACATCTGTGTACGATACCGTTTCTGTCAACACTTCCGTTTTCGTATTATCGTTGTACGAATACCAAACGTTCACATCATACTTCCCATGAATTTCAACACTACGATCCACTTTTTTTGCCTCGTATCGATGATTAATAATCCAGCAACCGAGCACGCTCGTCGGACGATGTTGCGCGGAAACAGTATGCGTCGATTGCGTAAACTTTCGTCCTTTTCCCACGACTGCCTTTGTAATAATTTCTCTGTATTGGGACATGAAACAAACCCTCCTCAAAAATGCATTGTTCATTTTATCCTATGCACAGGAAACATAAAAGTGTACATAAAAAAACAATCATTCCGTATAGTTCATTGTATGCAACTCCTTCGAAATATGTGCGAAAAATAAAAAAAGAGCCCATATGAAATGGACTCTTTAATGACAATGGCCGCAATGGCTATGTTTCACTTGAGCACCTGTTTCTCCACGTAACACATCGCCACCTGTCGATGTAATAATTTCGTCTGTCACTGTTTTTGAAATGGTGGATGCAACAAGTTGCAATAAATCGTTAATTTCTACTTGCGATTGTTTAAATTGTTCTACAATTGGAATGTCTGATAGTTGTTCGTAAATCTCGTCAATTTCTGCTTCCACTTTTTTTAGCGCTTCGATTTTTCCATAATGTTGTAAGTTGACAGCTTGTTTTTGTAACGATTTTATTTTAGCAATCATCGTGCGCACTTTTTCATTTTCATGAATTTTTGCTTCTGCTTGTTTAAAAATCTCCACTTCTTCTGTTTCAGCAATCATTTTAGCCAATTCTTTTGCTTTCTGTACGATGTCATCCTTCGTATATTTCGCCACCTTATTTCACCTCAATCGCTTCTTCTACCATTTCTCCGTTTAACGTCCACGTTTTCGCTTCTGTAATTCGCACTTTAACCAATTGACCGATCGCGGACTTTGGTCCAACGAAGTTAACAAGCTTGTTTTTGCGCGTATATCCCGCGAGAACATCCGGATTGTTTTTGCTTTCCCCTTCTACTAATACTTCGACAACTTGTCCCTCATATTCCTTCATTTTCTTCGCGGAAATTTCGTTTACTAATGCATTTAATCGTTGTAAACGTTCTTTTTTCACTTCCATCGGCACGTTGTCAACCATTTTCGCTGCTGGCGTTCCTTCACGTGGCGAGTAAATGAACGTAAATGCTGAGTCAAATTCAACTTCGCGATAGAGCGATAACGTTTCTTCAAATTGCTCATCCGTTTCATTCGGGAATCCGACAATGATATCCGTTGTAAGCGCCACACCTGGGATGGCTTCTTTAATTTTACGAACAAGCTCCAAATATTGTTCACGCGTATATTTACGCGCCATCAATTTTAACACTTCACTGCTTCCAGACTGTACAGGCAAGTGAATGTGCTCAACTAAATTTCCACCTTTCGCCAACACTTCGATTAAACGGTCATCAAAATCACGCGGATGACTTGTGGTGAAACGAATGCGTGGAATATCAATTTTGCGTAATTCATCCATTAAATCACCGAGACCATATTTCATATCGGTAAAGTCTTTTCCATACGCATTCACGTTTTGTCCTAAAAGAGTAATTTCTTTATATCCTTGTGCGGCTAAGTGACGTACTTCTTGGATAATATCTTCTGGACGGCGGCTGCGCTCTTTGCCACGTGTATATGGAACAATACAGTACGTACAAAACTTATCGCAACCGTACATAATATTAACCCACGCTTTAATATTTCCTTTTCGCACTTTCGGTAAATTCTCAATGACATCGCCTTCTTTTGACCATACTTCAACAACCATTTCTTTCGACATGTACGCTTCTTTCAAAATATACGGAAGACGATGAATATTGTGCGTACCAAAAATCATATCAACGTATTGGAATTGTTTTAAAATTTTATTAACAACTGATTCTTCTTGCGACATACAGCCACATACCCCAAGCAATAAGTCAGGGTTATTTTGTTTCAATGGCTTTAAGTGGCCAATTTCTCCGAATACTTTATTTTCTGCGTTTTCACGAATCGCACATGTATTTAACAAAATGACATTTGCATCTTCTGGACGATCCGTCGACTCATAACCAAGTGCCATAAAAATACCGGCCATCACTTCTGTGTCATGCTCGTTCATTTGACAGCCATACGTACGAATGTAAAATTTGCGACCGTTCCCCATACCGCGAAATTCTTCAGGGATAGAAAAATCTTTATGATATTTCACTTCCTCTTTTCCGCGTTTTTTTGCTTCTTTCAAAGATGGGGGAACAAATACAGTTGAAAAATATTTTTCATAGTCTTGGCTCGTTTTTTGCTTTAGACGCTGTAAATTTTCATCCAAAGCGGATTTTTTGTCCGTTGGATGATCTGTTTCAATTTGTGCTGTGTACTGTAAACGTTGCTTTTCGTTCATCGTTATTCTCCTTTCTTTTGTTCATACATGCACACTAACATAGTATATTATTTTCCGGACTTTTAAACAATGTTTTTTCCATGAAAAAGAGGATGGCCTCTACCACCCTCTTTTCTGTCTTACATAAACTCTGCAACGAGTTGATCAAATTTTTCTTTACTAATTGTTAAATCCGCTTCAGTTAGTGGTTTTTCGCTATAACCTGGCACAAGATCTTGATATGATTTGCGCTCTTTATTTTGATAAATAAGCCCTGTCACAAGCCCTTTATGTTTCATTAACGTTTGCATCGCCATTTCGCGATCGGACGGATCGTATCCTTCAATTGAACTTAAGCTCGTTAAATTGTCTTTAAACCAATCATATGTGTTCACCTTATTGTATGTGACGCAAGGGCTAAATACGTTAATGAGTGAGAATCCTTTATGCTTCATGCCCTCTTCAATTAATTGCGTCAACTCTTTTAAATCGCTAGAAAAGCTTTGAGCGACGAATGTTGCCCCTGCTGTTAGTGCCATTTCCATAATCGACAATGCTGGCTCAACTGACCCTTGTGGCGTACTCTTCGTTTTAAAGCCAACCTCACTTCGCGGTGATGTTTGACCTTTTGTTAAACCGTAAATTTGGTTATCCATGACGATGTACGTAATGTCGATGTTACGTCGAATAGCATGAATTGTATGCCCCATTCCGATCGCAAATCCGTCACCGTCGCCACCAGCAGCAATAACAGTCAAATCGCGATTTGCCATTTTTACCCCCTGAGCAATTGGAAGCGCCCGGCCGTGAACACCATGGAAGCCATATGAGTTAATGTAACCAGAAATACGACCGGAACAACCGATACCAGATACAACAACTAGTTCGTGTGGTTCAAGTCCGACATTGGCAGCTGCTCGTTGGATAGCCGCTTGCACAGAAAAGTCGCCACAACCTGGACACCAGTTCGGTTTAATATTATTACGGAAATCTTTAAATGTCGCCATGTTTAAAACAACTCCTTGCATTTTGTATAAACTTCGTGCGGTAAGAACGGGTTGCCATCATACTTCAACACGTTAAATACTTTCTCAGCATGTCCAACGTTCATTTTTAGAATGTTGGCAAGTTGTCCTGTTGCGTTATTTTCAACAACAACAACTTTTTTCGCTGATTGCACAAGCGGCAACATTTCTTCCGTCGGGAACGGATGAATAAGACGAATGTGGGCGTGATTCACTTTTATACCATCGCGCTCTAAACGTTCCATCGCCTCTTCAATTGCCCCGCGCGTTGAGTTAAACCCAACGATTAACACATCTGCTTCTTCATGTTTCACATGTGTATGAACTGGTGTCGGGAATTGGATATGTTTTAACTTACGTAAACGCTTATCCATTTGTGCAATACGGTTCGCTGCTACTTCAGAAGGACGACCTGTTTCATCGTGCTCAACACCTGTCACATGATGAATGCCGTTTTTCATTCCCGGCAATACGCGTGGTGACACACCGTCTTCCGTCACTTCATATCGTTTGAAGCAACCTTTGTCTGGAATTTCAGGCAGTTCTCCTGTGACAAGCTTACCTCGACGAATTTCAATTTTGTCGTACTCTAGCGGCTCAACGGTTTGCTTTCCTAACGAAAGCTGTAAGTCTGTTAAAACGATGACTGGGCATTGATACTCTTCCGCAATATTAAACGCTTCGACCATATCGTAAAACGCTTCTTGTACAGTGCTCGGAGCGATGACTACTTTCGGAATCTCACCATGTGTGCCGTAAATCATTGCCATTAAATCTGACTGCTCTTGTTTCGTCGGAAGACCTGTACTTGGACCACCGCGTTGCGTATCAACAATGACAATCGGCGTTTCTGTAATTCCAGCTAATCCGATCGCTTCCATCATAAGCGAAAGACCCGGTCCAGCCGAAGCTGTCAACGTACGCACACCCGCATAGTTTGCACCGATAGCCATTGTACAAGCAGCGATTTCATCTTCTGTTTGAATGACCGTACCACCAAACTGCGGAAGCTTTTTAATTAAATATTCCATAATCTCAGATGCAGGTGTAATTGGATAAGCCGCCATGAAACGTGCACCGCCAGCAAGCGCACCAAGCGCAATCGCGTCGTTTCCAATCATAAACATTCTCTTTTTGCCGTCCGCTTTTTCAAGCTGCATTAATTGAATATTGTCGCCAAGCTGTTCACGCATAAACTGAGCGCCCGCTCTGATCGCTTCCATATTTTTCGCAACAACTTGTTCACCTTTGCGACCGAAAATCTCCTGAACGACCCCTTCATATACGCTAATATCGAGACCGAGTACTGCGCTAGAAGCTCCGACTGCAACCATGTTTTTCATTAATGCTGTTCCTAATTCTGTTGCAATATCTGTAAATGGAACCGCATACAACGTAGCTCTTGACTCGTCCGGAATGGTCGGATTAAACTTCGCGTCTGCGATGACGATCCCACCTTGACGCAACTCATGAAAGTTGAAGTCAATTGTCTCTTGGTCAAAAGCTACTAATATATCAAGATCATCGGCAATCGAACGAACTTGTGTCGTGCTAACGCGAATTTTATTGTTCGTGTGGCCACCTTTAATGCGAGATGAAAAGTGACGATAACCGTATAAGTAGTAGCCTAGTCGGTTGAGCGCAATGGAGAATATCTCTCCCGTACTTTCAATACCTTCCCCTTGTTGTCCTCCAACTTTCCACGAAAGTTGACTAATCATGTCTTACACCCCTTTAAAGTTCCATCAATTGTAACGTAACGTTTTACGATTATAAGTGTAGCACTTTTCCAAAAAAAGCTCTACCATTTCGCTTAATAAATTTTTTGAAAAATTTCATATACTAAACGCTTTCATTCTAGCCCTATTGAAAAAAAATTGCAACATATTTGTTACAAAAATGTGAATTTTTCTTTCGATTTTATTGTGGGATGCGCTCATAAAAATTGCAAAACAAAAACTTTTTTACCTGCTCCTCTTTAAAATGCTTTAACAATTCATCAATGAAATGCGGATAATAGGAAACATTTTCTAATTGATCAACCGTTTCAAACATACCGTCAAAATCAGATCCAAAACCGATGTGATTTTCTCCACCTAACGAACAAATATGATCGACATGCCGTAATACATCTGTCACCGTTGTCATATGGGCATCGTGACGCAAAAATTGAGGAACAAACGTCACACCGATCACTCCATTTTTCTTAATGAGTGCTTGAATTTGATCATCACGCAAATTGCGAGGATGCGGACAAAGCGTATATGCATTCGAATGTGAAGCGATCGGATAGTGAGCTAATTCCATAACATCCCAAAACGCTCGTTCACTTAAATGAGATACATCCGTCCAACATTGTTGTTCATTTAATAATTGAACGACTTCTTTTCCGAATCTCGTCAACCCTCCCCCACGTTGCTCTAAGGCACCGTCTGCTACCATATTCGCATCATTCCACGTTAAACCAACAGAGCGAACACCGAGGCGAAGAAGTGTGCGCAATTGCGTTAAACTTTCTCCTATGGCTTCACATCCTTCTAATGTGAGCATCGCTCCAATTTCATTCGGTTGTAGTTGATCGATTTCTCTTTTTGAGCGAACAACTTTCATATTCGGTTGCGACACAATTTTCTCGTAAAAATAATCAATCATCTCTAACGCAACAAAAAAGCGTGACTCTGGTCTGACATGTTTCGGAATATAAATCGCAAATCCTTGTACAGTTACACCCGCCTGCTTCAATCCATCGTATGTGACATGTAGCGATGAACTCCCCTCAAACGATACATCTTGGTCACAAAATAGTTGATATAAAACGTCACAATGAGCGTCAAATATACGCACAACGACCCCTCCATACGAAAATTCGCTCTTTCGCATATGATAAAAATAACCTGTTTGCTATGTAAGCAAACAGGTTTATGTTTATTAACGCGGCTCAACAATAAGCTTAATTGCTGTCCGCTCTTCCCCGTCAATTTGAATGTCCGTAAACGCAGGAATACAAATGAGATCAACTCCGCTCGGTGCTACGAATCCTCGCGCGATCGCTACTGCCTTAACGGCCTGATTTAATGCACCTGCGCCAATGGCTTGAATTTCAGCTGCACCGCGTTCTCTTAACACGCCTGCAAGTGCACCAGCTACGGAATTAGGATTAGATTTTGCTGAAACTTTTAATATTTCCATTTCTAGCTCCTCCTCGTTTCTAACAATTGCTTATAAAAAGTTGTACTGTTCATTATATATTCGTCCCTGTTTGCTCGTATTCCTGCTACGATATGTATTTTTTCAGAAAAATCTTAAAAGAGAAACTAGTCGAAATACGGATGATCGTCATTGATCATAATTCGTTGGATAGACCTTGTTTTTCCACTTTTTTCGTCTATTTCAATGAGCACAGCATTCAATTGTGCCCGACCAGTCGTCACTTCAAATCGAACGGGAAGTCCTGTTAAAAATTTACGCAATACAGCTTCGCGATCAACTCCTAAAATACCGTCATAAGGACCCGTCATCCCGACATCAGTAATGTATCCTGTTCCATTTGGCAAAATGCGCGAGTCAGCTGTTTGAACGTGTGTATGCGTGCCAACTACTGCGCTTACTCGGCCATCTAAGTACCATCCCATCGCTTGTTTCTCACTCGTTGCTTCTGCATGAAAATCGACGAGAATAAAAGGAGTTCGCGCAAGTGCCATCTCGACTAATTCATCCGCCTTTTTAAACGGGCAATCGATCGCTGGTAAAAATGTTCTTCCTTGTAAGCTAATGATCGCTACCTCATATCCTTCCACATGAACGAATACGATCCCTTTTCCAGGTGTACCTATTGGAAAATTGGCTGGACGAACGAGCACTTTCGCTTGGTCAATAAATTCGAAAACTTCACGATTATCCCACGCGTGATTACCAAGCGTTACTACATGCACTCCTATTTCTACAAAACGACGATATATTTTTTCGGTAATCCCTTTTCCGCCCGCTGCATTTTCACCGTTCACAGCAATGACATGAGGCTTATATTTTGCTTTCAGTTTCGGCACATATTCATCAATCATTTTTCGTCCCGGTTGTCCTACGACATCACCGATAAATAATATTTTCATCGTACTACCCTTTCTATGCTCATGATCTCTATTTTTCAGTTTCGCACAAAATAAAGCATTTATCAATACGAAAAAGCTACCCCGAATAAGGAGTAGCTTTTACTTTGCGTATTCAACAGCTCGTGTTTCGCGAATCACTGTGACTTTAATATGTCCTGGGTAATCAAGCTCTTCTTCGATACGCTTGCGAATATCACGCGCTAAACGGTGTGCTTCCAAGTCATCAATTAGATCCGGCTTCACCATGATACGAATTTCACGTCCAGCTTGGATAGCATATGATTTTTCAACACCTTCATACGACTCAGCAATTTCTTCAAGCTTCTCAAGTCGACGAATGTAGTTTTCCAATGTTTCGCTACGAGCACCTGGTCGAGCAGCAGATAAAGCGTCTGCAGCAGCGACAAGAACAGCGATAATCGACGTCGGTTCCGTATCGCCATGATGGGAAGCAATACTGTTAATGACAATCGGATGCTCTTTATATTTCGTTGCGAGCTCTACCCCGATTTCGACATGGCTTCCTTCTACTTCATGGTCAACAGCTTTTCCGATGTCATGAAGGAGACCTGCTCGTCTTGCAAGCATTTCATCTTCCCCTAACTCAGCTGCCATTAAACCAGCTAAATATGCAACTTCCATCGAATGTTTAAGCACATTTTGTCCATAGCTTGTACGGAACTTCAAACGCCCTAAAATTTTAATTAAATCTGGATGCAATCCGTGGACACCAACTTCAAACGTCGTTTGTTCTCCCACTTCACGAATATGCTCATCCACTTCTCTTCTCGCCTTCTCGACCATCTCTTCAATTCGTGCTGGATGGATACGCCCGTCTTGAACGAGTTTATCTAGCGCGATACGCGCTGTTTCACGACGGATCGGATCAAAACCAGATAAAATGACCGCTTCCGGCGTATCATCAATGATAAGGTCAATACCTGTTAACGTTTCTAATGTACGAATGTTACGTCCTTCACGTCCGATGATTCGGCCTTTCATTTCGTCATTCGGCAAGTTCACAACAGATACAGTTGTTTCTGCTACATGATCAGCAGCACAACGTTGAATGGCAAGCGATAAAATTTCTTTTGCTTTTTTATCCGCTTCTTCTTTCGCTTTCGTTTCTGCTTCTTTAACCATGAGCGCAATTTCATGCGAAAGTTCTTTTTCTACACGCTCTAAAATGATTTGGCGTGCATCATCACGCGTCAAACTAGAAATGCGCTCTAGTTCAGCTTGTTCTTTTCGAACGAGTTCTTCCACTTTGCTTTCCATCTCTTCAATATGCTGTTGTCTTTCATTCAGAGAATTCTCTTTCTTTTCAAGCAATGCTTCTCGCTTGTTTAACGCTTCATCCTTTCGATCGAGATTCTCTTCCTTTTGCAACAAACGGTTTTCCTGTTTTTGTAACTCACTTCTTCGTTCGCGAATTTCTCGTTCTGCTTCAACGCGAAGTTTGTGAATTTCATCCTTTGCTTCAAGAAGCGCCTCTTTTTTCAATGCGTCTGCTTCTCGTTTCGCTTCTTCGATCATTTGTTTGGCAGCTGCTTGTGCACCACCAATTTTTGCCTCGGCAATGGATTTACGAACAAAAAAGCCAACAACTGCACCGACGACTAGGGCAAGCAAAGCGGAGATGATCGTTTCACCCATTGTCCTCACCTCCTCTTGCTATAAATTCGTTACTTCATCAATGTCGGCATGTACATTGCAACCATTCAACATACACTTCAAAATTGTCAAATATACATGTACATTTTAAAGGTGACCTTCCATATTGTCAAGGCTTGTCATTGTGGGGAGTCAGTCAAGACTTTGTGGAGAACATTTTTTCGGTTCACTACGGGTGTTGTCAATCACTAGTTAGCGAACCATTTTCAGGAATTGATATCGTAAGCGCTTTTGGACTCTCATCCCTCATCTTGAAGTGATGATATTGTATTCCATTTTTTTACACCCAACCAAAATCCCGAAGCGCCGACAACGCTTGATGGATCGGCGTCCCGGATGACCGCTGCAGACACGGTAGATTCTGACGCACCACATCTGCCCACAACCGTCCTGCCTTCCGTTTGGCCTGTTCAACCCGCTTGGAC
>NZ_JXTH01000073.1 GCF_000836725.1 Anoxybacillus thermarum | reverse complement strand
AGTCCAAGCGGGTTGAACAGGCCAAACGGAAGGCAGGACGGTTGTGGGCAGATGTGGTGCGTCAGAATCTACCGTGTCTGCAGCGGTCATCCGGGACGCCGATCCATCAAGCGTTGTCGGCGCTTCGGGATTTTGGTTGGGTGTAAAAAAATGGAATACAATATCATCACTTCAAGATGAGGGATGAGAGTCCAAAAGCGCTTACGATATCAATTCCTGAAAATGGTTCGCTAACTAGTGATTGACAACACCCGTAGTGAACCGAAAAAATGTTCTCCACAAAGTCTTGACTGACTCACAAATTTAGACATTTTCCGATACGGAAAGACAAATTATGATATAATAATGAAAATACAATTCGGATGGGAGGTCACTATGTCAGAAAAACAAGTCCGATTTTCATGGCAAAAACTATGGCGCCATTTCACGATTACATATGAAGTCATTTGGAATGTATGTTTAATTATATTGATCGCATGTTTATGCGCGTTCAGTTTTGCCTTCGGTGTCGGTGCGGGCTATTTCGCCTCTCTTGTGAAAGATGCTAAGCCGATTCCTTACAAAGAAATGAAAAAAGATATTTATAACTATGAAGAAACAACTCATATTTATTTTGCTAATCGTGAATATCTAGGCCATTTCCGTTCGGATTTAGAACGCGATGAAGTCAAACTGTCACAAGTTTCCCCTCATTTCATTCAAGCGGTCATCGCTACGGAAGATGAACATTTTTATGAACATAAAGGGGTTGTACCAAAAGCTATTATACGTGCCATTTTCCAAGAAGCAACAAACTCCTCGACACGTAGCGGAGGAAGTACATTAACACAGCAGCTTGTAAAAAATCAAATTTTGACGAGTGAAGTGTCGTTTGAGAGAAAAGCAAAAGAAGTATTGCTCGCTTTACGACTTGAGAAGTTTTTTTCTAAAGATGAAATTTTAGAAGCGTACATTAACGTTGTACCTTTCGGGAGAAACGCATCTGGGCGAAATATTGCCGGCGTCCAAGCCGCTGCAAAGGGTGTTTTCGGCATCGATGCAAAGCAATTAACATTACCGCAAGCCGCTTTTTTAGCAGGACTACCACAAAGTCCGTTTCGCTATACACCGTTTACGAGCGAAGGGGAGCTAAAAAGCGATTTATCTCCCGCGCTAAATCGGATGAAAACGGTATTAACGCGCATGAAAAAAGCTGGATACATTTCAGAAGAGCAATATAAAGACGCATTAGCATACGACGTTACGAAAGATTTTGTTTCTTCCTTGCCATCCCCAGTGGAAAAATATCCATGGCTGACGTTTGAAATCGAACGTCGTGCGAAAGATATTTTTATTGATTTGCTAGCAAAAAAAGATGGATACGATCGGCAAGATGTGCGCTCAAACGACCAGTTATATAAAGAATATGCGGAAAAAGCAGAAAAGCAATTACGCCAAAACGGCTATACGATTTACACAACGATCGATAAAGACATATATGAACGAATGAAAGCGATTGTTGAAAAATATCCGTACTTCGGAAGCGATACAGTTGCTCGAAAAAGAGATGAAAAAACAGGACAAATCATTTCCGTTCGTCAACCGGTAGAAGTCGGAGCGATTTTAATCGAAAACAAAACAGGGCGTATTATTAGCTTTGTCGGCGGACGAGATTATAAACGGGAACAACTTAATCACGCAACTCAAGCATACCGTTCGAACGGTTCAACGATGAAGCCGCTTCTCGTTTATGCACCAGCAATGGAAATGGGCATTGTTCAACCGGGATCTGTCATTCCAGATATTGATTTAGAAATTCCTACACAACAAGGTCCATATCGGCCAAAAAATGCAGATGGTAAAACACATGGCTTAACATCGGTTCGTCATGCGCTAAAAAAATCGTATAACATTCCTGCAATTCGGACATATGCGCGCATCATCGACCAACGCCCTATTTCATATTTAGAAAAAATGGGCTTCACAAGTTTAACAACGGGAGATGGATATAATTTATCTCTTGCGCTCGGTGGGCTAACAAAAGGAGTAACGATTGAAGAAAACGTCAATGCATACGCAACGTTTGCAAATGGCGGGAAATTCATTGACGCGTACTTAATTGAAAAAATTGTCGATAAAAACGGGAACGTTGTATATGAACACGAGCCAAAACCAGTGGAAGTATTTTCACCTCAAACAGCATATTTAACAATCGATATGATGCGCGACGTCATTCGCTCAGGTACAGCTGCTTTTTTAAATGGCAAGTTAAAATTTTCAGCAGATTGGGCGGGAAAAACAGGGACGAGTCAAAACACAAAGGACGCTTGGTTTGTCGCGACAAATCCGAATGTCACATTCGGCACTTGGATAGGATACGATACACCAAAACCGCTTGAAAAAAGCTATAAAGGGCTATCATATTCCCAAAGAAACTTATTGCTATGGGCGCAACTGATGAATGGGGCGTACGATATTCACCCAGAACTAATCGCTCCGAAAGAACGATTCCATATGCCTGGAGGAATTGTTCAACGCTCATATTGTGCAATTTCTGGATTGCTCCCATCAGAAACATGTAAACGATTCGGACTTATCGAAAGCGATTTGTTCAATACGGCATTTGTGCCGAAAACAGAAGATACGTACTTGATTAGCGGAGCTTTCGTTGAATTAAATGGAGAGCGATATGCCTCTTTACCGACAACACCGAAAGAATTTACAAAAGAAGGCGTAATGATTGACGCTTCGTTACTTGAACAGTGGGGCATTCAGCATATAAAAGATTTGAGCAAATTACTCCCGCAAAACGATAAATGGAAACATGTATTTGTGGCAAAAACGCTTCAAGAAAACGGGAAAAAACCGGATCCACTAGCTGCACAACAAAAAGGATCGGCACTCGTTTGGAACGAACATCATGAACAAGACGTCATTGGTTATCGAGTATATTATGCGGCATCCGAAACAGCTGCGTTTCAAGTTATCGCAACAATACGTAAAGGCGAACAAAAAAACATACCGTTAAAGCAAGGAATATATTACGTGACGGCTGTTGATATTGCTGGATTGGAATCGAATCCATCTAATATCATTCGCATGTTGCCTGATATACAACCTGAGCAACCGACAGATGAGGAACCAGCAGAAGAACAGCCATCAACAAACTAAAAAAATCGGGCATGGCCCGATTTTTTTAGTCTTCCATTGTTGATAAATCGCCTGTCGGTAAGTTTAGTTCCCAAGCTTTCAAAACGCGACGCATAATTTTTCCACTTCTCGTTTTTGGTAACTTATCACGAAACTCGATTTCACGTGGTGCGGCATGCGCAGCTAAACCTTTTTTCACAAAGTTACGAATATCCTCTTTTAATTCTTCTGATGGCTCGTACCCTTCACGAAGAGCAACAAACGCTTTAATAATTTCACCGCGCACCGGATCTGGTTTTCCGATGACACCTGCCTCTGCAACCGCAGGATGTTCAACGAGTTTGCTTTCCACTTCGAACGGACCAACACGTTCTCCCGCTGTCATGATGACATCATCAATCCGTCCTTGGAACCAGAAATATCCATCTTCATCCATATATGCCGAATCGCCAGATACATACCAATCACCCGGTAAGAAGTACGACTCATATTTTTGTGGATTGTTCCAAATCGCGCGCATCATCGAAGGCCAACCTTTTTTAATCGCTAAATTGCCCATGCGATATGGCGGTAACTCATTCCCTTGATCGTCAACGATTGCAGCTTTTACTCCCGGAATTGGTTTCCCCATCGATCCCGGTTTAATTTCCATACACGGATAGTTACAAATGAGTTGTGCCCCTGTTTCTGTCATCCACCATGTATCGTGAATACGGCGATTGAACACTTTCATTCCCCAACGGACAACTTCTGGGTTTAAAGGTTCCCCAACGCTTAAAATATGGCGAAGTGAGCCTAAATTAAACTTTTTCACTAATTCATCGCCAGCCCCCATCAACATGCGGAAAGCTGTCGGTGCACTATACCATACCGTAACGCCATAATCTTCGATCGTTTTATACCACGCTTCAGGATTAAACCGGCCACCTACAATGACGTTTGAAGCGCCACAAAGCCATGGACCGAAAATGCCGTACGATGTTCCTGTCACCCAGCCTGGATCAGCCGTGCACCAATACACATCATCTTCTTTTAAATCTAATACCCATTTTGCCGTTTGATAATGTTGAATCATCGCGTTATGCACATGCAGTACGCCTTTTGGTTTTCCTGTTGAACCAGATGTATAATGTAAAATGAGTCCATCCTCGCGTCCGACCCATTCAATATGAAAATGTTTGCTTGCTGCGTTCATCCGCTTTTTCAAATCAAAAAACGGACCTTCTTCCTTAATGTCTTCTCCAACTAAAAATACGTATTTTAACGCTGGTAGTTCATTTACAGGTACACGTGGTAAAAGCTCAGGTGTCGTAATAATCACTTTTGCTTCGCTATCTTCTAAACGGTCACGTACTGCCCCTTCCATAAACGCTTCAAAAAGAGGTCCGACGATTGCGCCAAGTTTAATTGCGCCAAGCACAGAGAAGTACAGTTCAGGCGAGCGAGGCATAAAAATGAAGACGCGATCTCCTTTTTCTACATCGGCCACTTCTTTTAACACGTTGGCTACTTTGTTTGAAAACTCCTTCATTTCTTTAAATGTGTACTTTTCTTCTCTTGTTGCATCACGATAATAGAGAGCCACTTTGTTTTTCCGGAACGTTTCTACATGGCGATCAATCGCTTCGTACGCCATGTTTACTTTTCCTGTTTCATACCACGAAAAATGCTTTTCTGCTTCAGACCAGTCAAACGTCTTATACGTTTCTTCGTAGTTTTTCAAGTTGAAATCCCCTTGAATGACTGGTAGCGTTTCCACCTTAATCATCCCAAACTCCCCCTTGTTTGAAAGTGTTTACATTCGTATTATATTATACTATAAACAATTTCTCAATTTTTAAAAAATTTTCATTAATGTTTATTATGAAAACGATTTAATTTTTATTTTTTTATGTATAATTGAAGTGAGATTATTTCAGTAGGCGGTGGGGCAATGGAGCATAAAAAAACATATAACGCAAAACAATTAAAAACACCGAAAGGAACGTTAATTATTGAAGGGCCGATTTCCCCAGAAAAGTTGGCTAGCTATGAATTTCATCATGATTTAACAGCGTTTCGGCAACCGCACCAACAACATCAAGCGCTCATTGAAATTGCAGGCCTTCCTGAAGGACGAATTATTATTGCCCGCCACGGTCACACGATCGTTGGCTACGTCACCTTTTTATATCCTGATCCCCTTGAAAGATGGTCACAAGGGAAGATGGAAAATTTAATTGAGCTCGGGGCAATCGAAGTCATTCCAGACTTTCGAGGGTGTGGTGTCGGGAAAAATTTATTGAAAGTGGCTATGATGGACGATGCGATGGAAGATTACATCATTATTACGACCGAATACTATTGGCATTGGGATTTAAAGCGAACCGGTTTGAACGTATGGGAATATCGAAAAGTAATGGAGAAAATGATGAACGCGGGCGGACTTGTCTGGTATGCAACGGATGACCCTGAAATTTGTTCACATCCGGCTAACTGCTTAATGGCGCGTATTGGGAAGCGCGTCGATCAACAATCAATTCAAAAGTTTGATCAACTTCGCTTTATGAACCGCTTTATGTATTAAAAACAAAGGGGATGGGGAAATGATTGTCGAACAAATGATGAAAACGGATGTCATCGCATTAAAGCCGTCAAATACAATTGCCGACGCGCTAAACATTGTGAAGCAAAAAAACATTCGTCACCTACCAATTGTTGATGATGAATATCATGTTATTGGAATCGTCACGGATCGTGATTTACGCGATGCAAGTCCATCGATTTTCCATGCCAATGAGCATCTAGAAGATTTACAAAAGCCGTTAAGCACCATTATGAAAACAAACGTCATTACAGGTCACCCGCTTGATTTTGTCGAAGAAGTGGCAGCTTTATTTTACGAACATCGCATCAGCTGCATGCCGATTGTCAAAGAAAATAAACTTGTCGGTATTATTACAGAGAGCGATTTATTATATACGCTCGTACAGTTAACAGGAGCTCATCAGCCCGGTTCGCAAATTGAAATTAAAGTACCGAACCGAACAGGGATGTTATGTGAAGTCGCTTCCATGTTTCAAAAAAGAAACATTAATATTTCAAGTGTTCTCGTATATCCTGACCAAGATGAAAAGTATAAAGTGCTCGTATTTCGTATTCAAACGATGAACCCGATGGCGATTATTGAAGATTTAAAAACGCAAGGATACGACGTATTATGGCCAAACTTGCCGGGGGCTTCATCATGAGCAAAAATAGCGTATTCATTTATTCCGATGCGTTTCAAACGTACAAATTCCATGATCGCCATCCGTTCAACCAATTGCGCGTCAAACTAACGTATGACTTATTACAGACGGTCGGCGCGCTCCATGACTCACAAATTGTAGCACCGCGTCTAGCAACAGATGAAGAACTAGCTCTTGTTCACGATATAGATTATATTGAAGCGGTAAAAAAAGCGGGGAAAGGAATACTTTCAGAAGAAATTGCAATCAATTATGGCTTAGGAACGGAAGATACACCTATTTTTCCAAACATGCATGAAGCGAGCGCCCTTCTTGTCGGGGGAACATTAACAGCGGTTGATTACGTCCTTTCTGGAAAAGCTGAGCATGCGCTCAGTTTAGGCGGAGGGCTTCATCATGGATTCCGCGGCAAAGCATCCGGATTTTGCATTTATAATGACAGTTCTGTCGCCATTAAATATATGCAAGAAAAATACGGTGTCCGTGTCTTATACGTCGACACAGATGCCCATCATGGTGATGGAGTACAATGGACGTTTTATGACGACCCAAATGTTTGTACATTTTCCATTCACGAAACAGGACGTTACTTATTCCCTGGTACAGGAAATGTGAATGAACGAGGACAAGGGAAAGGATATGGCTACTCATTTAACATTCCTGTCGACGCATTTACAGAAGATGAGTCTTGGCTAGCAGCATATAAAGAAGCACTCATGGAAATCGCCGACTTCTTTCGGCCTGACGTCATTTTAACCCAAAACGGTGTGGACGCTCACTATTACGATCCGTTAACTCATTTATGTGCGACGATGCGCATTTATCGCGAAATTCCAAAACTCGCACATCAAATTGCTCATCAATATTGCAACGGTCGTTGGATTGCAGTCGGTGGCGGAGGATACGACATTTGGCGCGTTGTTCCGCGTGCATGGGCGCTATTATGGCTCGAAATGACAGAACAATCCGATATTTCTGGACCTTTACCGAAAGAATGGATTGCCCGCTGGCAACAACATGCCCCTGTTTCTTTGCCACTCGAGTGGGATGACCCGGACGACTTATATCCACCCATTCCGAGAAAGGCAGAAATTACAGAAAAAAATGCCCAAACTGTCATCAAAGCACTTCAACCGATTCGAAGCAATAAACAACGGTTAAACTTATAACAAAATAACAAGGGTGTTCCAAAAGTATCTGGACACCCTTTCTATGTTTGTATACACGTAAAATATGCATCTTTCCTCATGAAAAAACTAGTTGCCGCTTATTTTGTCGAATCGCGATATTCAATTCGATGCGGTAATACAACAATGTGATTGTCCACATGTTCTTTGTTCATATATTTTGTTAATAAACGCATCGCCACCGCACCGATATCGTACATTGGCTGTACGACTGTCGTCAACTTCGGGCGAACCATTGTCGCTAAACGAGTGTTATCAAAACCGACTACTTCTAATTCATCTGGAATGCGCACACCACGGTCTTGTGCCCCATGAATGACTCCGAGCGCCATTTCATCTGTCCCAACAAAAATCGCTGTTGGTCGCTGGGCAAGTTCGGCCAGTTTTTCATATGCCTCCATTCCTGAATCATACGTGTAGTCGCCTTCAACAACAAGCTCATCATCATAAGCAATATTCGCTTCTTCTAAAGCGCGGCGATAACCAGCTAATTTTTTCAGTCCGTTAATTGGATCATTTAACGGTCCTGTCACATAAGCAATCCGTTTATGTCCTTTTTCGATTAACATATGTACCGCATCATATGCCGCTTGCTCATAGTCAATATTGACAGATGGAATAATATTATTTTTTTCAATGGTTGCAGCTAATACAATCGGTACATCTGACTTTCTAAACTGCTCGACATGCTCTTCCGTGACATCGCCACCCATAAATAAAATGCCATCGACTTGTTTCGCAAGCATTGTATTTAATAAATGCAGCTCTTTTTCTTTATTTTGATCTGAATTGCTTAAAATAATGTTATACTTATACATTGTTGCAATATCTTCGATACCGCGAGCCATTTCCGCAAAGAAAATGCTTGATATATCTGGAATAATGACTCCAACTGTCGTCGTCTTTTTACTTGCCAATCCGCGCGCCACCGCATTTGGACGATATCCGAGTCGCTCAATGACTTCTAACACTTTTTTGCGTGTAGAAGGCTTTACGTTTGGGTTCCCATTTACTACACGTGAAACGGTCGCCATCGACACGTTTGCTTCTCTTGCTACATCATAAATTGTTACATTCATCACATACACACTCCTTTTCAGCGCTCTATATATCGAAAACTGTCGTACATCGCAATTTTATGTAAAAATATCATACGATAAATGATTACCTAAGTGCAACGTTTTCACAAATAAATTCATAAGAAAAAGAAAAGCTGGCGAACAAATCACCAGCTTCTTTTCGTTATGCTTTTACAAATTGTTTTTGAAATGATTTTAATTCTTCCATAAACTCATTGAATTGGTCAATATCCATCTGTTGTGCAGAATCAGATAACGCCACAGCAGGATCAGGATGCACTTCTGCCATGACGCCATCCGCTCCAATCGCAAGCGCTGCTTTCGCACAAGGTAAAAGTAAATCCCGACGCCCTGTTGAATGTGTCACATCGACAAAGACAGGTAAATGCGTTTCCTTTTTCAAAATCGGCACAGCAGAAATGTCAAGCGTGTTGCGCGTTGCTTTTTCATATGTTCGAATACCACGTTCACATAAAATGATTTGTCCGTTCCCTTGCGACATAATGTACTCTGCGGCATGAATAAATTCTTCAATCGTTGCAGCTAGCCCGCGCTTTAACAACACCGGTTTGTTCACTTGCCCAGCCGCTTTCAGCAACTCAAAGTTTTGCATATTGCGCGCCCCGATCTGAATGACATCGATATAATCGAGCGCTGTTTCAATATCTGCAGGGGTCACAATTTCACTAATAACTGCTAAATCAAACTCATCCGCCACACGTTTTAAAATCTTTAACCCTTCTACTCCAAGTCCCTGGAAGTCGTACGGTGATGTGCGTGGTTTATACGCTCCCCCTCGCAACAATTTTAAACCGTGACGCTTGATTGCTTGTGCAACTTCCGCCACTTGTTCATAGCTTTCAACGGCGCATGGTCCCATGACAAAATATTGATTGCCATCGCCGATTTTTTCCCCTTTCACATCGACAATTGTATTTTCCGGCTTTTTCTTTCTTGATACGAGCAATGCTTTTTTATGATCGTCTTCTTGTAAATCAAGGCCTGCTTTAAAAATTTCTTTAAAAATATGTTTTAACGTCGCCGTATCAAACGGGCCATCGTTATGTTCTAAAATTAAATCCAACATTTTTCTTTCACGAACAGGATCATAAAAATACGTTCCTTGCGCATCTTTAATTTTTCCAATTTCTTGAACAAGACGTCCACGTTCATTAATTAACTTTAACAACTGTAAATTTAAATCATCAACCTTTGCTCTCAGCTCATCTAATCGTTCGTTACTCATTCATCTCATCCTTTCTTTATATAAGCTAAAAAATATGGTACATTTCTATATAATTAGAGATTATTATAAACGAAGTGGATAAAGTTGTCACCCCTTTATTTATAAAAGAGTCAGTCAAGACTTTGTGGAGAACATTTTTTCGGTTCACTACGGGTGTTGTCAATCACTAGTTAGCGAACCATTTTCAGGAATTGATATCGTAAGCGCTTTTGGACTCTCATCCCTCATCTTGAAGTGATGATATTGTATTCCATTTTTTTACACCCAACCAAAATCCCGAAGCGCCGACAACGCTTGATGGATCGGCGTCCCGGATGACCGCTGCAGACACGGTAGATTCTGACGCACCACATCTGCCCACAACCGTCCTGCCTTCCGTTTGGCCTGTTCAACCCGCTTGGA